>NZ_SNUT01000002.1:0-300000 GCF_012027615.1 Thermococcus sp. 21S7
AAAAGCTGGTTACATTGTTCTCAAAAGCGTGAGTGATGAGAAAGTTCACGATTTCCCGGTAAGTCTGGAAAAGCCCATCTAATCCTTCGGGTGTTCCCTTGAGTTTGAATTTTGCCGTGAGTTTAATTGTCTCTGAGGGCATTCTTTACCGCCTCAACGAGGCGTTTTTTCTTGCGAGAACGAGCCCCGTAAAGCTTTCCAGCGAAGGATGTTATGATGGCTAATAAGTCCTCAACAAGTTCTTTTTCTGGTGTTTTCTCCTCATCGTCGAAGATTACTTCAATCTCAACGCCGTGAGAGTTAAAGTATTGTTCGAGGTATTTGAAGCCGAAGCGGGTAAGCCTGTCCCGGTAAGTTATGATTACCTTGGTCACTTCTCCGCTCTCGACGAGTTTGAAGAGCTGTTTTAATCCTCTCCTGTTCTCGTTCAATCCAGAGGAAATGTCGGTGAGGATTTTGGCCACTTGATAACCTCTGGATGAGGAGTAATTCTTAAGGTATTCAACTTGTCTTTCTAAGTCTTCCTTCTGGTCCCGGCTTGAAACTCTTGCGTAAATCACGACCTTATCAGGGATTTTACCCTCAAGAATCCTCTTAATTTCGCTTTCTGGAACTCGGTATTCTTTGCCAACCCGATATGCTTTAATCTCGCCGGATTTTATTTTCCTAATTAGTGTCGGCTTGCTGATGCCTAAGAGTTGTGAGGCCTTGCCCGTCCGATAAAGCCTCATACCCCACTCCACCAAAATGAATTATAAAATAAAAACACTTAAACTTTACGCTTTTAACTATCTATGAAACAGCCCCTGGGAAGGCTGGTTCCAACTGTCGAGGAGGTTCTACGCTCCTTTCAGGATGTCCTTCTAAACGCCGACGTTAAGGAGATTGAAGCCGTTGAGGGAACTCTAAAACTCGTCGAGAGACGCGGAGTTCTTGAAAACACCGTGTTTTCCGCCGAGAATCCGGATATAGTGAAGGCCATCATGAGGGAGTGTCCGGAATGCAAGGTTGGGTTCTCGATAGTCGGGTATTCCTCGGTTTTCTGGATACCGCGTCTTAGGGGCATGGGTTCAATCCACGTACCGATAGACGCGGTCTCGTACATCGGCTATCGGCCGCTGGTGATCCTCCTACGAACCCTCAGGAGGCGCGGACTGAAGGTCTACCTCTGGAACTACAGGATGAATGAATTGGCCTGGGTTCCCAGGCTCCTGCCCCTGGCGGATGCTGTTATCTCCGATGATCCCGCCAGGCTGAGGAAAGGTTTTTACGTCTGAGACCTATCAGAGAGAGGCGATGCTCATGTGGGAACGCGATAAGGTTATCATCCTTGGACACAGGGGCTACATGAGCGCCTATCCCGAGAACAGTCTCCTGGCCTTCCGGAAGGCCGTGGAGGCGGGCGCGGATGGAATCGAGCTGGACGTATGGTTGACCCGGGACGGAAGGGTCGTCGTCATGCACGACGAGAGCATAGACAGAACGAGCAACATGAGCGGAAACCAGAAGAACATGACGCTGGAGGAGCTGAAGAAGGCCGACATAGGCGGGGGCGAAAGAATTCCGACGCTTGAGGAGGTTTTTGACGCCCTTCCGGAGGATGCGCTCATCAACATTGAACTCAAAGACGTCGATGCGGCGGGGGAGGTCGCTAAAATCGTGGCCAGGAACGGCCCTGAAAGGGTCATGGTGTCATCCTTCATCGTAGATGCACTCAGGGAATACAGGAAGCACGATAAGAGGGTCGTGATGGGCCTTCTGATAGATCGGGAAGAAGTCGTCCCCCTTATTCCGCAGCTGAAGGCGGAGCTCAATCTATGGTCAATAAACGTCCCCGTGGAAGCGATACCCCTCATCGGGTTTGAAAAGACTGTTCAGGCTCTTAGCTGGGCGCGCTCCCTCTGTCTCAGGGTTGCTCTCTGGACCGAGAACGACGTTCTGTTCTACCGGGACGACAACCTGGCCAAGCTCAGGGGGCTGTTCGACGTCGTTATAGCGAACGATGTGGAGAGAATGATGGAGTATCTTAAAACGCTTGGGCTCAGGTGAAACTTTTAAGATTCCCTTCCTTACTTCATACGGTGAGGATATGCGGTTGGGTCCGCTCCTGGTACTCGCGGCCATCGTCCTGATGCTGGCCGCCGCAATGGTGCCTCCTGTGAGGTACGCTCCCCCGCCCCGGTTGCGCGTGGATTCCAACATCTACGACTTCACGGAGGAGCTTGAGGCGCACAACGTAACGAAGCCCTATCTATGTGAGCCCGCCGAGAGGATTCTCGTTACGTGCCGCATTCGCTCCAACTGGGAGCTGAACAGAATCATTGCGGCGCTTGATGGGTTTCCACACTTCCCTATAGAACTCGACGATGGCTACGACGAAACAGATGTCATCGTTTTCAACAAAAGCGAGTTCTACTCCGCCCTTCCGTATACATGCATCCCCAGGGGAACCGTTGAGAAACATCCCGACCTGGACAGGGAACGGCTGGAGGGGGAGCTGGAAGCCTACCGCGAGCTGGAAGGTCTCATCGATGACCCCGTCGAGAAGGAGTTCGTTCACAATCGCACCGTTGAGCTGGAGGCGCTCCTCGGATTGAGGCAGAGGGAGCCGGTCTGCAACGCAACGTTCGCCCGCGTCATCCTGACGTACCCCGTAAGGAGGGAGAGCAACGCACCCCTGATGGCGGCCCTGTGGACGGGCGTCATCCTCACGGGAACTGCCGGGCTGGTGATGGTATGGAGGGAAAGAAGGCTCTGATACTTGCGGTGGCCCCGTTCGTGATCTTCATAATCCTGGGCTCGATATTCGTCGGCACATACTACAGGGAGACGTCCCTGGCCCGTGAACAGGTCTCCGCGATGGACGAACTTGAGGGGATTGGAGAGGAGAACGTCCCCTGGGGCGGGCTCTGCAACATTGTGAACATATACGTCACGGTGAGGGACCGGGAGGATGCCGCAAGGCTGGAGGAGTTTCTAAGGGATGGGGGAATAGGGGTTTCGGTTTCGAGGCACGGTGAGGGGTTTATATCGATGACCGGCAGGGTCGCACTCAGGGACGTTGAAGGGATTGTGGAGAAAAGCCGGGAGAACGGATGGGTGGCGGTGTATCACAACAACTCCGATTTCTGCACCAGGACAGTTTCCGAACTTGAAAGGGAGAACCGGATAATATCCGCCCACCTGGATAAACTCTCCCCCGAGAGCAGGGAAGTTCTCACCGGAATTATGGAGAGAAACCGCAGGAACATTGAGGAAATTGAAAGCGAGATGAGACTGTGGGCGGATTTGAACATCATGGTCGATTCCGGTCCCGCATCCACACCCGAAAGCTTCCACGACCTGTCAGGCTTCCTGGCGACGTGGGGCGTTGTGCTGGGAATGGTGTTCCTTCTTCACGGCATCTTTAAGAGAAGATAGAGTCATCCGCCCTTCTTTTTCATAAGCTCCTGCACCCATCCGGGAATCTGGCAGCTTCCTGAAAGCTTGGCGTTGAGTTTCCGGATTTCAGATTTTCCTAAGGGGTCTATCACCTTGCCAATAATCCGTATCTCCTTGGGGCTGAAGTCCTCCCCAATCATGATGGTGACGTTGCCGGACATCATGGTGTCGTCCTTTCCCGGGAAGAGCCTCACCGTGTAGCGGTAGGTTCTGCTCAGCTCGTCGCCACCGATCTCCATTCCCGTACCCACGGCCCTGAGGGCGAACTTCACGGGGTCATACGATGTCAGCACGGAGCGCTCTGCTTCTGAAACGTTCATCGTGACGGTTTTCTCGCTTCCATTGATAATAATCCGCTGGACGAGGCTGTCTCCTGTAAGCACTGTCCACCACTCAACACCGTCCTTTTTCCCGTGGAAGAAGTAAGTACCGTTGAAGTAACCACCGTCAATGGTCGAATTGACGGAAATGTTCCCCCGGACGAGGCTTATGCGCTCCTCGTAGGAATAGCAGTTCAGGGCCCCCAGCCTTGAGAGTATCTTGGCCTTGTAGTTCACCGGAGTGTCTGTGGAACCTCCTTTTCCGCGGAGGTAAGCTGCCCCGGCCCCGACCGCGATGAGTAGGATGATGACGAGCGCTAACATCCTTCGGTCCACCGTATCACCCCCAGATCTCCATGAAACCGCGTCTAAAATATCTTTTGGTTCATCCCTTTAACGCTTCGAACTTCTGGAGGAATATCCTGAGGTCTGTCTTGAAGGGTTCTTCAGCGCGCTCTATCTCTCCCCTGAGGAGCTGGAGGAAACTCTCTTCATCCGCTGCTTCCTCCCATAGGCGTCTCACGAGGTTCTCCAGTTTCTCGTGGTATTCCACGTACGGCCTCGCTTCAAACAGGGCCTCTTCCAGCTTCACATCTCATCCCTCCGTTTGAACCAGTAGTACCAGAGCCGGCCGACGTCCTCGGCCTGACCCATTATCAGGAAGTAGCGGAGTATCGCGAGGTTCACGAGTATGAGCAGTATGAGGATAATGTTGTACGCCGGAACCTCGCGGCTCAGGAAGGCGTAGTAGTCCCAGACGAAGTGCAGGAGCATCGCGAGGAGGAAGTACGGCGTGACCGAGTCCACCTTCCCCTCGGCCTTCATCCCGTAGCCAACGCCTATAACCGCGCTCCAGGCGCCGTGGGCGAGGGGCGTTAGGAAAGCCCTCACGATGGTTACCGAAACGCCGTATCCCAGCCCGTAGAGGAAGTTCTCAGTCGCGGCGAAGCCCAGCCCGGCGGCAACGCCGTAGACGAGGCCATCCATTATGCCGTCCATCTGACCGGCTCTAAACGGCCACCTGATGGCCAGGGCCTTTGCCGGCTCTTCAACGATTCCCGCAACCATCGCCACGTAGAAGGCCGTCGTCGGGAGAACCGGGGCCACGGCCCCTCCCAGCGTCAGGACGCTCTCTATTATGTAGGCTATGCCGACTGAGACCGTCGCTCCCAGCAGGAAGGTCCCTATGACGTACCTCCTGGGCTCGGGCTCGTACCTGTCGGCGTGATAGAAGTACCAGAGTACCACCAGGGCCGGAGCGTATGCGAAGAACACTATAGCACTGAGGAAATCCATACCTCACTTCACCAAAAGAAATTGGGGGACTGAAAATTTAAAGGTTTAGCATTTTCCAAGGAGTTCCTCCAGGTTAAGTCCCTGCTCCTTCAGGTAGTTAACGAGGGTCTCCGGGGGTTTCACCGAAACCGCGTTGACGTTCCTTATCTCTATCGTTATCTCGTCCACCCATCTTTCGCTTCCCTTCCGGTAGTACGCCTTCTGGGTTATCCCCACCGGGACGAGGTCCTTGGTCAGCTTAACCGTCATGGTACCGCTGTAGTCCTTCTCGCTCCCGCCTTCTCTCCAGATCGTGTGGTTGACCGTGATGAGGTAGTAGCCGCCCTCCGTCGTCACGGTCGCGTTTTCAAGCGGAAAATTCCTCCACAGGCTGTCGAGGAGGGTTGAGTTCACCTCCGGACCATTGCCGTCTTCGTAGCATGAAAACTGCCAGTTCACGAGGCCGCTCTTGTTCGTCAGGGTTACGAAACCTGCCTTGGTGGTGTAGTAATAGATGGCATAGACCATCTCCCCCGTCCTGCTGGCCACGGTGGCCGAGGACTTCATCTCGTTTTCCCTGTCTATGGCAACGGAGGAGTGAAGCGTCGCAACGAGTTTGGTTCCGTTGTACGTTTTAATGTCCATGATGTACTCATAGCTCTTTATCCCCGCAACGGCGCTCTCAAGCTGCTCCTTCGTAAAGGGCAGATTTGGAGTCGTCGTTGTGGTGGTCGTCGGACTGCCTCCTCCCGAGGAGATGCAGCCGGATACGAGAACCGTGAGAATGAGCATCAAGCCGATGATTCCGGGGTATACCTTTCTCATTTCATCACCCGGAGAATAGTTCCGCTTCCGGTATTAAAACCTTGGCATCAGAGCGAGCCCAAGACCCTGATCAAGTCGGCGAGTCTGCCGAAGTCCAGGAGTTCGTCGTCCAACGGGACTAGGGTCCTAGCACCGGAGAGGTCACACGTCCTGAGGAAGGGGGAGACTATCTCCCTGAGCACGTCGTTTCCGTACGCCCATGGGCTGAACGCGGGCAGAACTATCAGTTCCTCACCCATCAGGAAGACGGGCACCTTGAGGAGTGCCCCCACCTCATCCCGGAGCCGTATGGCGGGATGCTCATGCCCTATGATGAAGCGCTCTCCATCGACGAGTTTGTGACCGTGAACCAGCTTCCAGTGCCCGAGTTCCAGCTCATCGACGACCTCAACGCCCAGCTCCCTGAGCCAGAGCGTTCCCACGTCGTGGTTTCCCCTCACTAGGATCAGCTCGTCAACCAAAGGCCCAACCTCTTCAACGAACGCCCTCAGCTCTTCCCTCTCCCGCCATTCGGGCACGAAGGAGTGCTTCAGGTCGCCGTCCACAACGAGGGTTTTTGGCCTTTCCCTCTCTAGGAGGGACTTCAGCCTCCCCACGACCTCGGTGAACACCCTCGGCAGGTAAAAGCCCTCCCTTGCCATGCTGACCTCGTAGCCCAGATGCAGGTCTGCTATGATGAGCGCCCTTCCGAGTTTCAGGGCCTTTTCGGGCAGCGGTGTGGGTCTCATGTGTTGAAGTTTGGCCTTCGGCTTTTAAACTTTGTTAGGGCAACCGAAAAGGTTTTAAATCTGCCCACCAAAGGAACAATGGTGAGTAAAAATGCCCTACATTGGTTTCGCCAAGAGCCCCTACGGGCCGGCAAAAACTTACGAAGTTTTGATGAGGGAGCTTGAGAAACTGGGGTTCAGGGTGTTCTTCTCCAAGCACCACTGGATGGGAGACGCTCCCTTTGGGCTCATAGTGGCTGAGACGGATAAAGGAAACGTGGCGATAAGGTGGAACCTCTCGGGGGAGGTTGACCTGAGACTTGAGAAAGTCGAGGGCGGGGACTTCGAAGAATTCGTGGAGGATACGATGGAGTACCTCACGGGCGACTGATCTGACCTCATCCCAGCTAAAGGGCGAGGATTTCAGGGAGAAATGTAGTGAATCCCTGTCCGGTTCATGAGTTCCCTCACTTCGTCTATTCCCAGCAGTGCGTAATCCCTGTCCATGGGGGGAGCGGTGTAGCCTATGTATGAACCGTTGACGAATCTCCAGTTTCCTATCTGTTTGAAGTAGACGTCCTTCCTTTCTGTTGAACTCTTGCTGAGCCATACCTCGACCGTCAGGACCTCCGGTTTCTTTGTGAAATTGACTGCGAGGACTCCGTATCTAAGGACTCCGTTGTCGCAGTCCTGGACATCGGAATCGAGACCGAGAGCTTTCAACGTCCCCCCGTCTATCTCGTACACCGTCAGCTTGCCCCTCCCGTCGAACGAATAGAGAAATGCCACCATACAGTCCGTCAGTATTCTGTCCTCCACCATGAACTGCCATCCCGTGGAATTGGACGGCTTCTGAGTTCCAACGTACACGGCGCTGACCTTGGGAACCTGGGGAGTAACACCGCCGATAAGGTTGTCCCTGAGGGGCCCCCATGCCACGAGCAGCACGATGGCGAATGCTACAACCACGATCACCATAACCTTGTTTGCCATGCTCCCGACCACTACACTCTATAACCTAATGAATTAATAAGAATTTCCTAAGCGCCGGCTCTTAACGTTCTCAATGACGTCGAATATGCTCCACAGGTCCCTTATCACGTGGAGGTGCGGGATCAGCGCGAGCCTCTCACGGTTCTTTTCAACGAACCTGGCGCTGAACGGGAAGTAGTACCAGACGTACTCCGTGTTCTCATCGCCGTGCCCTATGAAGCGCCAGGGCTTGTCGTCAACCCAGACGAATATCTCGTCCCCGTACTTCTCCCGAACCCTTCTGAAGGCCTCCTCTATGGTCATCTCGCGACCGAAAACTATAACGTCGTCGAACAGGTCGTAGATGCCCATCTCCTTGAGCCTTCGGACCTTCATGCCGTCGATGAAGTCCTCGGCCGAGAAAGAGATGACCGTGTGGCCCTCCTCCTTGAGTTTCTTCAGCAGTTCCGGGGCATCGTCGAGGGGCCTGCTCAGCTTTGCCCTCTCCTCAAACCAGGTCTCGAAGAACTTCGTGCGCAGAAAGAACGGGGGCTTTGAGGTCTTTTTGTGGCTACCGAACGTGGGTCTCTCAAAGTAGTTCTCCAACTTAGTGAGGGCTTTGGCCCAGAATCCCTTGAAGGGCAGCCAGCGGTAGCGTCTCTCCAGGGCCCGTCTGAAGGCCTCCTCAATGCACGAGTAAGTGTCCGCCAGTGTTCCATCGAAGTCGAAGGCTATTATCATGATGACCCCTCCCAAAGCTCTCCAATCTGGCCTTTAAGGGTTTTTCCTTCCGCCCGAAACACAAAGCATATAATCCTCCCCGAACTATCTTCAATGACTGTCTTAAAGCTTAGAGGGTGATAGGCATGGGAAGGCACTACCTCCCCAACGCTGCGCATAAGGAAGAACTTGCCAGGGAGATTGGTTTCTCCTCCGTTGAGGACCTCTTTTCCGACGTTCCAAAAGGCATGGTCAAGGAGTTCAACCTTCCGGAGGGTAAGAGCGAATACGAGGTTTTTCTCGAACTCAACGAGGTTCTCTCCAAGAACAGAACCGTTCTTGAGATGCCCAGCTTCCTCGGAGCCGGGACGTACTTCCACTACGTTCCAGCCCACGTGAAGTACCTCATCGAGAGGAGCGAGTTCCTGACGGCTTACACCCCGTACCAGCCGGAGGTAAGCCAGGGCATGCTCCAGGCTCTCTTCGAGTACCAGAGCCTCATCGCGGAACTCGTTGGCCTCCCGATAGTCAACGCCTCGATGTACGACTGGGGAACGGCCATGGCCGAGGCGGCCCTGATGAGCGCTAGGGTCAAGAAGAGGAGCAAGTTCGTAGTCCCGAAGGCCCTCAGTCCAGAGAAGAAAAAGGTTCTGCACACCTACACTGCAGGCCCGGGGGTCGGGATAGAGTACGTCGACTGGAATGAAAACGGCCAGATGAACATCGAGAAGCTTAAGGAAGCGGTTGACGGCGCCGCAGGGGTATACGTGGAGATTCCAAACTTCTTTGGGGTGCTTGAGGAAGAAATCGCCGCCATCGGAGAGATAGCCCATGATGCGGGAGCGCTCTTCGTGGTCGGCGTTGACCCAACGATCCTCGGCGTGGTGGAGGCGCCCGGAGAACTTGGAGCCGACGTTGTCGTCGGTGAGGCCGCATACTTCGGAAACCCGATGAACTTCGGCGGCCCGAGGGCGGGAATATTCGCGGTTAGGAACGATAAGAAGCTCATACGTCAGATGCCTGGAAGGGTCATCGGAATGAGCAAAGACGCCGATGGGAAGAGGGCCTTCGTCATGACCCTCCAGACCAGGGAGCAGCACATAAGGCGCGCCAAGGCGACCTCGAACATCTGTTCAAACGAGGCCCTGGTGGCGGTCGCCGCGGCGATATACCTCGCGACCCTCGGACCGAAGGGTCTCAGGGAACTCGGAGAGGTCATCCTCAAGAACACCGCCTACCTCAGGAAGAGGCTTTCAGAGGTCGCCGAGATTCCCTTCGAGGGAGTCAGCTTCAAGGACGTCCTTGTGAGGTTCAGCCGGCCCTACGGGGAGATACACGAGGCCCTTCTTGAGAGGAACATCCACGGTGGCTACTACGTAGGGGAGCACTTCCCGGAGCTGGGAGAGAGCGCCCTCTTCGCGGCCACCGAGACGACGAGAAAGGAATGGGTCGATGCACTCATCGAGGCCTTGAAGGAGGTGGCCTGAATGTTCCGCCAGGCTAAGTGGGATGAACCGCTCATCTTTGAACTCTCCCGCGAGGGGAGGATTGGCTACACAATGCCGAAGCCGATTGAGGACGTCAGCGTTGAGGTTCCCGAGAAGCTGAAGAGAAAGAGCCCCCTCAACCTCCCCCAGCTGAGCGAGCCGGAGGTGGTTAAGCACTACACCCGCTTAAGCGAGATGAACTACGGCGTTGACTCGGGCATATATCCGCTCGGCTCGTGCACCATGAAGTACAACCCCAAGATAAACGAGGAGATTGCCGGTCACCCCGGGGTCGCCTACGTCCACCCGTATCAGGACGAGAGAACCGTCCAGGGCGCGCTTAGGATAATGTGGGAGCTGGAGCAGTGGTTGAAAGAGATAACCGGCATGGACCGCTTCACCCTTCAGCCCGCCGCTGGAGCCAACGGAGAGTTCACGGGAGTTATGATAATCCGCGCCTACCACCTCGACAGGGGAGAGGCCCAGAGAACTGAGATGCTCGTACCGGACTCGGCCCACGGAACGAATCCGGCGAGCGCTGCTATGGCGGGCTTCAGGGTCATAGAGATACCTTCCAACGAGAACGGAACAGTTGACCTTGAGGCTCTTGAGAACGCCGTGAGCGAGAGAACCGCCGGCTTGATGCTCACGAACCCCAACACCCTCGGTATCTTCGAGGACGAAATACTTGAGATAGCGAAGATAGTCCACAAGGCGGGCGGGCTTCTCTACTACGACGGCGCCAACTTAAACGCCGTCCTTGGCAAGGTTAGGCCCGGAGATATGGGCTTTGACGTCGTGCACCTCAACCTTCACAAGACGTTCTCGACCCCGCACGGCGGCGGCGGTCCCGGCAGCGGGCCGGTCGGAGTTAAGGACTTCCTCCAGGACTATCTGCCCGTCCCTCTGGTGGGCTACGACGAGGAGCGCGGTTACTACCTCGACTACAACGTGCCAAAGAGCATAGGCAAGGTCAAAGAACTCTACGGCAACTTTGCGGTGATGGTGAGGGCTCTGGTTTACCTCAAGGTCATGGGCAGGGAGGGCCTCAGGGAGGCCAGCGAGGTGGCGGTTCTCAACGCCAACTACCTCACCCAGAAGCTGAAGGGCACGCGCGGCTACGAGTTGCCCCACAAGGAGCTCAGGAAGCATGAGGTTGTGTTCAGCGCCGAGCCAATGAAGAGGGAGACGGGAGTTAAGGCCCTTGATGTGGCAAAGAGGCTCCTTGACTTCGGTCTGCACGCGCCGACCATCTACTTCCCGCTGATAGTCCACGAGGCACTCATGATAGAGCCCACCGAGACCGTCAGCAGGGAGGAACTCGATGCGTACGTCGAGGCACTCAAGAGGATAAGCGAAGAGGCCTACAGCAACCCGGAGGTCGTCAAGAGTGCACCGCACAACGCCGCCGTGAGGAGGGTGGACGACGTTCTAGCCGCCAAGAGGCCGATAATCACCTGGCGCATGTACAGGGAGCTGAAGGAGAAGGGAGAGGTTGATATCTAAAGGACGCGGCTTTATTCCCTTTTCAGCATTTCTTTTCTGCCATTTTTGTCCCTTACTTCCCACATATGCACCGAAAAGTTAATAAAGACTCGCCCGAATCAATATGTAACAGAAAAGTTGCATATGGGTGGTGAAAATGGACGAAGTTGTGGGGAAGTACAAAACCGTTCATTATGAGGACGTTGTTGAGGAATATGAAGTGCCCGTGAGGGGATTCCTCTTCAAGGACGGCCGGCTTGAGGGGGTGTACGTAAAAGGGGGCATCCTTCCGGTCACGGAAGAGCTTCCCAGGGACGTTCATGAGGACATACTCCGTGGAAGGAGCGGCAAAAGGCTACTCGTGAGGGAAGTGAGGTACGCGGGGGCGGAGGTCCTTGAGGTCTGCATCCATGATGGCTACAGAACGTGGCCCGTTCACGTGGCCAGGCTTCCGGAGGAAAGCTGAACGAAAAGAGCACTTCTAAGAACCATTATTCACAAATACACACCATCCACAAACGAAGTTTGTCCGTCAAACGGCGTTTTTCAGAAGGTCATGGTGGGCCCGGGGGGCTTTGAACCCCCGACCACGCGGTTATGAGCCGCGCGCTCTGACCAGGCTGAGCTACGGGCCCACGGGATGGCGCCGCCGCCCGGACTCGAACCGGGGACCGCCGGATTAACAGTCCGGCGCTCTACCGACTAAGCTACGGCGGCACAACCCAATGTATGGGATACAGGGGGGATTTATAAAACTTACGGTGGGTGGTCAGGCTGAAGAGAAAACTTTATATTCCACGCTAGCTCTCTTAAAACCGTGCCCCGGTAGCCTAGCCTGGCGGGGCGGCGGACTTGTAATCCGCCGGTCGCGGGTTCAAATCCCGCCCGGGGCTCCACTCTAACAAACTTTTGCATGGCAAAAGTTTGATCAAAGGATTGTGATTCCTTTTGAAAACCGTGTTCTGTACGTGGATTTCTTTGAGAACCACTTTTTGGGCAGAAAGGGATTCATCCCAAAGAGGTGTTTTCAGAAGTCTTCGCGAAGTTTGACATTTTTCCAAGCCTCGCCCTTCAGGGCGGGGTACTGTGTTCTGTAAATTACCCATCAATCAGGAAAGCAACAGTCTTTTAAACCTTAAAAACCATAACAGAACTTGAAATGAAGAGAGCGGTGACAGTAAAACTCCAACCCTCGAAGGAGCAGGAGAAAATCCTTTTCGAGCTGGCATATGGAACTGCAATAGTATGGAACAAAATCAACTACGAACGCCTGAAACAGTTCAGGGAATATGGAAAGATAGATTTCGGGACGACGGAAAAGGAAGTTTACTATGCATTCAAAGACTGGGTCGGTGGTTCAACAGTCCAGCAGTTGGCAAGAAAGAACGCCGAGGCCTGGCGATCGTTCTTCTCCCTCAGCAAGAAGAAAAAGAGTGGCGAACTACCGGAGTGGTTCGAGAAGCCTTCTCCACCAGGTTTCGTCAGAAAGAGAAACGGAAGAAAGCTCTTCGCAATCCCCCTGAGAAACGACCAGTACAAGATCAGAGGAAACGTTATCGAATTGCGGAGGCTCGGCAAATTTGGGAAACTCGAAATCCAGTTCAAGGGGAGAATACACCTGAGGGGAAAGCAGGGACGTCTTGAGATAATTTACGACGACGTGAAGCGGAAATGGTACGCCCACTTGAGCCTCACAGTAGGGGAGAAACTTGAGTATGATGGTTGGGTCGAGCTCCCGAGACGACCTAAAGGGAACTACTCCGCTGGGATCGACCTCGGGATCAACAACCTGATGGCTGTCTACGTTGAAAACGGGGAAAGCTTCCTCGTGAACGGTCGGCCGTTGAAGAGCATAGCCTTCTACTGGCAGAAGAAAATTGGCGATTACCAGTCGAGACTCAACAACTCCGGTTACAAGACGAGTAGGAAGTTCAGGAGGATGCATAAAAAAGCCAAAGTCCAGGTCAGGCATTACATCAACACGGCAGTCAGGCAAACGGTGAGAAAGCTCTATGGGTTGGGAGTTTCCAGAATTATCGTTGGTTACCCAAAAGGCATTGCAAGAAACTCTGATAGAGGCAGGAAGCAGAACTACCTCCTCTCCCACGTTTGGCGGTTCAATTATCTCATCAAACGTCTCACTGAGGTCGCTGAGGAGTACGGCATCGAGGTTGTGGTTGTTGATGAGGCTTTCACTTCTAAGGTTTGTCCTCTCTGTGGCCAACGCCACTCCAATGGGAGAATTTTTAGGGGTTTATTCAAGTGCCGCAGAGAGGGTGTTGTTATGAATGCCGACTTGGTTGGCGCTTTCAACATTTTGAAGAAGAGCGTGAAAACGATAACCCCGAGCCTTCCGGCCTTATCGGGAGGTAGGGGTAACTGGGGCAAGACCGTCCCAGGGGGGTTCGAAGAACCCGTTCTAATGGGTTCCCTGATGAGAACTCCTCGAACCTCCCTGTCGTTGGCGAGGGGTTAAACTGCTGGAACCCTCGCCGTTCACGGCGGGGAGGAGGTCAGTGCCAGCCCAGTGGTTCCAAGCAGACCCCGGGAATGTCAAGATTTTCAGCAATTACCGCATTAAATTTGGCCGTTCACGTAGACCAGCTCTAGTAGCATCACATTCGAGATTTGAAGGTCTATTCTCCTTCTAATTTTTACAAAAAACCGACCAAGTTTTGCTCATGTTTTACCAAAATATGGCAATTGAAACCTCCAAAAAATAGCATGATGACAATCTTCTCCGGTGAAAGATGTCAAAACTCCAGCATGTTTGGGGGGGGTTTAGTCAGTTTTCAAGAAGTTTGAACCTCGAACCCGTGCCGGGCCTTTATAAGCCTTTCCCAGTAGGGGTGAACATAGGGGTGCATCAGGGTAGCTTTCCGGCATGGAAAACGGTTCTTAAACTTTTCGTAACCGATATAAACCCCCCTGGGCGAGTTACCACTCGAAAAGCTTATATACCGAAACCCGCAGGTGGGAGGTAGTGATAATCGTTCTTAAAAAATGTTAAGGGGGCAATTCTCGGTGGCGGCGAAAAAAGAATTTGATATATTCACTCACGAGCTGGTTCCTGAACACAGGATACTCAGCGAGGAGGAGAAAGAAGAGCTCCTCAGACGGTACAGGATCAGAATTTCCCAGCTTCCGCAGATCAAGGCTTCGGACCCTGCTGTTGTTGCTCTCGGCGCAAAGCCCGGCGACGTTCTTGAGATCAAGAGGAAGAGCCCGACGGCGGGCTACTATTACTACTACCGCTTGGTGGTTGAGGACTGATTCTGCGAGGTGAGATTATGGCATCGAGAGGACCGACCGTTGTTGATGTTACTCCCGACGACCTCTGGCTCGTTATGGAGGCATACTGGAAAGAGAAGGGACTCGTCAGGCAGCACCTTGATTCTTACAACGCGTTCATTGACTACGGGATGCAGAAGGTCATAGACGAGTTCGGCGGCATCAAGCCAGACATCCCGGACTTCGAGGTCAAGTTTGGGAAGGTTCGCCTCGGCGAGCCGGAGTTTCAGGAAGCCCAGGGACAGAGGAAGCCCCTCTATCCGATGGACGCCCGTATAAGGAACCTCACCTACTCGGCCCCGCTGTACCTTGAACTCATCCCCGTCGTCAACGGCATCGCCCAGGAGGCCGTCGAGGTCCGCATCGGAGAGCTTCCGATAATGCTCAAATCCAAGGCCTGCAGACTCTACGGCCTCAGCGACGAGGAGCTGATAAAGCTCGGTGAAGACCCGAAGGATCCGGGAGGATACTTCATCATCAACGGTTCCGAGAGGGTTATAGTTTCTATCGAGGACCTCGCCCCGAACAAGACCCTGGTTGAGAGGGATCAGAGGCAGAACAGGGTGATAGCCAAGTGCTTCTCCTACAGACACGGCTACCGTGCGCTCATCACCGTTGAGAGAAGGAAGGACGGGATTCTCTACGTCAACATACCGAACGTTCCGAGGCCAGTCAAGTTCGTCTACGTCATGCGCGCGCTGGGCGTTCTCAGCGATAGGGAGATAGTCGAGGCGGTTAGCGACGACCCGCGCATACAGCACGTTCTCTTTGACAACCTTGAGGATGCGAGCGACATAACCACCCAGGAGGACGCCCTCGACTACATAGGTAAGCTCGCCCTCCCAGGCCAGCCGAAGGAATACAGGCTCAGAAGGGCCCAGCACATTATAGACAACAACCTCCTGCCCCACATGGGCGTTGAGGAGAAGGACAGGAGCGCAAAGGCCTACTACCTCGGCATGATGGCCCTTAAGGTTCTGGAGCTCTCCCTCGGACTCCGTGGGGAGGACGACAAGGACCACTACGCCAACAAGAGGCTCAAGCTCGCTGGAGACCTTCTCAGAGACCTCTTCCGCGTTGCCTTCGGCCAGCTCGTTAAGGATATGCAGTACCAGATGACCAAGACCTACCAGAGGAAGGGTGAGCGCTACACATTCGAGAACATCCAGCGCTTTGTGAGAAACTCGATAAGACCGGACGTCCTCAGCGAGAGAATTGAGCACGCCCTCGCTACCGGTGCCTGGCCGGGCGGGAGAACCGGTGTGAGCCAGCTTCTCGACAGAACCAACTACATGTCAACCCTTTCTCACCTCAGGCGCGTCACTTCTCCCCTGAGCAGGGATCAGCCTCACTTCGAGGCGCGTGACCTTCACGGAACCCACTGGGGAAGAATCTGTCCAACCGAAACGCCCGAAGGTCCGAACTGTGGTCTCGTCAAGAACCTCTCCCTCATGGCCCAGATAACCACCGGAATCCCTGAGGAAGAGGCCAGGGACTACCTGAGCAGGCTCGGCGTTATCCCGATAGAGGAGCGCAGACCGAACCCGGAGCTCTGGCGCGTCTACCTCAATGGAGTCCTGGTAGGAACCGTGGAGGATGGAGAGGGTCTCGTAAACAGGATAAGAACCGACAGGAGAAGCGGAAGGATAAGCGACGTCATAAACGTCGCCCTCTACCAGGACGAGGAGGTCAGGGAGATATACGTCAACAGCGATGACGGCCGCGTTAGGAGGCCGCTCATCATAGTCGAGAACGGCAAGCCGAAGCTCACCAGAGAGCACATCGAAGGAATAAAGAGCGGCACCCTGACCTGGAGCGAGCTCGTCAAGATGGGCGTCATCGAGTACCTCGACGCCGAGGAGGAGGAGAACGCCTACGTTGCCACCTGGCCGTGGGAGGTCACCGAGGAGCACACACACCTCGAACTCATGCCCGCTGCGATACTCGGTATCCCCGCTTCACTCGTTCCGTACCCGGAGCACAACGCGGCCCCGCGTAACACCTACGGCGCCGGTATGGCCAAGCAGAGCCTCGGTCTCGGCTGGGCCAACTTCAGGATTCGTGTTGACACCCGCGGGCACCTCATGCACTACCCGCAGGTTCCGCTCGTTAACTCAAGGATAATGAAAGCTGTCGGTTTCGAGGAGAGGCCTGCCGGCCAGAACTTCGTGGTCGCCGTGCTGAGCTACGGCGGATACAACATGGAAGATGCGGTCATCATGAACAAGGCCTCCATAGAGCGCGGTCTTGCTCGCTCGACCTTCTTCAGAACCTACGAGGCCGAGGAGAAGAGGTATTTGGGCGGTCAGACCGACCGCTTCGAGGTTCCCGACCCGACGATACAGGGCTATCTCGGCGAGAAGTACTACAGACACCTCGACGAGGACGGTATAATCTTCCCCGAGTCAAAGGTCTCCGGCAAGGACGTTCTCGTCGGAAGAACCTCGCCACCGAGGTTCCTTGAGGAGCAGAGCGGCCTTGGGGGTATAATCCTCCAGGAGAGGCGCGAAACGAGCGTTGCAGTCAGGCCGAGCGAGAGGGGCATCGTCGACAAGGTTATCCTGACCGAGACTGGCGACGGAACCAAGCTCGTCAAGGTGACCGTGAGGGACCTCCGTATTCCTGAGTTCGGAGACAAGTTCGCTTCGAGGCACGGTCAGAAGGGTGTCATAGGCCTCATCGTCCCGCAGGAGGACATGCCCTGGACCGAGAGCGGAATCGTTCCCGACCTCATAGTCAACCCGCACGGTATCCCGAGCCGTATGACCGTCGGACAGCTCATCGAGGCTATCGGCGGAAAGGTTGCGGCGCTGAAGGGAAGGAGAGTCGACGGCACCGCGTTCATCGGAGAGCCGGAGGAAAAGCTCAGAAAGGAGCTTGAGGAGCTTGGATTCAAGCACAGCGGAAGGGAAGTCATGTACGACGGCATAACCGGAAGGAGACTTGAGGCGGACATATTCGTGGGCGTCATCTACTACCAGAGGCTCCACCACATGGTCGCCGACAAGATGCACGCGAGGAGCAGGGGTCCTGTTCAGGTCCTCACCAAGCAGCCGACGGAGGGAAGGGCCCGCGAGGGAGGTCTCAGGTTCGGTGAGATGGAGCGTGACGTCCTCATCGGTCACGGCGCCGCGATGCTGCTCATAGAGAGACTGCTCGAAGAGAGCGACAAGACCGAAATATGGGTCTGTGAGAACTGTGGACACCTAGCACTCGAAGACAAGCGCAGAGGAAAGGTCTACTGCCCTGTCTGCGGAGAGGAAGAGAAGATAAGCAAGGTGGAGATGAGCTACGCCTTCAAGCTGCTGCTGGATGAGCTGAAGGCGATGGGAATAAGGCCGTCTCTCAACATAGTTGATAGGGTGTGATCGCCATGCAGTCGATGAAAAAGGTCATCGGAAGTATTGAGTTCGGAATCCTCTCACCCCAGGAAATCAGAAAGATGAGCGCGGCCGAGATTACAGTCCCAGACACCTACGACGATGACGGCTACCCGATAGAGGGCGGCCTCATGGACAAGAGGCTGGGTGTCATAGACCCGGGACTGCGCTGTGAGACCTGTGGGGCGCGCGCCGGAGACTGTCCCGGCCACTTCGGTCACGTCGAGCTGGCCAGGCCGATCATCCACGTCGGATTCGCGAAAACAATTCACCGCGTTCTGGAGAGCACCTGCCGCGAGTGCGGAAGGATAAAGCTAACCGACGAGGAGATAGAGGAGTACACCCACAAGTTCGAGGTCATGGGCGACAGGAAGAAGGCCAAGGACAGGCTCATCAAGGAGATACACAAGAAGGCCAAGGAGAGGATGGTCTGCCCGCACTGCGGTGCTCCCCAGTTCCCGATCAAGTTCGAGAGGCCGACCATCTACTGGGAGCTCAGGAAGGACGAGGAGGGCAACGAGTACAAGCACAGGATGATGCCGAGCGAGGTCAGGGACAGGCTTGAGAAGATACCCGACAAGGACTTACCGCTCCTCGGACTGCACCCTGAGAAAGCCCGTCCAGAGTGGATGGTCCTCACGGTTCTGCCGGTTCCCCCGGTTACGATGAGACCGTCCATCACCCTTGAGAGCGGCATCCGTGCCGAGGATGACCTCACCCACAAGCTCGTCGATATCATTCGTATCAACAACAGGCTTAAGAGCAACATCGAGGCAGGTGCGCCGCAGCTGATTATTGAAGACCTCTGGGACCTCCTCCAGTACCATGTCACCACCTACATCAACAACGAGACCTCTGGCATCCCACCGGCCAAGCACAAGAGCGGAAGGCCGCTCAAGACCCTCGCCCAGCGTTTGAAGGGTAAAGAGGGACGCTTCCGTGGAAACCTCAGCGGTAAGCGCGTCAACTTCTCGGCCCGTACGGTCATAAGCCCCGACCCGATGATAAGCATCAACGAGGTCGGCGTCCCGATGGCCGTCGCCATGGAGCTCACCGTTCCGGAGAAGGTCACCGAGTTCAACTTCGAAAAGCTCAGGAAGATGGTCCTCAACGGTCCCGAGAGGTATCCGGGCGCCAACTACGTTATCGACCCAGAGGGAAGGAGAATCCGTCTCATGGAGAACAACCTTGAGCTAATCGCCGAGAAGCTAGACCTGGGCTGGACGGTCGAGAGGCACCTGCTGGACGGTGACATAGTCCTATTCAACAGGCAGCCGTCCCTGCACAGGATGAGCATAATGGCCCACCGCGTTAGGGTCATGCCGTACAGGACATTCCGCCTCAACCTCGCAGTCTGCCCGCCCTACAACGCGGACTTCGACGGTGACGAGATGAACCTCCACGTTCCGCAGACGGAGGAGGCTCAGGCGGAGGCAAAGATACTCATGGAGGTCCAGAACCACATCATCTCGCCAAGATACGGAGGCCCGCTCATCGCCGGAATTCAGGACCACATCTCAGGCGGCTACCTGCTCACCCGTGAGGGTGCCTACTTCACCCGCTCAGAGGTCGAGCAGATGCTCATGTTCGCGGGCGTTGACGTGAAGAAGCTTCCGGAGCCGGACAAGGTTGAAAACGGTGTCGAACTCTGGAGCGGAAAGACGATATTCTCGCTCCTCCTCCCAGACGACCTCACCATCTGGTACCGCAACAAGCTCTGCGACGAGCCTGAGAGGTGTGAAGCCCTTGAGAAGCTCATAGAGGAGAAGCTCATCCCCGACGAGGAGGAGGTCAGGGCTTTAGCGTACGACGGCTTCACCTACATCCTCAATGGAAAGCTCCTCAGCGGTGCGATAGACAAGAAGGCCTACGGAAGGGAGGACGGAAAGCTCCTCGACCTCATCGTGAGGGAGTACGGCGTGGAGAGGGCGAGGCAGTTCCTCGACCAGGTCACCAAGCTCGCGATTTGGGTCATAACGCACAAGGGCTTCACGACCGCGATAGACGACGAGGACCTTCCGAGCGAGGCCCTCGACAGGATTCACGAGATAATACGCGAGGCTGAGGAGAGGGTTAACAGGCTCATAGAGGCGTACAAGAACGGCGAGCTTGAACCGCTCCCGGGTAAGACCCTTGAGGAGACTCTGGAGAGCAACATCATGGCCGTTCTGGCCGAGGCGCGTGACAACGCCGGTAAGGTCGCCGAGAGGTACCTCGGTATGACCAACCACGCGGTCATCATGGCCAAGACCGGTGCGAGGGGTAAGATGCTCAACATCACCCAGATGGCGGCAATGCTCGGTCAGCAGTCCATCCGTGGAAAGAGGCTCTACCGCGGCTACCGCGGAAGGGTTCTCACGCACTTCAAGCCGGAGGATCTTGGGGCCAAGGCCAAGGGATTCGTCACCAACTCATATAAGAGCGGTCTAACCCCGCAGGAGTACTTCTTCCACGCAATGGGTGGACGTGAGGGACTTGTCGACACGGCCGTCAGAACTGCCCAGAGTGGTTACATGCAGAGGAGGCTCATCAACGCGCTCCAGGACCTCAAGGTGGACTACGACGGAACGGTAAGAGACCCGACCGGAATCATCGTCCAGTTCAAGTACGGCGAGGACGGAATAGACCCAATGAAGAGCTGGGGAGGCAAGACCGTGGACGTTGATAGGGTGATTGTGAAAACCCTGCTCAAAGTGAGGGGGAAGGGGTGAGATAGATGGTCGCCGCAAAAACCATCAAGAGCATGGTTGACAAGGCCGAGCTTCCCGACAACATCAAGGAAGAGCTCTACAACAAGCTCATCGAGTACAACAGGAAGTACAATCTCAAGAAGACTGAGGTTCAAGCCATCATAGACGAGGCCGTCAACGAGTACCAGAGGGCACTCATCGAGCCGGGCGAGGCGATAGGAACCGTCGCCGCGCAGTCCATCGGAGAGCCATCAACCCAGATGACCCTCAACACCTTCCACTACGCAGGTGTCGCTGAGATTAACGTCACCCTCGGTCTGCCGAGAATCATCGAGATCGTCGATGCCAGAAAGAACCCGTCAACGCCCATCATGACCGTTTACCTGGACGAGAAGCACCGCTATGACCGCGAGAAGGCCCTGGAGGTTGCGAGGCGCATTGAGGGAACGAGCCTTGAGAACCTCGCCAGGGAGACCACCATAGACATCCTCAACTTCGAGTTCATAGTTGACATAGACCCGGAGAGGCTTGAGAAGGCGGGTCTTGACATGGAGAGGATTCAGAGGAAGCTGGAGAGCTCCTTCAAGAGCGCTGAATTTGAAGTTGACGGCTACACCGTCATAATGCGCCCCAAAAAGGTCGGCAAGCTCTCCGACCTGAGGAGGCTCTCCGAAAAGGTTAAAAAGCACCGCCTTAAGGGTCTCTCGGGCGTCGGGAAGACCATCATAAGGAAGGAAGGCGACGAGTACGTCATCTACACCGAGGGCTCAAACTTCAAGCAGGTCATCAAGGTTCCGGGCGTTGACCCGACGAGAACCAGAACCAACAACATCCACGAGATCGCCGAGGTGCTCGGCATCGAGGCGGCAAGAAACGCCATCATCGAGGAAATCGTCAACACGATGCGCGAGCAGGGTCTTGAGGTTGACGTCAGGCACATCATGCTCGTCGCCGATATGATGACGCTCGACGGCGTGATACTGCCCATCGGCAGGCACGGTATAGTTGGGGAGAAGGCCAGCGTGCTTGCCAGGGCCGCTTTCGAGATCACCACCCAGCACCTCTTTGAGGCGGCTGAAAGGGGTGAAACCGACCCGCTCAACGGTGTCGTCGAGAACGTCCTCATAGGACAGCCCGTGCCCGTCGGTACGGGAATCGTCAAACTGGCAATGAATCTCCCCCTGAGACCGAAAAGGGAGTAGGGAGGTGTAGTTAATGGTTGACTTTGCGTTCGAACTTAGGAAGGCTGAGGAGACCGGAAAGATAATCATGGGAGCCAAGAAGGCCCTTCAGTACGCCAAGATGGGCGGGGCCAGGATGGTCATAGTGGCCAAGAACGCCAGACCGGACATCAAGGAGGACATCGAGTACTACGCCAAGCTCAGCGGCATACCGGTTTACGAGTTCGAGGGAACCAGCGTCGAGCTCGGAACCCTCCTCGGAAGGCCGCACACCGTTTCGGCCCTCGCCGTGATAGACCCCGGTGAGAGCAAGATACTGGCCTTGGCTGGGGGTAAGGAGTAATGCCGCTCAAGCTCAACACCGACCAGATCAAGTTCATAGCGCTCTTCGAGAGCATGACCGGAGCGACCGTCATGGACTGCCTCATAGACACGAACAGGAACAGGCTCATCTACGTCATCAAGAAGGGTGAGATGGGACTGGCCCTCGGAAAGAAGGGAGCCAACGTCAAACGCGTCCAGAACATGCTCGGAAAGGACATAGAGCTCATCGAGCACTCCGAGAACCCCGAAGAGTTCCTGAGGAACATTTATAAGAGCCTTGGGGTTAAGGTTAAAAAGGTCCACATCACTGAGAAGCGTGATGGTAAGAAGGTCGCCCTCCTCGACATCAGCCCGCGCGAGAAGCCTCGCGCCATCGGAAGGGGCGGCCAGAACATCAACCTCGTGAAAGAGTTGATGGAGAGACACCACGGCATTCAAGATGTGATCATAATTTGAGGTGATGCTCATGCCTGGAAAGAAGGCCCCGTATGGAGAGTTTGCCGGAAGGAAGCTCAAGCTCAAGAGAAAGAAGTTCCGCTGGAGCGACATAAGGTACAAGAGAAGGGTTCTCCGCCTCAAGGAGAAGAGCGACCCGCTCGAAGGCGCCCCGCAGGCCAAGGGAATAGTCCTTGAGAAGATAGCCGTCGAGGCAAAGCAGCCGAACTCCGCTATGCGTAAAGCAGTCCGTGTTCAGCTCATCAAGAACGGTAAGGTCGTCACTGCCTTCACCCCCGGTGACGGTGCCATCAACCACATAGACGAGCACGACGAGGTCATCATCGAGGGAATCGGCGGCCCCAAGGGTGGTTCCATGGGTGATATCCCGGGAATCAGGTACAAGGTCGTCAAGGTCAACAGGGTCAGCCTCAAGGAGCTCGTCAAGGGAAGGAAGGAGAAGCCGAGGAGGTGAAGTGAATGGCCAAGGCAATCGCTGAGCGCTTTTACCAGCCTAAGGAGCTTAAGGTCATGGGCAGATGGAGCGTTGAGGACGTCGTCGTGAACGACCCGTCGCTCAGGCCATACATAAACCTCGATGCGAGAATCCTCCCGCACAGCCACGGAAGGCACGCCAAGAAGTCCTTCGGAAAGGCTCAGGTTCACATCGTTGAGAGGCTCATCAACAAGGTCATGCGCAGCGGCGCCAGCGGCCACAAGGTCGGCGGCCACTTCATGAGAAGGGAGCACCGCTCGCTCATGAGCAAGAAGATGAAGGCCTACGAGGTCGTTAAGGAGGCCTTCATGATCATCGAGAGGAGAACCAAGCAGAACCCGATTCAGGTTCTCGTCAGGGCCCTTGAGAACTCCGCCCCGAGGGAGGACACGACCACCATCGCCTTCGGTGGAATCCGCTACCACATGGCCGTTGACGTTGCACCCCTCAGGAGGCTCGACATAGCCCTCAAGAACCTCGCCCTCGGTGCGAGCGCCAAGTGCTACAGGAACAAGACCAGCTACGCCCAGGCTTTGGCGGAGGAAATAATCGCCGCCGCCAACAAGGACCCGAAGAGCTTCGCCTACAGCAAGAAGGAAGAGATCGAGAGGATTGCCCAGTCCTCACGCTGAGGGCTGGCAGGCTTTCTCCACTATTCTTCGCTTTTCTCGCGTTGTTATCGGAAGGTTTTTATGCTTTGTGAGTAAGACTATTCTGGTGAATGTAAGATGACCACTGTAAAAGTTTCTTCAAAGGGCCAGATAGTTTTACCCAAAGCCATTCGTGAGAAGTTCGGCATCAAAGAGGGCGACGAGCTTGAGGTTCTTGACTTTGGGAACGAGATTGTGATAGTTCCGATAAAGAAAGGCCTAAAACTCAGGGGACTCGTGAAGTTTGAAAAACCCGCAAAAGAGATTCTGCGAGAGATTAGAGCAGAGGAAGAAGAACTGGAGGACTGAGGATGAAAGTTGTTCTGGACAGCCACGCAGTTCTTGCCTACATAAACGACGAGCCCGTATCCGAAAAGGTTCAGAAATACCTTGATCTCGGAAGGAATGGAAAGGCGAAATTGTATATGAACGTGGTTAACCTCGGGGAAGTCTATTATGTCCTCTCAAGGCGAAAAGGGGTTGATGTGGCCAATATTGCGATGGCCCTTTTAAAGAAAGAACCAATAACGTTCGTCATTGCTGATGAAAGGCTTGCCCTGATGGCGGGCAGGATAAAGGCCTTTCACAAGTTGAGCTATGCCGATGCTTTCGCCGCCGCTACTGCAATGGACCTCGATGCGGTTCTTTTAACGGGTGATGACGAGTTCAAGAGCGTTGAGGACAAGGTGAAAATCGAGTGGCTTTAAAAGGGAGCTCATTCTAGACTTTGCTAAACCTCACCCGGAATGAGTTTCTGTCTTTATCGATTCTCGGTGAAGATCTGGCGTAATAGCCGTCATAGGCGAAGTCACCGAAGAACATTTGGCCACCACCTCTCACTTGCTCGGTTTTCCCTTTCCCAGTAACCTCAACTCTCAGGATTCCATCGTTCCCGGGTAAAAGCCTGAATCCCCTGATAATGCCCCTGAAGGGCCTCACGGTGATGGCACCCTCCCAGAAGTCCAGAAACACGGGGGAGAGCCGGCCGGTTATTTTTATGTACTCCCCTCGTTTGAAGGTCATCTCCCCGGTCAGCTTCTCCTCAATGGGGACGTACACGAAGGACTCTCCTTCCCTGCAAAGCCGAAAGCGAACCGGAAAACCTATGACCGCCCTTGAGAGAACCCCGAAGTCCACCGCGAGGTACACCGTTCCCCACCAGGTTTTCCTCTTCTCATCATCACACGGCACGTCTCGCCCCGCTTCGGGAATTGTCCGGGCGTACCCGCCAAGAATCCTGGCGACTACGCTATACCTCCCTTCATTGTCCAGGGGTTCAATTGAAGGGGTTGCGTTGTTTAGTACCTCCACGTTGTCTATGGTAGCCTCGATAACGGGTTCTATCTCAATTTCTTGCCCTATCCTGAATACTTCAAAGGGATCCTTCACTCCACCAGAGGTTATGTCCGAGAGCACTGTATCGTCAACGTGGAGGTTTAGCTCCATAGCTACCTCCCCAATCCCTCTTAAACCAAACTCTTCCCAACCATGTTTCCCGGCTTCTCGACTCCGAAGAACTTCAGCACCGTCGGCGCTATGTCCATAAGGCTTGCATTCTCAGGCTTGGCATCCTCAAATCCCCACAGAATCAGCGGAACTTTAAGGGCCGGTTCGTTCATCGAGCCGTGCATCCCCCTAACCCAGTGGCTCACTCCCTTTATGCCCTTGCACATCCTGTGGGAGCAGAACCAGTAGCCGGGCTTGGCGGAGACTATCAGCTCGCCGCTGTTCGGGCTGTTGAGATACTCCAAATCCTCACGGAAGAAGACGGCCTTAACTCCCGGCGCCCGTCTGAGAACCTCAAAGGCCTCCTCGGCCTCGTTTGGATTCCTCAGATAGACATGAACCCCGCCGCCGGAGGAAACCCGGAGGGTCTCAATCCCGTACTTCCTCAGGTAAGTCCTCAGGTTCACCCAGGTGTGAACCTCCTCCTGCCCGTGGTCGGCGAAGATTATGAAGGCGTATTCGTCTTTGAGGCGCTCCCATAGGGTTCTAACTGCAGTGTCAACGGTCTCAACGGCCTTTAGAGCCCCCTCGCTCAGAGGGCCGTGATCATGGCTCATGCCGTCAATCGAGGCGAAGTGGACGAGCAACAGGTCAGGCCTGCACTCCTCGTAGAGGTACAGCGCGGAGCTGAGAACCCAGGCGTCCTTCCTCCAGTCCCGTCCGTGCTGGCGGTACATCCTATCGCTTGAGAAGAAGGGCGGAAAAATCCTCACGTCGGTGCCGCTGAAGGGTGGCATGGTGTACCCGGAGACGCTGGCGGTTCTAACGCCCCTGGCACGGAGAATATCAACGACCGTTGGAGCCTTGATGACACTGTGGGGGTTGAACGCTATTTCGTAGTCATAGAAGTTGACCTTCCTGTCAGCGAGGCGGTCGTAGTAGCCGTTCTCAACGACGCCGTGGTCTTTCGGCCACACACCGGTCATGACGCTCGTGTGAACTAGGTCGGTGAGCGTTGGGAAGATGGAATCAACCACCGCAAAGCTTCCGCTCTCGGCTAACTCGCTCAGGAATGGCATATGTTTGAGGTTGTAAAGGCCGTTCCCGTCGATGCTTATGAGGGCGAGCTTTTTTCTCATTTCCATCACCGGTGTCAGCCTGACGTGCACTCCATCATCTTCAGTGGGATGGAGTGGTCATCATCCACCTGCCCTTTCTCCGGTGATGCGGTATAAATTCTTTCCGAGCCATTCGTCCAGGGTTTTCTGTCTCGCGAGGCTCCCGAGGATGTAGCTTCTCGCAAGGTATCTCTCAAAGGGATGCTCAAGACGCCCCCTTATGGCGTCAAGGGCCTCGTTGAGCGTCTCGAAGCGCCCTATCAAGTTGCCCATCGCCTTCTTCACTCCGAGGCGAATCTGCCAGACGCCAACAGGGGCATAGTACTCCGGCGTTACCTCGCGGAAGACCACGGCCCTCGCCTGCCGCCTCCTTGCCCTAAGGGCTTCGAGGACGCTCAAGCGGGCGGCGTGGTAGGCACCGGCGGTTTCCTTGACGTACTCCTTCCTCCCGCGGAAGTCCTCGTAGTCGTGGATTACACTCGGCTCGCTCGCACCGAAGAGCGAGCCCTTCAGCCAGACCTCAAGAAGTTCGAAGGCGTAAGGCTCCGGCATCATGAGAACTGCGTAGCGGTTGCCCATGAACCTGTGGAAGTACACTTCATAGTCGTTTATCTCAGGATAGTGGAGGATTTCCCTCCGCAGGTTCTTCCCTATCGTATCCTGAACGGCAGTTATGCCCCACCTCGTTGGGACGAGTCTCTTGTCGAGGCCGAGGAGACCGGCGGAGAGGAGCCTTATGATGTAGTACTCGTCGAAGCCCCAGTTGTAGAGGCGCATTATAGCCGCTTCCGCCTTCAGCTCATCACTCACGACGTAGTCGGTCCTCCTTGGAATCCTGGGATTCTCAGTGAGCTCGAAGTCAAGCAGCTCGGCCTTCGGCCCTATCGGCGGCGCAAACTCGCTGGGGATAACTTTGAGAACGGGCTTCCTCTTGAGGAGCACCTCGCTGTCAACGGGCTTTATCGACATCGCCAGTTCCTGAACCTCGCCGAGGATTCTACCGCTTCGCCTCACGCGAACGTCGGCCTTCGTCTCGCCCATGACGAGAAGCGAGCGGTAGTAGAGGATGTCCTTTATAGTCCTGTTCTCCCACTTCATCGGGCTGTCTAGATGGCTGGTGTTTCCCTCGATTGGGGGCACGAGCGGGCCTATGCGAACCTTGGGATAACCGTACTCCCCAACAAAGATGCTTGGAGGGGAGGAGCCAAAGAGATGGCGTTTGTTCAGTTTCTGCTCGACGGTGCGAGCTACCCTAAACCTCTCAAGGATCGGACAGGTTGGTCTTCCACAGAGGAGCTTTCTGCCCTTGCAGACCGCACAGAGTTTCGAGTTAAAGACCGGAGCGCTCATCGAGGGTAGGTAAGCGGTAGGGTATTTATGGTTTGTTCCCAGGAAACGTTGCTTCGCAAAGCTTGACCAAAAGTCCGTGATTCCCTTTCCAATTTGCATTATGATGTTGTACTGTCATTGGAGCATTCCCGAACAAGGATTCACTGAACCCTTCCAAAAGAGCACTTCACAAAAAATCACTCCTCGATCAGATTTTTGCTTGGTAAAAGGTTCTTATGGTGGGCCCGCGGGGATTCGAACCCCGGACCTCCACCTTGTCAGGGTGGCGTCATAACCAGTCTAGACCACGGGCCCAACCCAAGGATGGTGGACCGGCCGGGATTTGAACCCGGGGCCTCCGCCTTGCCAAGGCGGCGCTCATACCAGGCTGAGCTACCGGCCCACACCCAACAGCACCGCACGGCTCTAAAACCCGGCTTACGTTCCTCCCCGGGCCCTCACCCGTGCGGGCATTTACCTATCATCGGGTTGGCTTTATAAACTTTACGCTTTGTTCCTTCGCCTTTATGTCCTCCTCGGAGCGCTTTGAAGGTAAGAGCGCCCAACTGAGGGCCGACCTTGTGAACGTTGGTCAACCGTGGGATGCCAATTCATGGGATAAGGTTTATAAGACTCTCCCCCAACCAACCGTGAGGCGAGACCGGTGGGACGGGAGATAACCGAAGAAAAGCTCCAGAGGTACTTTAAAATCACCGCTGAAGCGCTGGAGACCCTTGAAATAGCGGTTCATGAGAAGAGCCTTTTAAGAACCGTTGCGGAGGACTTCCTCACCATGGCGAGGAGCTATTTTGAGGATGCAAGGTACTACTACGAGAAAGGCGACTACGTGACTGCCTTTGCCGCGCTCAACTACGCCCACGGTTTCATCGATGCCGGCGTAAGGCTCGGAGTCTTTAGGGGAGAGGACGACAGACTGTTTGCCTTTGGCTGAGGTGGGAGCTATGGGGGACTACGTGGTTGTTTTGGAGGCACCCATTATAGTGAGGGACGTCGAGACGAGCGAGGACGCGATAAATGTGGCTGTGAGCAAGGTGGCTAAGGCCCTCAACAAGGAGAAGCTCGACTTCGTGCGCGTTGAAATCGGCTACTCCCAGTGTCCGGTATGCGGGGCCCACTTTGAGAGCGCCTTCGTCATAGGCTCCGTGGGCCTGGTTGGAATGTACCTGACGATTAAGGTATACAACGCTCAAACCATCGAGCACGCCGAAAGGATAGCCAAGGCCGTCATCGGCAAGGCCCTCAAGAAGGTTCCGCTCAAGGTCTATGAGATAAGGGAGCTCACCGAGGAGGAAGAGGGGAACGGTCTGGAGCTTGACGGCTGATCACTCTTTCTCCCCGTTGCTCGTCTCTTCTTCCCGCCCAGTGTCCAGGTAAACTTTAAGTGCCCCCAGGCTATTTAGCGGGTACCTCACCGCCCCTATCATGACCATGATAAGGAGCGTCCAGATTCCGAGGCCCAGGTTGTACTGGAGGACCATCAATCCGTCAACCAGCACGAGACCGGCCCCAAGGGCAAAGTATCCCCCGGTGTTCCTTTTCACCACGCGCCATATCTCCCCAATCAGCGAGATGTTTTTTGTGAAGTAGTAAGCGGGAACCACCAGCGCGAAAGCTGGAGACACTACGAGTCCTGCCAGAACGTTGCTGAATGGGCCTAAAAGCACCATCGGAATCGCTAGGAGTATCAGAACCAGTAGCAGTACGACGAAAACCAGAATCTCGGAAGCGGCGAGGGCGGGGATCGCGCGGAGGCCTGAGGTTAGCGAGTCCCGGAGCCTTCTTTCGGTCCCGGCTGAGAGGCCAACGGCAAAATCCACCATGGAGTATCCGAAGCCTAACGTGACCAGAAAGACGAATATCGCGAAGAGGATGAACGCGGGCAGTCCGCGTTTCAGGTCTTCCCTTGTCCTCAGGTACTCATTGTACGTGTCCTCGTAAACTATCAAGTCGCCCGCGGTCACCGTGGACTCGTTCGGCCTGTAGTACTCGTCATCGCATTTCATCCCGTGGGATTCGAAGAAGTCGGGATTTGTATCAAGGACTCTGTGGCAGACTATGGCGTCGTTTTCCTTGGTCATCCGTTCCGTTATTTCCCTGAGCCGTGAATAGGTCTGAAGCGGGCCGTTGATGAGGGGAAACGGAAGTGCGTAGGTCACCAGAAGCGCCAGGAGTAGCAGGGCGAAGAATTTCCTATTCCTGAGTGTTGCGGATACGTCCAGGCTGACAGTTTCCATAGTTACATCAGTAGATAGTATTAACGTGGAGCCTTTTAAGCTTTTCCTCACCCCACCAACAAAGCTTTTAAGCACTCACCAATCAACCAACGACATAACCGGTGGAGGTTTTGCCATGACAAAGTTCATATTCGTCACTGGTGGTGTCGTCAGCGGTCTTGGAAAGGGTATAACCAGCGCTTCCCTCGGAATGCTCATGAAGGCGAGGGGCTTCAGAACGACCAACATCAAGATAGACCCCTACCTCAACTACGACGCCGGGACGATGAACCCATATCAGCACGGCGAGGTCTTCGTGCTTGACGACGGCGGTGAGGTTGACCTTGACCTCGGCAACTACGAGCGCTTTCTGGACACCAGCCTGACCTTTGACCACAACATAACCACTGGAAAGGTCTATTCCGCGGTCATTGAAAAGGAGCGCAGGGGAGACTACCTGGGCGCGACCGTTCAGGTTATCCCCCACATCACCAACGAGATAAAGGAGCGCATAAGGGAGATAGCCCGCGACCACGACGTCGTTGTCGTCGAGATTGGCGGAACCGTCGGCGACATAGAGAGCATGCCCTTCCTTGAGGCTGCCCGTCAGATGCAGCTGGAGGAGGGGAGGGAGAACGTCGCCTTTGTCCACGTTACCTACGTGCCGAAGCTCAAGGTCGTTGGCGAGCAGAAGACGAAGCCGACCCAGCACAGCGTCAAGGAGCTTAGAAGCCTTGGAATCCAGCCCGATGCCATAGTTGCCCGCTCGGAGGATCCGCTTGAGGAGAGCGCCAGGAGGAAGATAAGCCTCTTCACCAACGTTCCGCCGGAGGCCGTCATAAGCGCCTACGACGTTGAGGATACCTACGAGGTTCCGCTCATGCTTGAAAAGGAGGGCCTCGCGAGGTACATCACCAAGAGGCTCGGTCTTCCGGAGGCGGAGCCCGAACTCGACGCTTGGCGCGAGATGGTCGAGAGGTACAAGTCCCTGGAGGACACCGTTGAGATTGCCGTGGTTGGGAAGTACGTCAAGCTTGCGGATTCGTACCTCAGCATAAAGGAGGCCCTGAAGCACTCAAGTGTCGCCAACGGCGTGAAGGTGAGGATACGCTGGATCGAGGCGGAGGACCTTGAGAAGAGCGGCACAAAGCTCCTCGAAGGTGTTGACGGCATAATAGTTCCCGGCGGCTTCGGGGCGCGCGGAACCGAGGGCAAGATGCTCGCGGCCCGCTACGCGAGGGAGAACGACATACCTTTCCTTGGGATATGCTTCGGCTTCCAGCTCACGGTTGTTGAGTTTGCGCGCAACGTTCTGGGGCTTGCGGGTGCGCACTCAACGGAGATTGATCCCCAGACGCCTCATCCCGTCGTTGATTTGATGCCGGAACAGAGGGGGCTCGACAAGCTCGGCGGAACGATGCGCCTCGGTGCATATCCCGTTAAGGTAAGGGCAGGAACCCTCGCGAGGGAGATCTACGGGAAGGATCTGATCTACGAGCGTCACAGGCACCGCTGGGAGGTTAACCCGGATTACATAGAGAAGTTTGAGAAGGCCGGCCTGGTCTTCAGCGGAATAGCTGGGGACGATGAGAGAAGGATGGAGATACTTGAGCTTCCGGATAAGAGGTACTTCATAGCAACCCAGTTCCACCCGGAGTTCAAGTCCAGGCCTATGAACCCGGCGCCGGTATTCAGAGGGCTTGTCAAGGCCGCAAAAGAAAAGAAGTACGGGGCTTAAACCTCTATTCCCAGTTCTTTCAGCTCTTCATCCACCTTTTTGAGCTCTTCCATCTTCTGCAGCTCCCTGTAGAACGCGACCCCTCCAACGCAGACGAACTCTATCATGAGGGCATTGAACGGCGCCTGGAGGAACTGAACGATGTACTTTGCAGCCTCCTCCGAGGCCACGGCGTCTGCCACGAGGGTGATGGGACTCGAAACGGCCAGTACTGCAATGATCCCCACCCAGAGCAGGAAACCAAACGCGAGGCTGCTTGAAACGTTTCTGAACGTCAGTCCGAAGGCTTCGAAAGCCGCACTGAGCCTTCCCTTGTCCACGTAGAGTGGAACGGCCACGGCGCTCAGGCTTGTGGTGATTGCCATGATGAGCACCAGGAGGAGTATGCCGATAATTATCAGGATTAGGCCCGCCGGCAGGAAGAACGCTCCAGCGACCATTGGGATGACCGCGATTCCTGCCATGCCGAGGGAGACCATCATAAAGAGAAGGCTGATCACCACGACGCCGGGTATGTGCTTCACCCCGTCGATCAGCAGCTCCCCCAGCCTGTAATTTTCCCCGGAGTAATGCAGCAGTGCTCCCCTGGTCGTGGCGTACTGGGCGGCTGAACCCAGTATGAAGCTTATCAGTGTCAGCAGTGCGGCGGTTTTGGCAAGCTCCTTTAGGTATCCGAGAAATTCGTCCTCAAGATTGATGTCGCTTCCGTACTCCTCCACCACCACGTTGCCGTGGCTTTCGTAGCCGGGCGTGTAATCGAAGTGAGGTTCTGGAAGGAGGTAAGCCGCTATTGGAGCCAGGATGAGGGAGAATACCAGCGCGGGTATGTAGAGCTTTCTTGCTTCCACCATGAGCGAGAACGTTTTAACGAACGCGTCCATTGCCCCCATTCCACCACCCGTTGGAGTAAGGGGGTGGGCCTTTTTAAATTTTTTGAAGGGGCTGTTTCTTAGTTTGTAACATTTGAAGCGTTTGGGATTTTGTTTTGCGTAATTTTTAAAATAGTTTTGGAGTTTATGTTGTGGTGGGGGGCAGTCTCTGGTATGTGGGGTTGTTAAGCCCGAATGGGGAGTGCTCAACCCGAAGATGTGGGGTCTCCGTTCCCCCTGAAAGCCCTCCAATGAAAATGGGAGGAGGAAGGTTATCCGCTACGATTGGTTCACAAGTTCCAGAAGTAGCGGACAACCAGAACGGCTAGAAAAGCTTATAAACGAACCCCCCAAAGTGGCGATAGGTTGAGTATTAAGCTCATGAGGTGAGATAAATGGCTATATGGCAGGGAAGGTCACTCAAAAAGCCTTCAGGCGGAAGGATTATCCTCGCTAGAAAGAAGAGGAAGAGGGAGCTGGGAAGAGAGCCAGCTTTCACCAAGGTCGGTGAGGACAGGGAAAAGAAGAAGATAATCAGAACCTACGGTGGCAACAGGAAGGTTAGGCTCATCGAGGCCCTCTACGCCAACGTCTTCGAGAACGGCAAGGGCAAGAAGGTTAAGATAATCAGCGTCATTCAGAACCCGGCCAACAGGCAGTACGTCAGGAGGAACATCATCACCAAGGGCGCCATCATCGAGACCGAGGCAGGCAAGGCCATCGTCACCAGCAGGCCCGGTCAGGACGGCGTCGTCAACGCCGTTCTCATCAAGGAAGAGAGCGCCTGAACTCTTTTCTCCTTTTAAATGCTATCGTTAAGTACCGTTAACCCTGAGAACTTTACGCTACCGTTAACTTTCATGGCTTTGCAGTGGTTAACGACGAACTATCTCGTACCTTCTCTGGGCGCCCCTTCCGATGGCCTTCACGAGGCCAAGGGCTTCGAGCTTTTCAAGCCTCTTTAACACGGCAGGCTTCGAGAGGCCAACGTACTCTGCTATCTCCCCGCTTCTCCTAGGGACGGCGAGAAACTCAAGGATTTTCCTATCAGTATCATCCAGAAGCTCGCCGGTTTTCTTCTTGAAGACCACTTCAAAGCGGTTTGCGCTGCTCTTGAACTCCACCTCCACGAGGCCGTGCTTCCTGCATTCCTCGCGGATTAACCTCAACCCATAGCCGTACTTCTCGATGTAGCCCGCATCGTACATGAGTCCACAAAGGTTGGGGTTCCTCGGCACGTGTTCGGGGTCTTCGAGGTCCACTCCCGGCATCAGGCCCCCCGGATTTCTTATTACAATCCTATCGGGATGAATGAAAATCCTGACGTCCGCGGGGATTGCGTAGTTTCTGTGGGCGAAGGCGTTTATGATAGCCTCCCTAACGGCCCTTGTGGGATACTCGGGCAGTTTGGTTCTCTTTGTCCCCACCACCACTTCTATCGTGCTGAACTGGGAAAGAAGCTCCGCGTACATCTCATCTATAACCTTCCATACCGGCCCGTGGAACTCCCTGCTCCATACGGGTCTCTCCCCGTCCATTTTGACGATTCTGCCCCCTGCGTGCGGTATGAACTCGTCGACATCGGTGAAAAACAGGACCCCCGCGTTCGTTAGCTTGTCCCCCTTAATCGCCTTTGAACTCCTCAGGTAGCGGCTCCAGTCTTCCCGCGGGATACGCCTGCCCCTTGCCTTCTCCACCGCCGAGAAAAACCACTCAACGTATTCTTCCTTCATCTTCGTGAGCTCGGCCGCTGGAAACTCGTCCCAGGTAACCGCCCCCAGCTCGGAGGAGAGCATGAGAATCTCCTGGATTGAAAGGGGCCTTATTCCAGAGCCTATCCTGATGTAGGCGACTCCGCCGATGGAGCAGAGGTTCCGGGACTTTGGAACCTCTACGACAAGAACGTTTCTGCCACCAATCTCAAGCACGTGGGTTTTTACCTGCAGAGGCGGGGTGACGCTCTGAAGTGAGGAGGATATCGTTTCCCTGGCCTTTTTGATGTCACATCCCAAAACATTGCCCTCGTCGCTTACGCCTATCAGAATGTAGCCACCGTCGGCGTTGGCCATGGCGCATATCTCTCTGGCGATTTCAGGCGTTGCCCTGCGTTTGAACTCTATCCTCTCGTTCTCCCCCTGACGGATGAGTGCCAGAAGTTCGTTCACATCCATGATTATCGTTAAGTACCGTTAACCCTAAAAACTTTACGCTATCGTTAACTTTTCTGGCTTTACAGTGGTTAACGAAGATAAAAGAAGCGCGGGTCAGAGCTCAAGCTCTTCCCGGTACTTCCTAAGCTCCCGCTCCATTATCTTTCTTGCCTGCTCCTCGACCATCGGTTTGACCATCTCGATGACGCGTCTCTTCAGCTCATCCAGGCCTTCGCCGTTGAGTGCAGAGATTCTGAGGGGTTCGAGACCTTTAGCCCTGACGAACTCCTCTACCCTTCTAATCTTCTCCTCGTCGGCTATGTCCACCTTATTGAGGACCACGATGAATGGGAACTCTCCGAATTCGCTGTAAATTTCCTCGAACAGGTGTGTCTGCTCCTCTATCGGATAGCCGCAGTACTCGCTGGGGTCGAAGATGTAGACGATGACCTTTCCGAGGTGCTTGAGCGCCAGGATGGCCTGTCTCTCCACCTCGTTCCTCTCGCTCAGCGGCCTGTCAAGAAGACCTGGAGTGTCTATGACTTGGTACTTAAGGTAGTGCTCCTCGAACTGGCCGACGTTTATGCCCTTGGTGGTGAATGGATAGCTCGCGACCTCGGGCTTCGCATTCGTTAGGGCCCTCAGAAGGGTGCTCTTCCCAACGTTGGGGTGGCCGGCTATCACTACGGTTGGAAGCTCAAGGTCAACGACCGGCAAATCTTTCAGCACGTTCCTCGCCCGGTTGAGGTACTCAAGGTCGTCGGCGATGTCCCTGAGAACGTCCGCAACGCGGCCGTAGAAGGCCCTTCTGAGCCGGGCTATCTCATCTGGGTCCCTGGAGTAGCGTATCTTTTCAACGTACCTCTGTTCCAGGTTCCTTATCGTTTTTATCGCCCAGTTGACCCTCGCGAGGGAGCGGTGAAACTGGTCCCTGTCAACGAGCGTGTCAACCAGTTCCCTGTAGAACGCCGGCAACTCCGAAACGCCCGGCGTTCTGTCCAGGAGCTTTCTGAGGTTGTCCCTCACCACGTTTGAGACCGTTCTTACGCGGAGCTCCTCCCGCTGCCTCGCCTTTGCCCTTGGGCCGCCCTTGGGGGTGAATGCCGATGCGGCTTTCTCGGCCCTCCGGAAGGCCTTATCGATGAGCTCGTCAGCGGTAAGCACGGTCGGCATTTTTTCGAACGGATTCTTCATCTCTCCACCCCTCCTTTTCTCTCGCGATGTTGGGCTTTTCGGCTGGGTATTTAAAGGTTCGCTAAAGCTCGATGGTCTTGCCCGCGTGGAGCGGCTCTATCCTCTCACCGAGCATGGCTTTCAGGTACGCGTATGAATCAATGCCGGTGCAGTGGCCGGCGTAGAGCCGTTCGGCCTCTATCCTCCCGGTAACTTCGTTGAGGATTTCCCTCTTGGCACCGTTGAGGTGTAAACCTCCTATCAGCGCTTTAACCGGCTTCCCGCTCACGTCTTCAGCGTGCCACGCTATGTTCAGAACCCCCGAGTGACCGCAGCCGGTGACGACGGCGGCACCATTGCCGAGGTCGATTATCAGCGCCATGTCGTCAGGAACGGAGTCCCTCTCCAGTTTTCCATCTTTTTCAACGTAGCCCACCGCCCTGTCCCACGTGCGCCTGGGTACCTCTCCCGAGCTCCAGAACCCCGGTGCGAACTCAAAGGGCTCCTTCCTGAGAACGAACTCCGCTCCCAGTTCTTCAAGTTCCTCCATGCCGAACGGGATGCTGATGTCCCTTCTTCTGGGTTTCAGGGCTATCCTTTTTCTGAAGATTTCAGGGTGTCCTATTACCTTCAGCGGCTTCGTTCTGGCTTCGAGGAGGGCCTTCATTCCCCCGGTGTGGTCGTAGTGTCCGTGGGTGATGAAGAGGAAGTCTATCCCGTCCACGTCGATTCCCAGCTCCCCCATGTTGTGCAGGAGCATGTCCCCATCCGTGCCGGTGTCAATGAGAACCCTGGTTCCTCCGCGCTCAACGAGCGCCGAAAAGCCGTGGGCGCCGAGGAGGCCTTTCCTAAACCCGGCGTGGTTTTCGTATATCACCGTCAGTTTCATCACGACCCCTCGAAAAGTTTATGTTCCCGGGAATTAAAACCCTTGGTGTGGTTGCCATGGTTAACATCGGTGAATACGTAACCCCCTTGGTTTCAGGCATCGTCGTTGCACTCTCGTCTTGGCTTTCCATCAGCCCGGAGGGATACTTCGTTTCAAACCTCCTTCGGGGCATTGATCAGGCCTACGTGGACTACCTTGTGCCCGCTTACCTGGGGGTCACCTTCGCGGTTCTCTTCTACTTCAAGGAGGAGATAGCCCTCGGTTCTCAGAATGTCCTCCGGAAGAGCTTCGACCCGGACACCAGGTACCTCCTCTACGCCGCCATCTTCACGGTTCTCCTCGGTTACCCCATACTCGTCGAGGTCAGGGACGTAATCGGCCCCCGAACCTCCGACATGGTGAACGCCGCGATTGGCGCCCTGATAATCCTCCTCGGTCTGCTTGCGGGTACGAAGTCAGGGGCACCGTTCAAGGGAGTGGAGAGCCGCATTCGGGAGGAAAAGGGTGAAGCAACTCTCCTCGATGCCATGCTCTCCGGCCTCTCGCAGGGGATTGCACTCCTCGGCGGCATCTCCAGGAGCGGACTGGTTCTCCTGGGTCTCCTGTGTACGGGCATAAACGTGAGGCGAGCCCTTGAGATGAGCTTTATCGTGGCCCCCGTATACTTCGTCATGAAGCTCGCGTTCCTCGGGGGCTGGGAGCCCGCACTCCCGGTTTCGTTGCTCTTCACGGCTTTCCTAGCTGCGTTCGTCGTCAGCATCGTAACGATGAAATCCCTCGTAAAGCTCTCGGAATCCGTCAGCCGGAGGGGTTTTCTGGTCGCATTTGGTTCAATCGCCGTCGCTGTTTACCTGCTGGGGGTGATACTGTGAAGGCCGTCGTCCTTGCTGCTGGAAAGGGTGAGAGGTTGCGCCCGCTGACCGATGACAGGCCGAAGGTGATCCTTAAGGTCGCGAACAGGGCGATAATCGAGTACGTGCTTGGGAACCTCGACCCCTTCGTGGACGAGTTCATCGTGGTGGTTCGCTACGAGAAGGAAAGGCTGATGAATGCCCTGGGAGACGAGTTCAACGGAAAGCCAATAACCTACGTCGAACAGCTCCCGGGGGACGGAACCGCCAAGGCCATCGAATCCGCGGGCGAGTTGATAGGGGACGAGGAGTTCATAGTTGCGAACGGGGACATATACTTCGAGATAGATGGAGTGAAGGAACTCGTGAGTGCCTTCAGGAGGGAAAGGGCTGATGCGGCGCTGCTCGTCAAGGAGTTCGACGATTTGAGCCATTTCGGCAAGATCGAGGTCAAGGGGAACCTGGTCACGGCCGTCAGGGAAAAGCCCGGCAGGGTTTCGGGCTACGCGAACCTTGGCGTCTACATCTTCAAACCCGACGTCTTCGAGTTCATCAAGAAAACCCCCCTCAGCGAGCGCGGGGAGTACGAGATAACCGACACCCTCAACCTGATGCTCGAAGCGGGGAGGAGGATAACCTACGCCGTCTATTCCGGCTACTGGAACGACGTTGGCAGACCCTGGAACATGCTGGAGCTGAACGAATACCTCCTCAAAAACAAGCTTAAACACAGCATCAGGGGCATCGTTGAGGAAGGCGCCACCCTGGTTCCTCCCGTTGAGATTGGCGAGGGCACGGTCGTCAGGAGCGGGGCCTACATAATCGGGCCGGTTAAGATAGGCAGGAACTCCCGCATCGGACCGAACTGCTTCATAAGGCCGTACACGAGCATAGGCGACAACTGCCACATAGGCAACGCCGTGGAGGTCAAAAACTCCATCATAATGGACAACTCCAATGCCCCGCACCTTAACTACGTCGGGGACTCGATAATCGGGGAGAACACCAACCTCGGCGCCGGTACCATCACTGCAAATCTGAGGCACGACAAGGGCACTGTAAAAGTCGAGATAAAGGGTAAGCTTGAGGACTCCGGAAGGCGGAAGCTCGGGGCCATAATAGGCCACAACGTCAAGGTGGGAATAAACGTTAGCATCTACCCGGGCAGGAAGGTTGGGAGTAACGCTTTTGTAGGCCCCGGTGTAATAGTGGACCGAAACGTTCCGACGGGAAGTCTGGTCGTGGTGAAGCAGGAGAAAACGGTGATGATGAGATGACCTGGGACACGGTCATCCCGTATTTAAACTTTTTATCGAGATGGGTGCTCTTCATCACCGTGTTCTACAAGGCGTACTCCACGAGGGAAAAGGGATGGGCCCTCCTGACCACCGCGTTCTTCATCAACGCCTTGGATGTGGAGAGCTATATTCTGGAACCACTGGGTTTCAATATACACCCCGAGGCCTATATGATAGCCGCGAAGATACCCAACTTTTTCATCGCGTTTCTTCTCATTTGGGGCGCCATACATTTGAAGCATGGCGGGAGCAGGTTCAAGCACGTTGTTTATATGTCCGTGTTCTTTATAATCTCGTATATCTGGCTCATACTCCTGGCCACGGACGCCTTTAGTGACCCTACCGAGCGTGCGATTCTTCCCTCCTTTGCACTCGGAAGCTCACTCATCTACATTGGATTCGTTCTGAAGAAGAACTTAATTTCCGACCACAAGGTTGAAAGTCTGTTTCCGTGGGGCTTAATGCTCCTTGGCGCCCTAAACCTCACCTATCCCGTGACTCGCTTTCTGGACTGGTTTGCCCCAATTGGATTCCTCTTGGGGGCAACGTTCAGACTCGTGGCGGCTGTGGGGGCGATAAAATTTGTGTTCTACCCATTTAAGCCTGTGCGGAGAATTGAGATGAACTCTCTGCCCCCGGGCGGCGTTCTTGTTCCGAGCAAATCCGTGGGAGATAATGTTCTGGCCGACCTTGTGAAGCGGGGAGGCATTGTTCTGGTAACCCGACGAAACGTTGAGGAACTGAGAAAAGCACTGCCGTCTGAGTCCCTCGTGTTCTGGGTGACTAGGGCAAAGGAGGGAAAGCTGGAAGATTCGCCGGCAATATACGCCATAAGTCCATCGAGAATCGACATTTTGACTGATTTGATGGCTAAAGCTGTGGAGCAGGGATATAGGACGGTTTATCTGGACGTTTTCGAGTACCTGATGGTTGAGAACGGATTCGAGAACGCCATCAAGTTCGTGCTCAACGTCAAGGATAGAATCGTGAGTGCGGGGGGAACGATGTTCCTTGTAATTGATGTCAATACCCTGGATCCCCACCAGGCAAGGATAATAAAAAGGGAATTTGAGGAGGTGTAGCTTTCAATCCAGTCCCATCTTTTCAAGGAAGCGCTTGTAGTAGTGGGTGTCCTTCTCAAGCTCCGCCTTCTGGAGGAGCTGTCTCTCGATTGCCCTAAGTGCGTCGTGAACGGCCTGTATCGCGCCCCAGGTTTCTCCGGTTGCTATGAACACTCCCCTGTCCGTCACCACCCTCATCCTGGCCTGGTAGAGGTGCACTCCCCTGAAGCGCTCGTTGAAGCGCCTGATGTAGAGGTAGATTATGCCCTCCTGGCCGAGGAGGTCTTCGTAGCCGTCAACGAAGCGCCTCACGTCCTCGATTATCCTCTCCCTCGTGAAGTCGCTGAGCACATCCGCGTCTCCGCCAAGCTGGAGGTAGAAGCGAACCTCCTTCTCAACCATTCTTGAGATTGGCAGGAGCATGTCCTTGACGGTGAGGATTCCCCTGACCCTGTTGCCCTCGTCAACGACAACTAGTCCGTCTATATCGTTGTCCATCATCGTCTTGACGGCGTCCCTCAGCGTTGCCTCGGCAGGTATGGTTATAACACCCCTTATCATCACGTCGCGGAGCTGCATGCTGAAGGGGGGTATCTTTTCACCGGCGACCTCTCCGTACTGGGCCTTAAAGCGGGGCTTGATGAACCTTATTATCAGATCGTGCAGGGTAACGAGGCCCTCAAGTCTTCCTTCCTCGTTTACCACGGGTATCCTTGAGATTGCGTGGTCGCGCATCGTTGCGAGCGCCTTTGCGACCGTGTCGTCGGGCTTCAGGGTTATAACGTCCTTCGTCATGAAGTCCTCGACTTTCTTTTCCCCGAACTCCTCCTTAACGATCCTGTTGAGGAGCTCCATATCGCTTATAACACCTGTGATTTCAGCCTTGCTCTCCCCAACAGGGAGGGAGCGCAGGTCAACCTCGATCATGAGCTTGGCGGCCTTGCTGAGGTCCTCATCCGGTTTAATAACCGGGGCGGTCTTGTAGACGTCTTTAACCTTGGCCTTGGTTGGGTCCCACTTGAGGTGGGAGCGTACTATCAGGTCCTGAGTCAGGACTCCCTTGTACAGGTTTCCGTCGAAGACCAGAATAAGGTCGGGGTCTTCCTTCTCAAAAATTCCGATCGCCTCAGAAAGCGGGGCGTCGATGTCTATTTTCTGGAACCTGTCGGTCATAACCTCCTGCACAAGAATACCGACCATTTCTGCCACCTCCTTTTCACTTATTATTAGGGTGGCCAATAATTTAAACCTTTGCAACCGAGAGCTTTTAGTTAATTTAAGTTAATAAAGTTTTCGCGGAAAGATTTATAAAACCGGTTAGCAAACCAAAGACCGCGCCGGGGTAGCCTAGCCTGGGAAGGCGCGGGACTCGAGATCCCGTGCGCTTTGCGCACCAGGGTTCAAATCCCTGCCCCGGCGCCAACTGCCGAGCCCATTGAGGGTTGCTTTCCAGATTTTCACACTTCTTATTGTGTTCCCTTTGACAAGACACCCTCCGGATGTTGGAATGGATGAAATCCAGTCAAGCCGGTGTTTGGATAAAACTCCACCCGCCGCCAAAATTGAAAAGGAGATGCAGTTCTCCGCCGTATTCACGGAATTTTGACTTTTGCTCAAGCTTTTTCTAAGAGCCTGCTCAGGTTGTTATGTATGCACCCTCCTTTTCCACGATGACGGTGTGCTCGAACTGGCTCACCAGGCCGCCGCGAACCTCCCTCAATATGGGATAGCTGTAAACCGCTCCGGCCCTGTCGAGCTGAGCCAGGGCAAGCTTGAGCTGTCCCTCCGGCATGAATCCCTGAAGCCAGCGGTAGGCGAAGGGAAGGCCGTTGTACTCCCTCTTTATGTGCATGAGGAGCCGCCTGGCCTGGGCCATCCTCACCGGCCTGTCACGGATGTGCATGAATATGAGCGCCGGCGGAACCTCTATGACCTGCCCGGCACCTGTGGTCGCGAAGGGCTCTATCGCGATGACGTCCCCCTCCTTGAGGACGTAGCTGTCGTTGGGGCGGTATATGTTGGGGATGCTTACCCCCGCGTGGAGCTTGTAGCGGTCTATTTTGTGGCCGCTGAGGTTGACTATGGGATTGAAACCGTAACCGCGTATGGCCTCCTCTATCGCCTTTCCAATCTCGCTGATTTTGACGCCCGCGCGTATCACGCTTATGGCGTTCTCAAGGGCCTCCCTGGAGGCGGCCATCAGATCGTCCTCTTCCATCCCAACCCTGAACGTCATGGCTGTGTCCGCTATGTATCCGTCCACGTGGACGCCGAGGTCAACCTTGAGGTAGTCCCCCTCCTTGAGGACGCTGTCGTCGCCTTTGTACGGCGTGTAGTGGGCGGCGATTTCGTTTATTGATAGGTTGCACGGAAAGGCGGGCTTTCCGCCGAGTTCAACTATGCGCCTCTCCACGAACTCCGCGATGTCGTAGAGCTTTGCCCCCGGCTTTATCATGTCGGCGACTTCCTTCTTCACCTGGCGTGCTATCTCCCCTGCCTTTATGAGTGCCTCTCTCTCGTCCACTTTCTATCACCGCCATAAAAAGACCTCATTACCCCTTAAACCTTTCCACTCCGGGAAAAACCTTTTATTTGGTGCAGACCCTACCTCTACGGTGGGCCCATGCTAGAGCTCAGAAAGTACATCAACATCTCGGATGACATCTTCGTGGTCAAAAACCTCATCGGGGCGATCCTTCAGGGTGTTGGACTGGCGTACCTCTTCCCGGTGCTGCTCGTGTGGCTCTACCCCGATGAAATCAATTACGTTGTGTACTTTGCCCTTCCTGGAGTGTTCTCCATTCTGCTCGGCGCATGGCTCGCGAGGCACATGGGTAAGATTGAAGATGTTAACCTCAGACAGGCCATGGTCTCGGCCGCCTTTACCTGGCTCTTCGCATCGCTCATAAGCGTCGTACCCTTTATCTACATAGCCAACATGTCATTCGTTGACTCGTATTTCGAGAGCATGAGTGCGTGGACCGGCACCGGTCTCACCATGATGAGCCACCTTGAGAGCTATCCCCACATACTCCTCTTCTGGCGCGCCTGGATGCAGTGGCTCGGTGGAATCGGTATCGTGCTGGTTGCGTTGACCATTCTCATCCGCCCCGGTGTTGCGGCGGCCAGGCTTTACCGCGCCGAGGCGAGGAGCGAGAGGATAGTTCCCAACTTGGTGAACACTTCGAAGGTTATCTTCCAGATTTACTTTGTCCTGACCGTTGTGGGCGTTTACCTGTACTACATCAACGGAATGTCGCTCTTTGATGCCGTCATACACTCCATGACCGGCCTTGGGACGGGCGGTATGAGCAGCCACGACCTGAGCATCGGCTACTTTAACAGCACCTCCATAGAGGCCGTCACTATATTCCTTATGATAATGGGCGCCGTCAACTTCACCGTTCACTACAGGCTCTTCAGGGACAGACACCTCAAGCCCTTCTTCGAGGACGTTCAGGTCAAGTACATGTTCATCTTCCTGTTCCCCGCGATAGCGCTAATAGCCCTCAGCCTCACCCAGGTTGGGGACGGCATAGGCGACGCCCTCAGGCAGGCAGTTTTTCACTCCGTTTCGGCCATAACCTGTACTGGATTCGGAATCGCCGACCTGAGCAAGTACCCGGAGCTTGGCAAGTTCATACTCGGCATTCTCATGGTTATCGGCGGCGGCGCGGGAAGCACCGCGGGCGGCATAAAGCTCATACGCGTCATACTAATGTACGAGAGCCTCAAGTGGACCCTCCAGAGCGCAATACTGCCCAAGGGTGCCGTCATCAAGAGGAAGGTTGGCAACTACCTTTTCAGTGAGGAGGACATTCAGGAGGTTATGAGCTTCACGATGACGTACTTCGCCTTCCTTCTTATGGGCACGCTCTACACGATGCTCCGCCTCGGTACGAGCCTGACGGATTCGTTCTTTGAGATTTCGTCAGCCCAGGGCAACGTTGGCCTCAGCATCGGTATAACCTCCCCGGCACTGCCTGTTGACATCAAAATCCTCCTCATCCTCCACATGTGGATTGGGAGGCTGGAGATATTCTCGACCCTTGTGTTCATCATAAGCGTGTTCTTCCTCGCCCCGAGGGTGGTGACGAGGAGATGAACGTCATAAGCGTGGAGGACCTCAGCTTCAGGTACAGGAGGGCGGGGGAGTATTCGCTGAAGAACGTGAGCTTCAAAGTTAGGCAGGGAGAGCTCCTCGGGATAATCGGGCCGAGCGGGAGCGGAAAATCCACGCTCTGCCTGACCCTCAACGGCGTGATTCCCAACTCGATAAAGGGTGATTTCTCGGGCGATGTAATAATTAGGGACCCGGAGACCGGGGAGGAGTACAACACCAAGGAGACTCCGGTGGCGAAGCTCTCAACGCTCGTCGGCCTCGTACTTCAGAATCCTGAGAGCCAGCTCTTCAATATGACCGTCGAGGAGGAGATAGCCTTCGGCCTTGAGAACCTGGGATTCGATAGAAACGAGATACTCAGAAGACTCCGGTGGGCGCTGGAGGTAACCGGACTGAGGGGACTTGAAAACGAGTTCCCGCCCAACCTGAGCGGGGGGCAGCAGCAGAGGCTGGCCATAGCGGCGGTTCTGGCCATGGATCCGGCCGTGCTTGTTCTGGATGAACCGACGTCCCAGCTCGATCCCGTCGGGCGGAAGGAAGTCCTGGGACTCATCTCCCTCCTCCGGAAGGAGCACGGCATCACTGTGGTTCTGGTCGAGCACCACACCGACTACATCCTCCGCTTCGCCGACAGGGTGCTGGTCATGGCGGGGGGAGAAATCGTCCTGGAGGGAACCCCCGGGGAGATAGCCGAGGAGGCGGAAACCCTGAAAAAACTGGGTGTCAAGATACCTGCGGGTTTGGAGATTTTTCACGAGCTTAGAAAAAAGGGAATCGACGTCAGGGATTATCCTCCCTTGAGAGAATTCCTTCCAGTGTGATATTCTCGCCTTCAAGCTTGCCTTTAAGCTCGTAGAGCTTCATGTTTACCTCAAACCGTGAGTTTGGGTCCTTTATCTTCTCGGCTATTCTGAACGCCACTCCAAGGATTTTCTCGGCCTCTTCCCTGTCCCTCTCGGCAACTATTGATGCGATTGAATACAGGGCCATTACCCTGTGGAACGGGCTGGTGATGTGCCTTAGGATTACCGTAGCTTTCTCAACTTCGCCCTCCCTGTAGAGCATCTCCGCCAGCTGGACGAGTATCATGTCCAGCTTTTCTGGGTCTTTAACAAGTTTCATGGCATACGCGGCTTTATCAAGCAACCCCTTGTTGATCATGTTCAGGATAATCTCCTTCATAATGTTTGGATGGTTTGAGGACAGGTCGATGGCTGCTTTTATGGCCATGTCCCCGTTCATATCATCCTTGAGGTAGTAGAACAGCGCCGCCAGGTCGGAAAGTAGTATCGCCCTCTGGAGGGGGCTGAGGATGGTGTTGGTAAGAAGGGTTATCTCCTTCAACTTGGCCCGTACGCTCCGGTGTTGGGGGATTCTGGAGATTCCATGTTTAGTTTGATTTCAGATATGAGCTTTCTTATTATCATCCTCAATGCAAGGAACAGGTTGTGGTCTTTCTTTATCTCTTTGAGCTGGAGTATGGCCATATCGATGTTGTCCTCGCTCAGGTGCTCCTCTATATCTTCAAGTATCTCAAGGTCCGATTTTTTGCTTTCTTCTTTGGCCATCAGCTTAAAGAACTCATCGAGCTTTCCCATGTTCTCCTCTTCCCTCCATTATGAGTTCTAGGTATGACCTAGTTTCAAATTTTTTTACCCCTAACTCCTTTAAGATGTTTTTGAGTCTTTCTATGATACCAGTTATCTCCCCGGGCTCCTGGGTCAGCATCTCAATCTCAATGAACTTGCCGAGGCCTTCTACCTCATCCAAATCTATTATGATGCCCTTGTCCACGTAGTACTTCTCCCTCGTCTTCTCTATGGTTAGAACCTCCTCAAACCCTAGGCTTCTGAGTATCTCCGTGTGCCTGTCGGGGTCGCTTATTGGAACCTCTATCTCCTTCCGGGTCTTCGAGTTCTGGTCTATCTTTGGCCCCTTGTACGTGAGAAACGCCTCGAAGTGCCCGTTGAAGCGTCTTATCCTTATCCTGAGGGCTTCGTCGGTTTCGGCGAAATCCCTGCACGGGTGTCTGAAGTAGGTGTCCTCGTGGTGCTCCTTTCGTATCAGCTCAAAGCTCTCCCTAACGCGCTCAAACACATCCTCGTTTGCGTATCCCTTAACCTCAATCTCTATCATAACTCAACCTCCAGGTTTTTCTTAAGTCTCCCAAAACACACGGGACAGTAAACTGGTTCCTTGATGTCAGTGTCAAGGATGGAGTTGGAGAAGTGCATAACGCACCGCTCATCCGGGCAGTGCCCCAGGCCAAAAACGTGGCCCAGCTCGTGCATGGCCTCCTTGATTGCCCTCTCGATGAAGAGCCCCTCGTCCGGGGCATCTCCGTAGGATTCGGGTCTGAGCCTGAACGTCGAGATAACCGCCGCCCCAAGTCCGGCGTGTGCGAGGCCAAAGACGAAGTTCAGCCCCTCCTCGTAGAGGTCGAGGCTGGTTATCCCAAGGACGGCGTGCGCTTTTTTCTCCATTCTCAGTTTGGAGAGGGGTGGCAGGAACTTCCTCCCAAGGTACTGGCGTCTCAGAGGATTGTAAGCGTCGGAGAACCAGTTCTCGGGGAGGGAATCACCCACCGCGACGGGAATGCCCAGGGATGCGTAGTAAGAACCGATGAACTCTCCCACTGCCTTAATCACCCGCCCCTCGACCATTCCAATGGATACGAGGAGTATCACCCTCAACACCCCTCCAAAGGCCCAGGTTTCTTCCAGCTCGCGTGTGGGGTGAGGGAGCCCTCAATCGAAGGCGGGAACCGGCCCGGTGTAGGCTCTGTCCCCACTTTTCCCACCGTTGTTTAATTCGCCTTTGGGGAGATAAACCTTTCCAAAGGAAGAAGAGAAGAGGCCTCACGGGGAGGCTGCTCACGGAGTGAGGTCCATCTCACGAAGCTCCTCAAGGAAGTGCTTGGCGAACTCGATGGTCTTGTCGATGTCCCTGAGGTCAGCCGTCTCGACCTGGCTGTGCATGTACCTTATCGGTATGCTGAGAACGGCCGTCGCAACGCCCTCCCGGTTGATCTGCATTATGTTGGCGTCGGTTCCGGTCGGCCTCGGTGAAGCCTCAACCTGGAGCGGTATCTCGTACTTCTTGGCGACCTCGTCTGCGAAGGCCCTGACCTTGGGGTTGATGTTCGGGCCGACGTCCATAACCGGGCCGCCTCCGAGCTTGGGCACGATTTTACCCTTGTCGCCGACCTGCTTGGCGAAGGTAACGTCCATGGCTATGCCTATCTCCGGGTCTATGGCGTAGCTGGCGACTCTGGCACCGCGGAGGCCGACCTCCTCCTGCACGGAGGCGACGAAGTATATGTCAGCCTTGTGGTTCTCAACTGCCCTGGCGGTCTCTATCATGGCGTAGAGGCAGACGCGGTCGTCGAGGTACGGGGTGGCGATCCTGTTCTCGTTGAGCTGGACGAAGGCTGGGGCGAACTCACCGACGGTCCCGACGCGGAAGCCCATCTCCTCGGCTTCTTCCCTGCTGTCCGCGCCGACGTCCACAACGATGGTGTCCCAGTCCGCGGCCTTCTTCCTGTCCTCTGGCTTCTGGAGGTGGGGCGGTATGTGGCCGACGACTCCAAAGCGCTCGCCCTTCTCGGTGAAGAACCTTATCCTCTGGGCGACGAGGGTTCTTGGGTCAACGCCTCCAACGGGAACGACGTGGAGGTAGCCCTCCTTGTCTATGTGGTTGACCATGACGCCTATCTTGTCCATGTGGGCCGCGATCATTATCCTCGGCCCGTTCCCCTTCTTGTGGGCGATAACGTTGCCGAGCTTGTCAACGTATATCTCGTCCACGTGGTCCTTCAGGGCCTCAAAAACGACGTCCCTTATTCCAAGGAACTCGTAGCCGGAAACTCCCGGCGCCTCCACAATTTTCCTGAGCAGTTCAATGTTCGCCATGGCTTTCGCCTCCTTTAGATTTCCATCTGAATGTATCCGCCCGTGTTAATAAGGTTTACGAAAGAAAAGGGATTCAGCCGAGGATGACCTGCAGGTAGGCCTCCTCCTCCGGCTCCAGGTGGTCTATCTCCCACACAACTTTTCCGTCGCCTATTTTCGCGTTCCCCTTCGTCGCCCTGACCACTACTGCGTTGACGCCCTTCTCGAACCTGAAGTTATCAACACCCCTCAACCTCGGCGCCTTCACCTTCACGAAGTAGTACCTGTCGAGGGTTTCCTCCTGGACTATCGGTCTGAAGAACGCTACGTACGAACTTCCGGCCAGAACCGCACCCGCGATCAGGAGTATGGCCGCCAGCGGGCCGTAGTTCCTGGGGGGCTTTGCCGGGGTGGTGGCGGTGGTCAGCGGTGCCGTGGTCGTTGTCGGCGTGGTGGTAGTGGGGGTCTCCGTCTCGGGGGGGATGACCTTTATCGTCGCCTCCCCGGGGAGGTACCGGTCGCTCTCGGCCCTCACCATCAGGGTCCCGTAGCCGGTTTTGTTGAGGTTTACGAGTGCCGCCCCGGTCGTGTTGGTAACGCAGTACGCCGTTCCCTCCGGCCCCGAGACCACAACCGTGACGTTCGGAACGGGGCCGGAAGGGTTTCTCACCCTCACCCAGAGTTCGTCCTTCAGCTGTCCGACGTCGACCGTTAACCTCTGCACCTCAACGGAAGTCCTCTCAATCCTCCCGTCCAGGTTCATGACGATTCCGTAGGTGCCCGGCCCCGTTACGGGATATTCGACCAGGCCGTTTTCGTCCGTTGTGAAGTGCGCCCCGTTTATGTAAACGTCGATGTCCCCGACCCCGGCGCTGCCCTCCAGAATCCGGACGTAAATCGCTCCCCCTTTGTAATACGCCCTGTACGTTAGGTTCCTCTGGTAAATCTCGAAGGTTCTTCTGGTCTCCCTGTAAACTCCACTGAAGTTCGCCCACAGTGAAACCGTGTACCGTCCGGGGGAGAGGCCCTTTATGGGCACGGTCTCCCGCCAGCTGCCGCCGGGACGGACGTAGGTCACGGTGGTTACGTTGAGGATCCTTCCGCCGGGTCCCTCAAGGGAGTAGCCCACCCTCCCGCTGAGGATGCCGTTTGACCGGGAGGATATTTCGAGCAGAACGTCCTTCTCCTTCCCGTATATGTATCTGTCATCGGCCGTTATCGTCAGTCTGAAGTCCATAAGGGTCTTTACCCTGACGTGGATGACATCCTCGCTGTACACCTCCCCAACCCGTGCGACGAGCCTCACGGTGTAAAGGCCGGGCCCGGCGTTCAGAATCTTGAGTACTATCGTATCACTTATGCTACCTCCGGGCCCGAGGGGCTCCCTTATAACCTTGGTCTGGTACAGAAAACCCTCGGCGGGCCCCGAAAGGTAGACGCTGAAGTTGCTCAGAGTTTCGTTCCCCAGGTTCGTGACGTTGAAGGGAATCACGAGGGTATCCCCTGGCAATCCCGAAAACTCGTGGTTGAGGGCCGAGACATGAATAACCGGCTGGGCGCTCACGTACGGGAGGAGAATCGGAACCAGCAGGATTATCGGCAGTATGCCCTTAAACTTCACCCTTTACCACCCCTTCGAGGGACCTCTGCCTCCCGATAACCTCGTCGAAGGTAAGATAGTTCCTTGTTTGCAGACTTACCTTATAGTTTTTGCCGCTTTTTTTCAGGTTCTCCGGGCGGAAGAAGCGCCAGCCGTTGTTCACGAACTTGACCGCTATAAGGGGCTCCGCACCGAACTTTCCGGCAAAGGAGACGAGCTTCTCGTAATCCTCGCTGCTGAAGTATAACCTCTCGCCCCTGGTGCTCTTCACCTCTATGCAGAGGTACAGCCTTCCGTTGCCGGCCACTATGTCGATTTTCTTGCTCCCGGCGGAGCGCACCACCGCGAAACCGGCCTTTTCGAGCATCTTTATAAGCTCCCTCTCTGCACTCGCACCCCTTCTGTACTTCATTGCACCCCCTCATCCCCTATTGCCCGGTTAGGTTTATAAGCTATGTCGTGGAGTTAAGGCCGGTGATGGACATGGCGATTTATGAGTTGGCCGGAAAGAAGCCTAAAATTCATGAGACCGCTTTCATCGATGAAACCGCCTCGGTCATAGGCGATGTTGTTCTTGAGGCGAAGACGAGCGTCTGGCCGTCGGCGGTTCTGAGGGGGGACATAGAGAGAATCCATGTCGGCGAAGGTTCGAACGTCCAGGATAACGTCAGCATACACACCTCCCACGGGCAGCCCACGATAATAGGCAGGTACGTTACAATAGGCCACAACGCCGTCGTTCACGGTGCCGAGATTGGCGACTACACCATCATAGGCATGGGCGCCGTCGTTCTGGATGGTGCCAAGATAGGCAAGCACGTCGTCATCGGCGCCGGGGCGCTCGTACCGCCCGGCAAGGAGATACCCGACTACAGCCTGGTCGTCGGCGTTCCGGGCAAGGTCGTCAGGCAGCTCAGCGAGGAGGAAATCGAGTGGACCAAGAAGAACGCCGAGATTTATATCGAGCTTGCCGGGATGCACCTCTCTGGCAGGAAGAAAATCGAGTGATGGTCATGATTTCCCGTCTGGTTTCCCACGTTCCCCACATTTTATTCAAGCCCGTTTACGATGTTTACGAGGGCTATCTTCTGGACAGGGTTAAGAGCGGCCGCATCCCAAAGCACGTGGCCATAATCATGGACGGGAACAGGAGATGGGCGCGGAAGCTGGAGAAGCCCCCCTGGTACGGGCACCTCTTCGGCTCCCAGAAGCTTGAGGAGATACTGGAGTGGTGCCGCGAGCTCGGCATAAGGACGCTCACCGTTTATGCCTTCTCCACCGAGAACTTCAGGAGAACCCCCGAGGAGGTAAACGCCCTCATGAACCTCTTCGAGGAGAAGTTCAGGGAGCTGCTCAAGGACGAGAGGGTTCACAGGTATGAGATTCGGGTGAACGTACTGGGGAGAAGGGAGCTCCTGCCAGAAAACGTCAGGAAAGCCGCTGAAGAGGCTGAAAAGGCCACGAGGAAGTACGGCAACTACACCCTCAACATAGCCCTTGCCTACGGGGGGAGGAGCGAGATAGCCGACGCCGTGAGAGACATAGTAAGGGACGCCTTAGCAGGAAAGATAAAACCGGAGGACGTTGACGAGGAACTCATAAAGGAGTACCTGTACTACCCGAACATGCCCGACCCCGACATCGTTATAAGAACGGGCGGGGAGGAGAGGATAAGCAACTTCCTCTTGTATCAAATCGCCTACAGCGAACTCTTCTTCGTCGACGTTTACTTCCCCGAGTTCAGGAAGATAGACTTCCTCAGAATCATCCGCGAGTACCAGAAGAGGCAGAGGCGCTTCGGAAGGTAGCTTTCCATCATCGGGGCCAGCCCCTGGCGGAAAGACCCTTTTTAAAATTTTCCGCTAAAGCTTATTAACGTTGGGCGAGATTTCATCACGGTGGTGATTAATGGCCTACGGTGAGCTGAGCCCGAGAATCAAGAAGGTCTACGCCCAGGTGAGATATCTGGATGACTATCACTGGGAGATAAACGATGGAAAGATAACCGGACTTCACAAGAAGAGCAACGTCAGGGTCACGATAGAGGTCGCCGACAACAGGGAACACGCCGAGAAGATGGCTGAAAACGGGAGCGGCGGGGGAATCAGAATCATCGCCATCCCTGACAAGAGCGTCTTCTTCATCCACAACGGCGTCTTTGTACTGACCTACCGCTACCTGAAGGCGACCCTCGCGGACATAAACGACCACATAGTCTGGAGCGGCTTCAAGGTCGTCGAGGACGGGGGGAACCTCATCCAGGAGGACTTCTACGAGTACCTCGGGGGGGCCTTCATCAACCACATCAAGAACAACATGCTCGCCGGCCAGGATTACATCTTCTGGCAGTTCTACAAGTGCGAGGAGTGCGGAAAGTACGTTGACGTTGAGAGCCTGGAGAGGCACCTCAAGGGACACGGCATAAAGCACCACGAGAAGAGCGAGGAGCGCTACGAAGTCTTTGAGATAAACTTCAGGGACGGTAAAATCTACGACAAGTACGGCAAGGAGGTTCCAATGGCGGACTTCAGCGAGGAGGCCCGGGACTTCCTCAGCGAGATAATGACGGGGGCCCCGGGAGGGGGCGGGTGAAGGCATGCCTGAACTCGATATCCTGAAGATATTTCCAAGTGAACACGTTGCCGGTTCCACAATCTCAGTTATCTACGATGCATATTCCTCCGCCTGGCAGATTCCCCTCCTTTTTCTCAAGAGGGCGGTTAGTGAGGGCTATTTTGGGATAATATCTAACTACAGCGTCCCGCTTAGGAGCTTTATACAAAGGGGGGAAGGGTGTGGGTTTCGACTTGAGAAGCTCACTGGAAAGCGGCGACCTCGCAATTATAGACGTGTTTGGTTCTAGATACGCTAAGGTAGAGGACGAAGTTCCCGGCGTCTTCTACCTCGATAGGGTCGAACCGGAGACGATAAACCCCAAAATAGACAGGATATACTGCGGTCCCCTGCGGGATAGGGTGAAGTCCGGCAAGGTGCTGCGGCTCGTCTACACCCTCGATGGTGCCGCCATGATGCTGGGAGAGGAAAATACTCTGAAGTTGCTGAACCAAACTGTGGCCGCGAGGAGTGTGAGATTCCCAGAGTCCGTTCTGGTTCTCCCACTCAACTCCGATATGGTTTCAAAGCGTTTTGTTGCTTGGGTCTCAAACCTCAGTGACTACGTTCTTCTTGCCAAGTCGTGGATTCGGGAAGACCATATAAAGGAACTCCTTTACCTGTTGAAAGCGCCATACGCCGAGTTTGAACCCAGTGTGTATCACCTATCGGTGAGAAAGAGCAAAGAAAAGATATTCCTGAAAAAGCTGAAAGAATTAACCCCTGAACTTGGGGCGCCTGCTGAGTAGCAGAGGCAGGGGCCTCGGCCTGTACGGGAAGCCCTCGGTCTTCCCCCTGATCTCCTTGATGAGGTCTTCGAGTTGCATCTCGACCTGGGGACCATCCCTTCTCCTGACGGTTACGGTGCCCTGCTCCTTCTCGTTCCTGCCGACAACGACCACGTAGGGAATCCACTCCTTCTCGGCCTTCCTTATCTTCTTGTTGAGCCTGTCGCCGGTGTCATCGACATCAACGCGAATCTTTGCCCCCTCCAGCTTTCCGGCCACGTAGAGCGCGTAGTCCATGACCTCCTCGCTGACCGGGACAACGCGGACCTGTATCGGGCTGAGCCAGAGCGGGAACATCGGCTTCTTGCCCATAGCCTGAAGTTTTGCCTGCTTCTCAAGGATGGCGTACATAACGCGCTCTATGGCTCCGCTCGGCGAGCAGTGGAGTATGAGCGGGTGCTCCTCCTTGCCTTCCTCGTTGTAGTAGGTTATGCCGAAGCGCTCGGCGTTCTCGACGTCGATCTGGACTGTGCTGAGGGCTGCGGCTTTGTCGAGGTTGTCCACGAAGTTGAACTCGAACTTGAGTATGAAGTAGAAGAACCTCTGCTTCCACATCTCGATGAGGACGGGCTTGCCGATTATCCTCGCCAGCTCGACGATGAAGTCCCTGTTCTCCTTCCAGAAGTCCTCGGTGAACCTTATGGCGACCTCGTAGTCGTCAGGGGTGAGGCCAACTCCCCTGAGAACCTCCATGCTGAGCTTGTACTGCTTCTTGAACTCGTCCATGGCCTGCTTGAGGTCCTTAGCCACGGTGTGCATATCGGGCATCGTGAAGGCCCTGAGCCTCCTCAAACCACTAAGCTCGCCGCTCTTCTCGCGCCTGAAGGAGTAGCGGGTGAGCTCGTACATCCTGAGCGGCAGGTTGCGGTAGCTTATGGTGGCGTCCTTCTTGATGAGGAACTGGCCGAAGCAGGCCGCGAAGCGGAGGAAGAACTTCTTGTCGCCGCTCTTGACGACGTACTGCCTCGCCGGGAAGCGGTTGAGGTACTTCTCCAGAGCGGGGTGCTCGAAGTCGTACATAATCGGAGTCTCGACCTCCATGGCGCCGTACTCTATCACCTTCTCGGTGACGTACTGCTCAAGCAGTCCCTTGATGAGCCTTCCCTTGGGGTAATACCTGAGGTTTCCGCCGTCGCTTCCCGGTTCGTAATCAACCAGCTCGTGTTCGAGCATGAGCCTGACGTGCGGCGGCTCCCTGTCGGCTATCCTGTTCTTGCTTATCTCGTAGTTGGCGAACTTCCTGAGGTTCTCGTGACCGGTGAAGTCGAACTTATCGACCTCGACCAGCTCGCCCTCCGGCGTGAGCACGTACCAGTAGCTCTTCAGCTCCTCCTCCTTCTCAAGGGCTATGTTGCGCTCCTCCTTTGAAACCGCCTCTCCGCTCGGGACTATCGTTCTGCTGAGCTCCGCCAGCGGATGGCCCTTGCAGCTCAGCTTGAAGGCCTTGTAGTAGCCGAAGGGGGCGCGCTTGACCTCGAAGCCCTCCTCTTTCAGCTTCTCTTCTATTTTCTGGAGAACCTTCAGCGCCACGTCGGGCTTCGCGAGTTCGCTGCTGAGGTGTGCGAAGGGGTAAACGAATATCCTGTCGGCCTTAACCTGCGATGCAACGTCCTTAATCTCGGCAACGGCCTTCTCAACGACCTCCTCCGGGTTGGTCTCGTCGGCCTTCTCAACGCTCATGAAAACCGCAAGAACCTCCTCAAGTCTGCCCTTCTTCTGCTCGTCACTTATCGGCTCCGGGTTCTTGAGGGCCTTGTCTTTTACCTCGTATTCCAAATAGTCGCTGTGTATCAGAAGCATTCTCATCCTTAACCACCACCATAGGCTCAATTGGAATTACTAAAACTTTTCCCTTCGCCCTTATAAATCCTCCCGCATGGCAAAGGCTTAAAAAATCCGGGCTGGAACTTTCATGGAGGTGTGGGAGAATGGATGAAAAGAGGAGTGCAAGGAACGGTGACCTGGTTCTTCCCGGCGACTACCTCGGCGTCATCGAGGAATACTTTCCCGGCGAGGGCGTTAAGGAGGAGAACGGTGAGCTCTATGCAATAAGGGCGGGTAAGGTGAAGATAGACCAGAGTAAAATGGAGATAAGCGTTGAGCCCGTGACGGACACACCCCCGCTTCCGCAGCCGGGCGACATCGTCATCGCAAAGATACTTGAGGTCAAGCCCCAAGCGGCGATAGTTCAGCTTATTAAAATCGAGGGAAGGAACGACAGGGAGATAGCGACATCGAAACTCGCTGGAATCCACATCTCCCAGGTGAGGGAGGGCTACGTGGAGGGCATGAGCAGCGAGTTCAAGATAGGCGACATAATCAGGGCGAGGGTCATAGCGAACGAGAAGAGCCCAATCCAGCTGTCCACAAAGGGTCACGACCTGGGTGTTGTCTACGCCCTCTGCTCCAGGTGCAGGGCTCCCCTCGTGAGGCGCGGCGACAAACTCATCTGCCCGCGCTGCGGCCACGTCGAGACCAGAAAGCTCTCATCACTGTACAGGAAGCTGAAGGTGTGAGCATGGCGAGGGCAAAGAAGGTAATAACGATTCACGTCCGCGACGACAGGGAGAAGGAGGAGTTCCTCAGAGAGCTCCAGAGGCTTCGCCTTCCCGCGTTCATCTACGTTCACGCCAAGCTCAACGACCTCAAGATAAACGTCCAGGGAACCAAGGAGGACATCAGGGAAGCCATCCGCAGGATACGGGAGATACACAGCCGCGTCAGGGCCAAGCTCTATCCCGACAGGCGCGGCCTCTACCGCTACACGATAGACGACTTCCTTCGTGAGGCGGGGGCGAGCGTCTCGACCCCGATACTCGTGAAAACCCTTGAGCTTCTCGGAGAAACCGTTGAACTGAGGGAGGGCGAGCTGATAACCTCCATGCCCTGGGAAGAGCTGGTTTCACTGACCGGAACGCTCGGCGAGTACCTCTCGGAGGTCTCCCTCCAGACCACCAGGCAGATAAGGGAGGTTATCCTCCCAGTGGCGGTTCTCAAAAACCTCGACCCGATGGAGGTCATCGACCTGCTCGTTGAACTCGGCCTCGCCGAGTGGAAGGAGGATAAGTTTAAATACGAACTGGTGAAGAACAAGGAGCAGGCGATGAAAGAGCTCCTCAAACACTTAGAAGGTGAGGAAAATGAAGATTGAGGTCATCAAGCGTGAGGAAAACGTCATCGAGTTCTACCTTGAGGGGGAGGATCACACCTTCGCCAACCTGCTCAACGAGGTGCTCCACGAGAACAAGCACGTGACCTTCGCGGGCTACACCATCGAGCACCCGGTTCTCATGGCGCGGAAGCCGAAGTTCAGAATCGTCACCGACGGCAAGGTTACGCCGGAAAAGGTCCTGGAGGAGGCCGCCCAGAAGATATTCGACAGGGCCAGGGCGGTTCTGGACGCTTGGAAGGCCGCCGTGGGCGAGTGAGTTCCTTCTCCATTTTCTACCCGGCATCAAAACCCTTAAATGCCGAACTCTTCTAACTCTAAGTTGAAACCAGCGACCCCCTCTGGGGTGGAACTCTTGGAACGTTCGAGGTATCTGCTCCTAGTCATACTGTCCGGCCTGTCCCTGCGGCTTGTCCTTGCGCCGCATTCGGCGGGAAGCGATTTAGCCCAGTTCTACGGCTTTGCCGGAACCATGCTGGAAAAGAAGGCCTGTTTCTACGCTTACGCCGACGCGACCGGATTCCAGGGCAAGGGATGGCCCTACCCCTGGCCCTACGTCTACGGTCCGGTCATGGCGTACGTCCTTGCGCTTCTGAGGCACGTTGTTGGCGGCTCCGTCAGAGCCTTCTGGAGCGGTGGGAACTACTACGTTTACATCGACCCAACGTGGGCGTTCGCCGTCAAGCTGGTTTTCATTCTCGCCGACACCGGCGTGGCCCTCCTCCTGTACCTCCTCCTGCGGGAAAAAAGCGAAGGGCGCGCGATCCTCGGTGCGGCACTCTACTACCTCAACCCCATCACGATATACGTCTCCGCCGTTTACGGGATGTTTGACGGACTTGCGCTGCTCTTCTTCCTCCTCGGCCTCTACCTCCGGCGGTGGGAGCGCTCCTCCTACGCGCTCTATGGATTTTCTCTGGCCCTCAAGCACACACTCACCTTTCCGGCGGTTCTCTCACTCTGGGATGCCGTGCTCGAAGGAAAGCGGGCCGTCCAGCGCATTGCCTTCTTCCTGCTCTGCGGCCTTCTTCCTTTCCTGCCCATGATAATCCTCTGCCCATCGAGCCTGAAGGGGCTGCCTAATCTGCTAGGGGGGATGGACGTCTCGTACACAGACCCGGTCTCGTACAGCATGAACGGGGTTTCGAGCCTCGCGACTTACCTCCACATGACAAGGGGAAGCGAGACCCTCTTCGTTCTCAGGCACTGGTACGTTCCGGCGGTCGTTCTTCTCGCCCTGGTTCTCTGCAGGCACGCGTTTAACCGAAACCTTGCCGTCTCCACCGCCCTTGCGTACGCCGTTTTCACGGCCACGTACTGGCGCGTCAATCCTCAGTATCTTCTCCCCCTTGTGGCGTTCCTGATAATCCTCGCCGCCGCTGAGGGGGGCGCGGTGACGCTCCTCTCACTGCTCACCACGGTATACGTGGGGGTCTGGCCCATAATGCAGCCCTCCTCCTTTTGGTTCCACGTCCACATGGAGAACCCCAGCTGGACGTTCGTCCGCTTCGTCGATGCGGTGACGTTCAGGGTTTTCTCCGATGGGCCCTACGTTGCATACAGCATCGGGCTGACGCTTCTCCTCTACGCGGTGATACTGTCAGCCACGGTTCCGTACCTCAAAAACCTTAAATCCTGGCTCTCGGAGAGGAAGTGGGTGAGAGCTTGAGGTACGAGAGGAACTTCACCGACAAGGGACTTTCAAAGTTCGGCGATTCGCTGGTCAACTTCGTCTTCTCGCTGGCGCTGAGTGAGTACCTCGGACGGCCGACTGGTGAGAGGGTTCCGAACGCTTCACTGAGCATAGCCCTTGAGCTGGCCGGGCTGAGGCACGTGATTCCGCCGAGAACCGACAAGCACGGTAAGGGGGACATAGCTGAAGCAATATTCGCCTACGCGTGGCTGGAGGGAGAGATAACCGTGGAAGAAGCCGTTGGGATTCTGGTGGAGAACTTCACCGAGGACGTTGCACACTTTTCAAGAAGAAAGGAAGCGATAGGGAAGGCCTTCGCTGAGGTTTTTAAGGTAATAGGGGAGAGGCTGGGACTATAGGCTCGTCAGCAGTTCTATCAGCCCCTGCTTCGTCGGAACCTTCACGAACTTCTCGGGGTCTTTGACCTTGAGGAGAAGCGGAACATCGCCAAACAGGCGGAGAACCTTGCCGAAGGGAATCTTGCCCTCCCCCGGCAGGAGGTGAAGGTCGCCGACGCCGTAAGCCAGGGCATCCTCCGGTTCGACCTGCGGGAAGAGCTTTCCGAAGTTGTCGTGTACCATGAGTATGACCGTCCTCTCAGTGCCGAGCTTGACGTCCTCCAGCAGCTTGTCGGCGTCGCCCTGTGCGCTGAGGAAGGCGTGAGCAACGTCGAGGGCGAAGCCGACGTTTTCTCTGTCCACGTTGTCAACTACGTAGAGTGTGTCCTTGACGCTGAAGGTGTTTTCAAGGGCTATCTTAATGTTGAACGGTGCCACCATGTCGGCCAGCTGCTGTATCGCCTCTATCTCAAGGTCGAGCCTCCCGGTTCTCCCGCTCTGCATTACGATAACCTTGGCTCCGAGCTTTATCGCCACGTCTGCCATCGCCCTGGCAACGCGGAAGTGGCGCGTGTAGTATATGTGGTCGCGCAGGTTGACGGAGGTGGGCATCCTGATGATGTAGTCGATGCCGACGCCGCGAAGGGTTGTTTCTATGTTTCTGAGCTTCTTTTCGACGACGACGCCGTTCATGATAAGTCCAAGAGTGTGCGGGAATATTGAAACGAAGTCGTAGTTCTTTATCTTGACGTCGGCCAGAACCGAGGCGAGGGTCTTGTCCTTGGTGACGAAGTGCGGGTAAATCGTTACGCCTATCTCCATGCTATCACCTAGGAGAGAGTTGAGCGCTGGATATAAAAGCTTACCTTTTTCTTCTGAAAGCCTCCCCTTCAGGAGAGGTCAGCGAGGGCAGGGTTTAAAAGTTCGGGCCGGAGATATAGGTGGGTGAGCGAATGAGGGAAAACATCTGGAAGTACATCGCTGCGGTTCTCGTACTCCTTCTCGCGGCGTCGAGTGTGGCGGTTCTCCTGCTCTACATGCAGAATTCGGAGCTCAAGACCTACCAGCCATCCAACGCCACGACCACCGTGATCGTTCAGGGGCCCAACGTCACGTGCAACACCACCTCGTACCAGCTCAGAATAGACGAACTCCAGAGGCAGGTCGATTTCCTGAAGGCACAGCTCAGGGAGCAGAACATGCCCGAAGGCAACGCGACGATAGCCATAGTCCCCATCTTCGGCCTCATAAACGACTACACTGCCCTCAGCGTGATTCCAACCTTGAGAGAAATCGCCAAGAACGATTCCATCGCGGGCGTTGTTCTGTGGATAGAGAGTCCCGGTGGCTACGTTGGGTCAGTCAGGGAGATATATTCCACCGTCAGGAAGCTCAACCTTGTAAAGCCCGTTGTTGCGTACACCGGCGGCATAGCGGCCTCCGGCGGCTACTACATAGCCGTCGGCGCCGAGGAGATAATAGCCGACCCCCTCGCCGAGGTTGGGAGCATAGGCGTTATCTACGTTCACTACAACCTCCAGCAGAACTATGAGTCGAACGGGGTGAAAGTGGAGGTCTTCAAGACGGGTCCATACAAGGACATGGGCGCCGAATGGCGCGGTCTCACGGATGAGGAGAAGGCCATGATAGCGGAGACCGTTGACACGTACTTCCAGGGCTTCCTTCAGGCAGTGAGCAGCGGCAGGGGCATGGACATCAATGAGACGAAGAAATACGCAACCGGAAGGACGTGGTTCGCCATGAACGTCACGGGAAGCCTGGTTGACGAGACCGGCGACCTGGACTACGCGGTCAGCGTACTTGAGGATATGCTAAACGTCACCAATCCGAGGGTAGTCATCTACAGGGGTTCGTCTCCGTCGGATTTTGGGATATTCGGGAGCACCGCCCTGCTCCTCGACCCGAGGTACGTTAGCGCGTACGTGAGAAAGGGGTGATGGCCATGCTCTGCGAGGAGAAGCTTGAGGTGTTTGAGAACGGCTTCGTCGATGGGAAGTTCCACATGAGGGTGGAGTTCTACGGCGGCGACGCCAGAAGGCTTCTCCTTGCCGTCATCAGGGAGCTGTACCTTCCCGACTACGGGGAGGACTACGTCTATCCCTTTGAGTGCGCCAAGGAGTTCTGGGGAATCTACATGGATGGCAGTGAAGCGGTCGCCGAGGAGTTCAGGCCGAGCCCCATAAAGTTCCTCAACCAGAGCGTTCTCAACAGGCTGGAGAAGGCATTAGAGGAGACGGGCGCGCCGGAAGAGGTCAGGGAGAGCATAGACTTTGAGAAGGCAGAGGTTCACAGGCTCAAGAAAGGTTTATTAGCCCTCGGGAAGAACTTCGTCCTTGACGAGGGTACCAAGACCCTCATAGTCTTCAACAAGCCGAGCGCGAGGGAACTGATACTGAAGTACCTGGGGATGCTGGATGGAGCTTGAGGCGGGAATCTGGATAGCCGTTTCGCTCATAGTTCTCTACCTCGTATGGGAGACGGTTAGTCCCATCCTTTCTCCCATCATCCTTGCAGTGACGCTCGCCTACATCCTCTACCCCCTCCACGAGAGGCTGGCTAGGAAAACCGGCAACCGGGTCTCGGCGTTCATCATGACTGCCGTTCTTACGGTGATCACCTTCCTCTTCATAATCGGGTTTGCCCTCTGGATAAACGACGTCAAGAGCTCGCTCGCGCACTACATCAACGCATTCTTCGAGTGGCTTCTCACCTGGAACCTCCCGGCCGCCGTCTACGAACTCCTCCAGAAGCTCGCGGAGGACATTCCAAAGCGCTTTGAGGAGTACGTTCTCGGCTACACCTACTCCCTCCCCAAGCTCTCCCTTCAGGCCATAGTCATGGTCTTCGCCTTCTACGGCATGCTCATAAACGCCAGGGCCATCCGGAGGGAGGTTTACTCGCTCCTGCCGCCCGAGAACAGGGAGCTGGCCATAAAGCTCCTTGAGAAGGCGGGCGAGACACTTCACAATCTCCTCCGCGGCTGGCTGGCCATCAGCATCCTCAAGGGTGTCTTCACCGCCGGCGGCTTCCTCCTCTTCGGACTCGCCAAACCCGGCGGAGCCATAGCCGCGGGAATCTTTACAGTCATATTCGAACTCCTTCCCGTTTTTGGAGGCTGGGTGGTCTGGCTTGCGGGGGCAGTCTACATGATCAACGGCGGCAACGTCGCCGGTGCCGTTGTCTTTGCCCTCTATGGAATAGTCTTCATTTCCCCCATGCCGGACATGCTCCTAAGGCCGAGACTCGGGACAAGGGAGAAGGGCGTCAACGCTCTCATCTCGCTCGTTGGAATCTTCGGCGGCTACCTGGCCTTTGGATTCGTGGGAATAATAATCGGCCCCGTGGCGCTTTCACTGCTGGCGACGCTCGTCGAAGAATGGAAGGAAGTTAAAGTGAAAAGCGCCGGATGAAGTGGGCGACCCTGACCGCGTCGAGGGTTTCTTTGACGTCGTGCGTTCTGACTATGTGTGCCCCCTTGAGGACTGCTATTGCCGTTGCCGCCAAACTTCCCGGAAGCCTTTCCGCAGGGTCTTTTCTGCCGGTTATGGCACCGATGAACGATTTCCTGGACACCCCAATAAGGATCGGTCTTCCCAGAATTTTGAGCACCTCAAGATTGGCTATGACCTTTGAGTCCCACTCGTACCAGGGCGGCCACTCCGGGCGGAGGAAGCCTATCGCCGGGTCTATGGCTATTTCGTCTATGCCGTGCCTCCCGGCTATGGTGAGACTCTCCTCCAGAAGGTTTATCACGGTGTGAACCGGGTCGCTGAGGTTCCTCACCTCTCCATGGGCGCAGACTATCAGGGGGGCACCGTATTCACCGGCCACCTCGGCCATCTTCGGGTCTCCCTTCAGGCCGGTTACGTCGTTTATGACGTCCGCCCCCGCCTTCAGAGCTTCCTCCGCGACCCTGGCACTCGTCGTGTCTATGCTTATCGGCACATCCACGTGGTCGCGGATGGTCTTAATCGCCCAAACGGCTCTCCTTACCTCTTCCTCGACCGGAATCTGGGTCTCAAGGTATGGGGCGGTCGACTTGGCTCCGATGTCGATGAAAGACGCCCCCTCCTCAACCATCTTTACCGCGGTCTTAATCAGTTCCTCCCCGTCGTTCCTGACGCTCCCCTTGTAGAAGCTCTCAGGCGAAACGTTGATGACGCCCATTATCCTGGGCTCGCTCAGGTCAATTCCCGCGAACTTCATGGTTTCACCCTCCATATTGAAATGGCCGCTGGATATAAAAGGACTTTCGCCCTTCCAGTTCTGGTGATCCTCATGATAATCCGCACTCCACGGAGGCTTCATCTCGGTCTCGTAGACCCCGCCGCCACATTTGGAAGGCGATTCGGAAGCCTCGGCGTTGCCCTTGAAGGCGGCTACGAGGTCAGAATCGTCGAGGGAGATGCTATGGAGATAATCGCTGAGGGCGAGGACAGAAAAACCATCGAGTTCGCCATAAAGCGCATGAACTCCGCTTACGAAACCGGGGTCAACTACGTCGTCGAGGTCAGGAAAGCAATCCCCCGGCACGTTGGCCTCGGTTCCACCACCCAGCTCAGTCTAGCGGTCGCAACGGGGATAACCCGGCTTAAGAACCTGAACCTCCCGGTTGAGGAGCTGGCGAGGGTTCTCGGAAGGGGGAGGAATGGCGGTGCTGGAATCTACTCCTTCGCCCACGGTGGATTCGTCATAGACGGCGGCGTTAGGAACGGCATTCCACCCCTGATATTCCGCGAGGACTTCCCGGAGGAGTGGGGCTTCCTCCTGGTGATTCCGGAACTTAAACCCGGCCTCGACGAGGAGGAGGAAAGGCCCGTGATGGCTGGGGTTGTGGGAAGGACCGACGTCGCCATGGAGATAAGCCACAGGATTCTGCTCGGCCTCCTTCCCGCACTCAAGGAGAGGGACGTGAGGGCTTTCGGTGAGCACCTCTCCGCAATACAGAGGCTCGTTGGAAAGCACTTCGAGCCGTACCAGGGAGGGGAGTTCAGGGAGGACGTTAAGCTTATACTCGACTTTCTTGCCGGAAAAACCTACGGCCATGGCCAAAGCTCCTGGGGCCCGACTGTTTACGGGCTGATAATGAGGGACGAGTTCCCAAGGCTCAGCGCCGAGGCCCACGACTACCTAGGGGAGCACGGGATAAGGGCGAAGGTCGAACTCGGCGTCCCGAACAACACCGGGGCGGAGGTAATCGGGGAGAGCGCGTTCCTTGAGAGGCTGATAAAATCCGTGGGTGGTTAGATTGACGCTGGATCGGTTCATCAGGGTAAAATATAAGGTCAACGAGGGGAAGGTGGAAGTTCTCAGGGAGATTCTAAGCGAACTTGGCATCGACTGCGCGAGGGTGATAGAAGAGAGGGTTGACCTTCAGTTCGACGCCCTTAAAAACCTCCATGCGAACCTTGGAGACGATGAACTCTTCATCAAGCTGGTCATAGCGAACTCTCTCGTGAGCTATCAGCTGACGGCAAAGGGCGAGCGGTGGTGGTGGGAGTTCTCCAGGTACTTTTCGGAAAATCCGCCGGGAAGGAGCATATCGGAAGCATACTCCCGATTTCTGCCGAACTCCAGGACCAACCGGCGACTCGTTGCGGGGAAGGTCAAAAGGCTGGAAAGGGCGGAGCCGTTCCTTGACTCACTGTCGCTCGGCCATCTGAAGGAATACTACTTCAACGGCATGGAACACCTGCGCGACGAGCTTGCAAAAACCCTCGGCTCGAAGAGAAGCGCCAAGACGATAGTCTTCGCGGTTAAGATGTTCGGCTACGCGGGCAGGATAGCCTTCGGCGAGTTCGTGCCTTACCCCGCGGCCATCGAGATACCCGACGACGTGAGGATAAACGCCTACACGAGGAGGTTCACGAACGAACCGCCGGTGAGCTTCTGGATGGGAATTGCGGAGGAAACTGGAATTCCGCCTCTTCACATAGATTCGATACTCTGGCCGGTTCTGGGGAGGAGTGACGAGGTTCTCAGACGGCTGAGGGAGCACTGCGCGAAGTGGGAAGACGTCATGAGGCTCGCAAACCTCTAATTTTTTGATTCTAACATCTCTCCGCTCCAGAAAGGGTCTTTGGGCGGGATGGTGTCCAACCCAAAGGCTTAAATACTCTAACGCCAACAATACCTCGAAGTTCGATGCATCGGGGTGAAAGGTATGTTTGGGAACTTTATAACTGAGGATAGGGCTTTGAGTAGCAACCGCGAAAGGGCCCCAGCACTCCAACCGGATAGGCAAAATTTTTATACTTCCTGTGTTAGTTGTAATCGAGTGAGGGAATTCACTCCGATATCGTAATAAGGGGGTATGGACATGCTTTGGGGATTTCAGCTTGAGTTCAAGCAGAGCCTTCGAACCAAGAAGTTGTGGGTTATCCTGGGTGTCATGATGCTTCTGTACATACCGGGATTCTACTTCCAGAAAGCCTCTGGAGGGGAGATAGAAACCGTTCAGCAGGCCGTTTCGGTTCTCATAGGCAACATCAACGGGCTGGGAGGCTTTTTCATCGCCATACTCGCCCTTCTGATGGGTGCCACGGCGATAAACAGCGAGATAGAGAAGGGAACGCTGCGCGTTGCCATGAGCAAGCCGATAAAGCGGCTAGGCTACATCGGCGGCAAGTTCCTTGCCCACACGGTGGTTGTGCTGATGGCGCTCCTTCTGACGACCTTCGTTGGAATAGTCGGCCTGGCGTGGCTGGGCGCCCCGATGGGAAGCCAGCTCGTCACCGATTCCCTCCTGCTTAACGGTCTGTTGCTTCTAGCGATGGTACAGCTGATAGCGCTGGGCTACATAATCTCCACCACCGTGAAGTCTTCCAGTACAGCACTCGGTGTTGCCCTGGTGATAATGTTCGTGGTCTTCATGATAATGCCCGCCATAGTTCAGTTCATGGCCGCCAAGGATACCATAATAAACGACCACCCCGACTGGGAGGCGTATCAGGAGAAAAGCAAGGAGTACAAGACCAGATATCTCTTCTACGTTCCAACGACCCAGATAGACGTCATAGTCAGCGATGCCACAAAGGTTACCGGCGACATAGAGAACCCGCAGGTAGAATACGTGGGAATAGGGAGTGCTATACGGAAGAATCCTGTCAACCTGGGCATACTCTTTGGACTCACCTTCGTCTACCTAGCCCTGGCCTTCTACCGCTTCCTGCGCATGGATCTGAGGTGATGGTGATGATAAGAATCGAGAACTTGGTTAAGGTTTACAAAGACGTTCGCGCCCTCGACGGCCTGGACCTTGAGGTCAGGCCAGGCCAGATATACGGCTTCCTCGGCCCCAACGGTGCAGGGAAGAGCACCACCATCCTCAGCACCCTGGGTCTGATATTCCCGCGGGAGGGGAGGATTCAGCTCTTTGACCTTGAGGTTTTCGCCGATGGGAAGTTCAACGAGAACCAGCTCGTCGAGGCCAAAAAACGCATAGGATACATGCCGGAGCACGCCACTCTGTGGGACTTTCTCACACCTGAGCAGACCCTCGACATAATAGCGGACGCGTTTAAAATCCCGAAGGCAGAGAAGGAGAAGCGCATCAACGAACTCCTGGATACCGTCGGTTTGAAGGAGGTCAGGAACAGAAAGGTCGGCAAGTTCTCAAAGGGAATGAGGCAGCGTCTCCTGCTAGCCCAGGCCCTCATCAACGACCCCGAGCTTTTAATCCTCGACGAGCCGATGACCGGCCTCGACCCGACGGGAATAGCGGAGTTCAAAGACATCATCAAAGAACAGAAGAAGGCAGGAAAGACCGTCTTCTTCTCAAGCCACATCCTGGCACACGTTGAGGAGATATGCGATACGGTCGGGGTAATAGTCAGGGGCAAGCTCCGCGTCGAGGACAACCTTGACAACATCAAGAGGGAGTTCCTGAAGAAGGCGGGCTATACCATCGTGCTGGAGACCAACGTTCCGGTGAACTTCACGGGGGTCGAGTGGAAGGTCATGCCGCTGGGCGAGAAGAAGTACCGCATAGTTGCCTCTGAGGACATAAGGGAGCAGATTCACGATTTCGTCGCAACACAGGGGGCAAAAGTTCTTACCATGCAGATCAAAGCCCCGAGTCTTGAGGAGATATTCCTCAAAATGGTGGAGTGAGGGCTAAAGCCGGGCCCTCTCAAACTCTTCCTTTCTATCCAGAGGCTTGGTCGCGTCTATCCCCCACTTCGCGGTGAGGCTCTTCTCGGCGGAGGGGTCAAGGGAACTGCCGCGGGCGTTGGAGATGACCACCAAATCTTTATCTGCCTGGAAGCGCGTCGCTATCGCCCACTCAACCTCTCTGTCGTCGTATATGTTCACATCCGCATCCACAACGACCACGTGCTTCAGGCTCGGGTGCCCGGCGAAGGCGGCAAGAATCGCGTTCTTACCGTCGCCGTCATGCTGTTTGGTTATGCTGACAACGGCGTGGAGCCACATCGCACCGCCCTCGGTCAGCCTTACGCCGTGAACCTTTGGGACGACCCTCTTAACGCTTGCATAAATCTGAGGCTCCTTCGGCAGACCCATCAGCATGTAGTGCTCGTAGCCTCCGGGCAGGAGGGCGTGGAAGACCGGTTCATCGACGTGGTGCATGCGCTCGAAGACCACCACGGGCTGCTTCCTCACGTAGTCGTAGGTTCCGGTTATGTCCACGAAGGGCCCTTCGTCCGTCAGTTCCGGAAGTATCTTCGCCTCGAAGACGAACTCGGTCTCGACTGGGACGGGGATTCCTCCAAGGTCGAAGACCTCAAGGGGCTTTCCGAAGGCCCTCAGGCTCATTGCGGAGGCTATCTCAAGCTCACTTACCCCGTAGGCCACGCTCGTGGCACCTGCGATTAGCAGATGAACGGGGTTCCCGACGACTATCCTGACGTCCAGCTCCTCCCCAGCTTCGGCCTTCTCCCTCCACATGGCGTAGAGGTGTCTCGGAACGAGCCTTATGGCGGCCCTTTTCTCGTCGATGACCATCATCCTGTGGAATGAGGTGTTGACGAAGCCGTTCTCGTCCTTGGCTATGACCATGGCGGAAGTGAAGTACTGGCCGCCGTCTTGGGGGTAGTACTTTGGAACCGGAAGCTCGCGGAGCGAGAAGTCTGCCGTGGAGTTCGCCATAAAGGGGGCATCGTCAACCGTCCTGTAAGGTTTGGGGTTTTCCATGGCATCGGCTATGAAGTGGAGGAGCCTCTCCCTTTCGGTCCCCAGGTAGCCCGCTATCCTCTCCCTCGTGCTCCATATGTTGCCCGCAACGGTCCAGCCGTCCACGTTTCTGAAGAGGACCGGCCTGTCGCGGTACTTCACGAGATACCTGGTTATCTCAAGCTCCCTGCTCACGGGCTTTTCCACGATGACGGTATCCTCAAAACGCTCGATGATTTCCCTCAGCATTCTACCACCTTAGAGGAGTGTTCCAAAAGGTCTATAAAGCCTTTTTCCAAACTCCCGATGATTGGCCATGCCCATGGTAGTCCTTCGCATCCCGGACGGTTCGGCACTGGTGAAAATCGAGAAGGCTGACCCCCAGGTTTACTTCAAGATATACGAGCTGCTGAGCTACAAGAAGGACTTCGGAAAATGGGAGAAGCCCGAGAGCCTCTACGACCCCTACGAGAGAACGTTCCCCGTGGGTGTTCTTCCAAGGGTTAAGAAGTTCCTCAACTGCAAGGGTTACCGAGTGAGGATTAAGGACGAGAGGCAGGTCAGGGGAATAAAGCTCAACTCCACTTGGAACGAGGACTACGTCATGCGCAGATACCAGGCGAGGGCGATAAAAAAGGCCCTGAAGGAGAAGATGGGCGTTCTCTCCCTTCCGGTTGGGAGCGGTAAAACCGTTGTTGGCCTCAGGATAATTCACGAACTCGACCTCTCGGCGTTTATAGTCGTTCACACGAAGGAGCTCCTCTACCAGTGGGCGGATAAGGTTAGGGAGGTTCTGGGCGTTGAGCCCGGCATAGTTGGGGACAACAAGTGGGACGAGCGCGGCGTTACCATTGCCATGATACAAACCCTTCTTTCCAGGGGCGCGGAAAAGCTCCAGAACGAGTACGCGATAGTGATGTTCGACGAATGCCACAGAACCTCCGCCGCCGAGAAGTTCTACCAGCTCGGACTCAGCCTCCCTCAGGTCTACCGCTTCGGCCTCTCTGCAACACCCTGGCGCCGTGTTCGGGGGGAGGAGATAAAGATCGAGGCCGTCGTTGGTCCGACCATATTCGAGGTCAGGGCAGAGGATTTGATAAAGGAGCGGTTCCTTGCAAAGCCCCGTTTTGAGATAATAACCTATGAATCGACCATGCCCTCATTCAGCGAGCGCTACAAGGAGCTGTATGAGGATATGATAATGAACAACGATGAGAGGAACAAGGCGGTGGTCAAAAAGGCCGTTGAACTCGCCAGGAAAGGACACCGCATCCTCATTGACGTGAAGCGCATAGAGCACGGCAGGATTCTGAAGGAGATGCTTGAGGCGGAGGGGATAAATGCCGAGTTCCTCAGCTCCCAGAGCCCCAACCGGTGGGAGATACTGGAGGCGTTTAAGGAAGGCGAGATCCCAGTCCTGGTTTCCACCCTCCTGAAGGAGGGCGTTGACATACCTGAGATTTCGGCGATAATCCTCGCCGGCGGTGGAAAGAGCGACATCATGACGATTCAGACGATAGGCCGTGCACTGAGGCCGAAGAGGGGTATGAAGGCCGTCATCGTTGATGTCCAGGACGACGATCCCCTGCTCTTCACCCACTTCATCGAGAGACAGAAGGCTCTCAAGCAGTACTACGGCGTGTACTACGACAGGGAAATGGCTTCAAAGCTCGATGAGAACGTCCCCAAGAAGGGCCGCCCTCGTAAGCGCTCGTGAGTAGCGCTCGAATATATCCCCCTTTGCCTTGTTGAGGCCCCGCTTATCTCCCCCGAACTCTATTCCCCCGTAGGATATGTGCCACAGGATTAGGCCCTCCGGTCTTGCAGGGGGTACCTTTTTTCTGTAGTCCCCCGCAAGCATCCTCTCAACTTCCTCGGGTTCCATCAGGCCCAGCCCGCAGAGACGGATAGCGTTGACTATCCTCCTCGCCATCTCCCAGAGGAAGCTCTTGCCCTCAAGCTCTATGACGTAGTAGCCATGACGCCGGCTCACCTCAACGCGGGTCAGCTCTCTCACCGGGTCTTTTCCCGGCTCCAGCCTCGCGAAGGCGGAGAAATTGTGCGTTCCGGTGAAGATGGAGGCGCAGTTCCTCATGGCTTCCTCGTCGAATCCCTCGTCGATCAGGTAGTACCTGTAGGTCTTTGACTTTGCCCAGAAGCGTGGATGGAAGTCGTCCGGAACCTTGGCAACGCCGAGAACCCATACATCGTGAAGGTGGTGGTTGAGAACCTCGCCCCTAACCAGGTCGGGTCTGTTCTCAACGTCAAAGGCCACGACGTTGAAGAACGCGGAGACGCCCCTGTCGGTTCGGGAGGCCCCTTTGAAGTTCGAACTCTCGGCGTCCCCTATTACCCCGAGCTTTGAGAGAACCCTTAACAGCTCACCCTCGACGGTTCTAACGTCCGGCTGTCTCTGAAAGCCGTAGAATGCCGTGCCGTCGTACGCTATCCTGATGGCCACCCTCATGGTCGGTGAATCCGGCGGAGGGTATAAATGCCTTTTCCCGACGGAACGACGGGTTATTTTACAAATGTAAACTATAATTTTGGATGGAATTCAATAAACTGCCGGAAAGATTGATAAAGGGCGCACTCCAACTCCAATTGGGGGTGAGGTAAGGTGGAGATAGTTGATATGGAGATACTAGCGAACGTCACAAACTTTGAGATAATGTGCACGCTACTGCAGAAGGGTTTAAAAAAAGGGGATTAGAGGTAGGGTTCCCTGTAGAGCGGCCGCAGGAAAAGCTCAAAGGCCGCCACAGGCATTTCTATTCCCCAGTTTTCTAGGACGGCCGGATGGATTTCCCCTATGATGCCGATTTCTTTTCCGTTCACGATTATTCTTCCAACCCTGCCCGGGATGAAGCTCGGATGGTCTGTTTCTTCAAGCTCGTACTCAAAGCCGAGGTGACGCATGGCGCTTTCCAGTATCTCCTTGGCCTCTGTGAAGGTCACGCGCGGATGGGCTAGGGCAACGGCCAGCTTGCTCTCGCTCACGGTTTTCGTTTCTCTGCCCTCGTCTATCAGCGTGACCTTTCCGACCTCGAAGATTCTCTGCGGGTACTCCTCGTGGGTGTTCTGGCTCAGGAAGTCGAGCAGGCTCGGGGTAATCCATCCCCTCAGCGCCGACCACTTGGGGCTTATCGGGTTCTCTATCTCGACGAGCTCCGCGGGCGGGTGGTTGGAGTACCCTCCGCACTCCTCCCGGTGCTCCCCGCAGGGGAGATTCATCCTTTTGTACTGATTATCCCTGTTGGTGAGGTTGAAGGTCATGACCTCCTGCAGGCCGAAGCCGACCATAAGCTCCCTGACGGCGTCCTCGAACTCGACGAACTTGTCTCCCCTGCCCTGGACCGCAAGCTTCGGCTCTTCGGGCTCGATCTCGTTGTAGCCGTAGGCTATTAGGACGTCCTCTAAAACGTCCCTCGCGTGCATTATGTCGTCGCGGAATGCCGGATAGAGCAGCCTCGCCTTCCCGTCAACCACCTCTACATCGTACATCATGCGCTCCAGAAGGCTCCTCACGTCGTCGTCGCTTAACTCAAGTCCTGTCAGCCTCTTGATGTAGTCCAGCTCGACCTCGAAAGACTTCGGGGTTAGGTCCGGCGTCTCCACCTCGAAGTCCGGATAAACTACTTTAACGCTCTTTATCCTCCCGCCACGTTCAGCCAAGGCCGTAACGACGACGTTCAAGGCCAGCATTACCTTCTTCAAATCCCAGCCGGTCACATCAACGAAGACGTTCCTCGTCTCGGTGGTCACCCTTCCGGTTATCTCGGAGTTTATGATGGGGGGCATCGAGAGAACTTTGCCCTCGCTGTCCACGAGGAGCGGGTAGTAGGGCTTGTCCCTGATCAGGTGGCCGTACTCCCTCCCCTTCTCGTGCTTTTCGAGGATTTCCTCCAGCGTAAGCTCCTCCTCGAAGCCGAGGGGAACAAACTTCTCGCCCTTCTCAGCGGCGCGGTAGTGGATTGGTGGCTTCACCTTGTCGAAGTCGAAGATGCCTATCGCTACCTCTCTCCTCCTCCTTCCGAAGGTCAGGGCGACCTTCTCCTGGAGGTTAATCATCTGCTTGAGTGCCTCTTCGTCGAGGCTCAGCCCCTCAACGATGGCGTAGAGGCCGTAGGGACGGACGTCCTTCAGCTTCCCGTCAACGTAAACGGTTACACCGCTCTCCTCGACATCATATTTTGGAAGGCCCCCCTCGAAGCCGAGCGCCCAGCGTACCTGCCTCGCTATTCCCTCGGCGCTCCAGAGGTCGGGCCTGTTGGTGTCCTTTGAGTCTGCCTTGAAGTAGATTTCACCGTTCTCCTCCCAAACGTCATCCAGCTCGCATTTGGCGTAGAGGAAGAGGTCCTCCCACTCCTCGACCGTGAATTCCTTCCCGACGAGCCTCTCCAAATCCCGCTTTGACACGTCGAACTTTGGCATCCCAATCACCTCACCAGACGAGTCTCGCCTCCCTAAGCCAGCGCAGGTCGTAGCTGAAGAGGTAGCGGATGTCGTCTATTCCGAGCTTGAACATGGCCAGCCTGTCGATTCCTATTCCCCACGCTATGACTGGGACATCGACTCCAAGAGCCCTCGTCATCTCCTCGCGGAATATTCCGGCACCGCCGAACTCGACCCAGCCGAGCTCGGGGTGATAGGCGCTCATCTGGACGCTCGGCTCGGTAAACGGGTAGTAGTCGGGTAGGAATTTTACCTTCTTTGCGCCGGCTATCTCCACCGCGAAGCGCTTGAGGATTCCCAGGAGGTGCTTGAAGGTAAGGTCTTCGCCGACGACGAAGCCGTCAACCTGGTTGAACTCTATGAGGTGCGTCCTGTCGAGGACGTCCGGACGGAAGACGCGCTGTATGGTGAAGTATTTCCCGGGAATCTCGACGCCTTTAGCGAGCTGTCTGCCGCTCAGGGCGGTACCGTGCGCCCTCGGCATCAGCAGCATCGCCCTCTCCGGCGACCAGACGTAGCCCCAGCCACGCGAGCCGGCAATACCGCGCTCGTGGGCCGTTTTAACTCTCTCCACGAGTTCCTCCTCCGGAAGGTGCCCGCTCTTCGGATACTTGAGCTGATACGTGTCAGTCCAGTCCCTCGCCGGGTGGTTCTGGGGCTGGAAGAGGGCGTCGAAGTTCCAGAACTGAGTCTCTATGAGGCTGTCAACGGTCATCTCGATGAAGCCCATCTCGATTAGCCTTCTCCTCAGCTTGTCGAGGAAAGCCCTGTAAGGTTGCTTCTTGCCAGGATAGAACCTCCTTACCGGGGCCCTGATGTTGAAGCGCTTGAACTCGACTTCCCTCCACCCTCCGGACTTTATCAGCTCTGGGGTGAGGGTCGAGACCTCTTCCCTCAGTTCGAGACCCTTCCTCACGAGCTCCTCTCCCTCGCGGGTTATCCCCACGAACCTCTCGGTTGCGGTGTCTTCCTCTGCTATCCTTCTCCTCTTGAGTTCCTTGGCCGGAACCAGCTTCTCAACTTCTCTCAAGGGAACGACTTTCCTCTCTGCGAGGAGCCTGAGGGCCTTGTCAATCGGCCTTTCCCCGGCTTTGAGTCCCTTTTCGGTGATTTCCAGAACGAGCTTCCCGTCTTCCTTCCGCACGGATGCCCAGCCCTCCTTCCTCAGAAGGCCGACTATCGGTTTCAGCTCATCCTCACTGAGAACGTCCCCCAGGTCGTCCAGGGTTATCTTTCTCCTCTCCCTCAGAACGGCCAGCGCCCTCCACTCGGGGAGGCCTATCTCCGCGTATTTCCTACCGGTCTCGGTCAGCTTCGCTATCCTTTCGCTTCTCTCTTCGAGCCTCGCCAGCCCCTTGCTCTGAAGGCCGAGAACCGCTCGCATAACGGCAACCTGGTCCAGACCGGTCCTTTTAACGAGCTCTTCGAATTTAGTCTTTCCAACTTCGCTGAGCTTTATGAGCGTGAGTTTCTCCTGGTAGCTTAGCTCCATAGGGCCACCTCCCTGGGTGAGTTTGAGAGGAGTTACTTAAGAATTGCGGTGAAAGAAAAGGGGAAATAATTCAACCTTTGTGCGGGAAGAACACGACCTTGCCGGTCTTGCCGGCCCTCATCAGCTCAAAGGCTTCCTCGAAGTCATCAAAGCCCTTGTACTTGTGAGTGATAACCGGGTCGAGGTTGAGCTTGCCGCTCTGGATGAGGCTTGAGACCGTGTACCAGGTTTCCCAGAGGTGTCTTCCGGTTATGCCGTGAACCTCAAGGGCTTTGAAGATGATCAGGTTGTTCACGTCGAAGGTAACGTCGCGCGGGAACAGTCCGAGCAGGGAAACCCTTCCACCGGGCGTGGTGGCCTTAAGACCCTGTTCGAGAGCCTTTGGCGCGCCGCTGAACTCAAGGAAGACCTCAACGCCGGCGCCGTCGGTCACGTCCATCACGAACTTGACCGGATCCTCCTCGAAGGGGTTGACCACGTAGTCGGCACCGACCTTTTTGGCCAACTCGCGTCTGAACTCGCTTGGCTCGCTCACGATAACAGGGTAAGCCCCGGATGCCTTTGCAACGGCGATTCCAAGGAGTCCGAGCGGGCCGGCACCAGTTATAAGCGTGCTCATTCCGGCTATCGGTCCCGCCAGAACGGTATCAACCGCGTTGCCGAGCGGCTCCTGAAGGGTGGCGTACTCGGGCTTCATGCCCTTGGGGTTCTTCCAGGCGTTCTGGGCGGGAACTATCGCGTACTCGGCAAAAACACCGTCCATGTCAACGCCGAAAATCTTCGTGTTCTGGCAGACGTGGTAGCGGTTGTGCCTGCAGGCGTAGCACTTTCCGCAGACGATGTGGGTTTCCGCACTTATGTAGTCGCCGACTTCGAGGGTGTCAACGCCGGGGCCGACCTCGATGACCTCACCAGCTACCTCGTGGCCCATGATCTGGGGGGTTTTTATTCTGCTCTGGGCCCATTCGTTCCATTCGTAGATGTGGAGGTCGGTTCCGCAGATGCTGGTGGCGAGAACCTTAATGAGAACCTCACCCGGCCCGGGCTTTGGAACGTCGACCTCGACGAGCTCGGCGCCGTAAGCGGGCTTTGTTTTTACAATCGCGGGCATCTTCTCGGCCATGGCAATCATCTCCTTAACCTTACAATGCTTATCTGAACGGGGGATGATATAAACCTTTTGCGACTAGGCGCCTCCGTACTCAATTTTCCGGCGTTAGCTCCCGTTTTCAGGAAAAGTTTATAATTCGTTTTTGTCTTAGATGAAAGCAGGGGTTAAAAATGGCGATTATCATCGTAACGGGTAGGGGTGGGGCAGGCAAAACGACAACGACGGCTAATTTGAGCACCTATCTTGCAATGGAGGAGTACCGTGTTCTGGCGATGGATGGTGATTTATATCTCCCAAACCTGGGCTTTCACTTCGCCTTGGATACCGTTAGGTACACCATCCACTCCCTCCTGAAAAACCCCGACATCGATCCAGAATGGGCGATATACAAGCATCTTGAAACCGGGGTTCACGTCATGCCTGGGAGCACACAGCTCCAGGATGTTCTTGGAATATCGCCCAAAAAGCTCGTTGATATCATCGAGAGGGTTAAGTACAAGTTTGGTATCGTTTTTGTTGATTCTCCCACCGGTATTCCCTTTGACACGATACCAACGTTTGAGATAGCCAACTATCAGCTGATAGTTGTTGAAATCGAGCGCTCACCTATCTATTCGTTTGAGACTATGGTGAAGAACGAGATTGAGAAGCTAAAAGCTCTGGGCGAGAGGTATAGTCTGAATATAGGTGTTGTGCTGAATAAAGTCAGGGAATCCGAGAATGTGGTTGACAAAATAATCGAAGCCGTGGAAAACGACCTGGACGTTCCCGTCTTGGGCTGGATTCCCTTTGATAACGTCGTTCCGGAGGCTGTGAATGCCGGTATCCCCGTGGTCAAGTACGCTCCCAAGAGCGATGCTGCCCTTGCGTTCATCGAAACCGGTCGGGTGCTTGAGGAGTGGATATTCGGCTGATTTCTGGGGGTGTTGATATGAACGTGGAGGAACTTGTGGACAAGGTAGCCAGCGGAGAGGTGAAGCTCCATCAGGTTGAGAGGTACACGAACGGCGATAGGAAACTCGCCACCGAAGTGAGGCGCCGTGCCCTGGAGAAAAGGCTCGGGATTAGCCTTGAGAACATAGGGCACTACTCGATAGACCCGGAGAGGGTCATAGGCAAGAACATCGAGAACATGATAGGTGTCGTTCAGATACCGATGGGCGTTGCGGGACCGCTCAGGATCAACGGCGAGTACGCGAAGGGCGAGTTCTACATTCCCCTCGCCACCACAGAGGGAGCGCTCGTTGCGAGCGTCAACCGCGGCTGTTCCGCTTTGACCGCCGCTGGAGGCGTCGAGACCACCATAATAGACGACAAGATGACGAGGGCACCGCTCCTCAAGTGCCCCGACGCAAGGAGGGCGAGGGAAGTTGCCGAGTGGGTTAGGGCCAACATCGACTACCTCCAGGAGAAGGCCGTCAGCAAGGTCACCAGACACGGGAAGCTGAGGGACGTTAAACCCTACATCGTTGGCAACAACCTCTACCTTAGGTTTGAGTTCGAGACCGGCGATGCCATGGGAATGAACATGGTGACGATAGCGAGCGAGGAGATAATGAAGGTCATCGAGGAGCACTTCCCGGACGTGAGGTACCTCGCCCTCTCGGGCAACCTGTGCGTTGATAAAAAGCCGAACGCCATGAACTTCATCAACGGCCGCGGGAAGACCGTCATTGCCGAGGCTGTAATCCCGCGCGAGATAGTTGAGAAGAAGCTGAAGACGACCCCGGAGCTCATAGCCGAGGTCAACTACAGGAAGAACCTCGTCGGTTCGGCCCAGGCCGGCTCCTACGGCTTCAACGCCCACTTTGCCAACATAGTCGGTGCCATTTTCCTCGCCACCGGTCAGGACGAGGCGCAGATAACCGAGGGCTCGCACGGGGTAACCCTTGCCGAGGTCACCGCCGAGGGAGACCTCTACATCAGCGTCACCATGCCGAGCCTTGAGATTGGAACGGTCGGCGGTGGAACGCGCGTTCCGACCCAGAGGGAAGCGCTGAGCATAATGGGTGTCGCCGGTGGGGGAGAACCAGCGGGCGCGAACGCCAGGAAGTTCGCGGAGATAATAGCCGGTACCGTCCTTGCGGGGGAACTCTCACTCCTCGCGGCGATAGCGGCGAAGCACCTGGCAAAGGCCCATGCCGAGCTGGGGCGTTAGCTTCCCTTCTTTTCAGCCCTTTTGACCTTGATAACGAAGACCTTCGTGGAAGGCTCGGTTTTCTGGATGACCTCAACGCCCTTGATGTACAGCAGGGAGAACGGGTAGTCGAGGACGAGGAAGATGATGAAGGCCAGGATGAGCGTGAGACCGACCTGGCCCCAGTAGCCCTCGATGTTTATTGCGCTTGAAAGCAGGAGACCCCCTGTGAAGCTGATCAGAAAGTTCAGCGCGGAGCGGTGTTTGTACCTGATACCTCCGACTCTCTTTCGTCCTATAACATCAAGAAGGGCGCGAAATCCTTCTTTTCCCCTCACGCGAAACGCGAGGACGAACTCCGGGTGGGGAAGCTCTTTAAGGCTCAACGGCGCGTCCGATGCGGCCAGATAGAAAAGACGGCTCAGGCCGTCGGTTAGCTCTATCACAGTCAGGAACTTTCCGCGGTCGTAGAGGTCTTCCCCCGACGACACCAGCAGGTACAGGTCTGGGTCGGTCAGGCGTACGAGCTTCGCCGTGGGAGCAAGGACGCCCTCCACCGCCCTCACGCACTCCGAGAGGATTCCACACCTCACCTTCGCGTAGGTGCACCTCTTTCCGTCCATCCAGCCGGTGATGATGCCCCCGACCTTTGCTTTGCGTCCCATACCGCTCACCTTTTCTTTTTCTTGTAGCCCCTCCTGAACCCCTCTATTAAGCCTGAGAGCAGCAGTACGAGCGGCAGAAAGTTGTTGACCCATCCAAGTTCGTCGTTTTTATAACCCATGTAGCTCAGGAGGAAAAAGCCTCCCCAGAGCAACAGCTGAAGTACTGCGGAAAACTTGTCCACGCCGGACTTTTTATGAGCCCGACCCTCTGCGATTTCTTTAAAGACTATTTCAAGGGCCTCCTCCTTTCCAACCTCGTACTCATAGGCCACTTTGGGCTTTTCCAGGCCTTTTGCGCTCCTGGTTAGATAGAACCATCTGTTGAGGTCGTTTTTAATCTCGATCACGTAGGCCTCCTTCGAAGCCCCGAGGATGCTTCTGAAATTCGCCATGAGGGTGTACTCGTCGGGATTCACCAGCCGGCGGAAGCGGCCGAGCTTCGACTCAATAACCTTTGCATAGCTCCCGAGGGGTTCATCTTTAACCTCGTAGAGGTAGTAGATGATTTTTATCTTCTTGCCCATGCTTCCCACAAAAGGAAGTAAGAAAAGGAAGTTAAAAACTTAACCCTCAGCTCAGCTCCCCAATCTTCTTTCTCACCAGGGTGCTCACGAGCTTTCCGTCCGCCCTTCCGCGGAGCTTTGCCATGGCCCTGCCCATGATCATGCCCATCGCGCCCATTCCCTTGGCCTTGATGACGTCTATGTTGGCCTGAACAACCTCGTCGATGATTCTCTCGACCTCCTCCTCGCTGAGGAGCGTCAGGCCCTTCTCCTCCGCCACTTGGGCGGCGCTCTTCTTTGGGTTCTTTGCGAGCTCCTTGAATATCTCCTCGAAGGCCTCCTTGGCTATCTTCCCGTTGAGGTAGAGGTCAAAGGCTTCCCTGATGTGGTCATCGGTGATGTTCTCGATGGGTGCCTCCTTCTTGAGTCCCTTGAGAACCACCACGAGTATCGAAGCCGCTAGGGATGGCTTGACGCCCCGGGCTATCAGCTCCTCGAAGAGCTCGTCGCGCTCGTCGTTCACCAGGGTTTCTGCTAAGCTTTTGTCTATCCCGTACTCCTTCACATAGCGCTCGACGCGCTCCTGCGGGAGCTCGGGCAGGTTCGCCAGTATATCGTCCTTCATCTCGCTGGTTATCAGTATGGGCGGTATGTCCGTTTCCGGATACATCCTGGCCTTCCCGGGGAGGGGGCGCATGTACTGGGTGTTGCCGTCCGGCAGGGCCCTCCTCGTCTCCTCAGGAACGCCCTCGATGGCCTCCCTGGCCCTCTGAACGACCTCGTGGAGGGCGTTCTTTGCCCTCTCCTCGTCGGCCGCGACGAGAACGAACGCATCCTCCTCGCCGAGGCCAAGTTTTTCGATAACCCCATTAACCTCTAATTCTGTAATTCCATAGTTCGGTAATTCGTCAATGTGGAAGATGCCCTTCACGTACTTCTTCGCCCTGTCCGCCATCTCGGTGCCGAGCCGCCTCCCAGGCTGGATTTCCCTGCCGATTAGGCCTCTGAACTTTGGCAGCTTGACGGCCAGAACCTTTCCGCCCCTCTTTACCGTCCTTGCGATTATCTTGGACTCGGTGTTCTCGAATATATCTGTGACATCGTGGAACTCCTCCTTGATGTCCTCCGGCTTAACGCCCCTCTCGCGAAGCTCGTCCCTGATTTTGAGCAGATTCAGCTGCCTCTCAATCTCGCGCTCGATGATGACCGGTATCATGTCCAGCTCCTGCACACCTTTAATCTCGACCCTCGCTCCTCCCCTGATGGAGACGTTGAGGTCCTGCCTGATGGTTCCGAGACCGCGCTTGACCTTTCTCGTCGCCCTCAGCGCGTCGCCTATGTACTTGGCCACGACCTTCGCCTGCTCCGGGTGGTGTATGTCGGGGGTTGTGCTTATTTCAACGAGCGGAATGCCGAGGCGGTCCAGGCGGTAGATTACCTCCTTTTCTCTCCTTTCGACGATGCGGCACGCGTCCTCCTCAAGGCATATGGTGGGAATCCCGACGCTTCCCCATGGGGTGTCGACCTTACCGTTCATGGCTATTATCGCGGTTCTCTGGAAGCCGGAGACGTTGGAGCCGTCTATGACTATCTTGCGCATGAAGTGGACTTCGTCAACCGGGGTGGCGTTGAGGAGGTAGCTTATCTGGAGGGAGACCTTTAACGCCTCTTCGTCCGGCATGTGGGGAGGCTCCTCATCCATGTAAACGAGGTCCGCCAGCAGGTGGTTGCCCTCGTAGATGTAGCTCTTCCCCTTCTTGAACTCCTCCAGCGCGGCGGGGTCTATTTCACCCAGCTCGCTTATCGTGGGCCTCAGCCTCCTCTGGAATGTGAACTCAACCTCATCGCTGAGCTCACTCGGGACGGGTGAAAACAGCTTTTTGGTGTCCAGCTGTCTGTGGATTTCAAGACCTACCTTGAGACCGAGCTTTTCGTAATCGTACGCCATCATCATCACCTCAGGAACGTGTCAAACCTCGTGTAGGGCGTTATCTCTCCGGCGTAGTTCGTCAGCATCATCTCGCGCACTTCCTTCGGGTCGTCGGTGTGGCCTAGAACCCACATGAGCTTGACGTAGGCCGTCTCAGGCAGCATGTCCTCGCAGGGGATAACGCCTGCCTGTAGGAGTCTCCTTCCGGTTGAGTAGACGTTGAGGTTCACCCTGCCGTAGAGGCACTGGCTGGTCATGCAGACGGTGAGGCCTTCCTCCGTGGCGCGCTTTATCGAGTCGATGAGGTACGTTGGCACATGTCCGAGACCAGTTCCCTCGATGACGAGCCCTTTGTATCCCCTGTCAACGAAGAAGTCTATGACCTCCGGCTGGATTCCTGGGAACGCTTTGAGGAGGGCTACGCGCTCCTCCATCTCGTCGTCCACCCAGACCTCACTCCCGGTTCTCTTCCTGTAGTCACCCCTGAGGAACTCGATTTTGCCCTCCGGCCATATCTTTGCGAGCGGAACGTCGTTTATGCTCCTGAAGGCGTCCCTCCTGCTCGTGTGCATCTTCCTAGCCTTGGTTCCGCGGTGGGCCAGGCAGTACGTATCGCCGGTCTCGCCGTGCATAACGATTGCGACCTCACCGAAGTCGGCAGTCGCCATCCGGACGGAGCATATCAGGTTCATCGCCGCGTCGCTGCTCGGCCTGTCGGAGCTCCTCTGGGAGCCTACGAGAATGACCGGCTTTCCGAGATCGCGGAGCATGAAGCTGAGCGCCGAGGCGGTGTAGGCCATAGTGTCCGTTCCGTGGGCGATGACAACCCCATCTTCTCCGTTGTTCAGCATTCCCGCGACCTCGTGGGCTATCTTAACCCAGTACTCCGGGCGCATGTCCTCGCTCATTATGTTGAAGAGCAGCTTCGGCGTTATGTTCGCTATGTCGAATATCTCCGGAACGGCCTTGGCAAGCTCCTCTGCGGTGAAGGCCGCGTGAACGGCACCGGTTTTGTAGTCAATCCTGCTCGCTATGGTTCCGCCGGTTCCGATTATCGCAACGCTCGGGAGGCCCGGCTTCTTGGGAAAGACCTCCTCGAACCTCAGCTCTTCCCCGGGGGCTACCTTCTCGATGATTTCAACCGACACAATCTGGTCGACCAGTATCCCGATGTTGTAGCCGTTGTCGAGCTTCAGTGTGAGGGTTTCGCCGCTGGACAGCTCGTAGGGGTTCATCACGATGCCCTCATAGACGCTCGTGTTTCCATTCTCCTTTTCGATTATGCGGACGTAATCTCCGACTTCTAGATTCTTATCCTTCATAAACCTCTCAACTTTCCGCATAACTCTCCCTCCGCCCTAAGCTGATACAAACCCAATATAAACCTTCGGGCTGGACAAGTGACAAAAATCGACTACAATTACCGGCCAGTTTTGTCGAAATGACAGCTATCTGGCCTCAATCTTAAACCTTGGCTCCTCTATCCATTCCGACCTGCACCTGGGACAGCGCGAGGGAACGTTGATTTCTGGCCGGAAGACGAAGCCGCACTTTCTGCACTCGGCGGGCTTTATGAGGAGCACTTTCCCCTCGCGCTTGAGGGTTTTCTGGATGGCCCTCAGGTCCTCCAGCACGGTTTTCTTCGCCCCCCTGCCCCTCAGTTCGAGGGCCAGTGCAAGCTCCCCCGGCGAGTAGTCCCGCTCCTCCAAAAGCTTTATTATGCGCTGCCGACGAGTCATCATCGCGAGAAGCTTTGACCGGTGGGATATAAAGCTTAGGGTGGGAGCATGATAATCGAAACGGCCGGGAGGATTCTTGAATCTCATGAACTATGCGACCACTGCCTGGGCAGACTCTTCGCAAAGCTCGGTAGGGGGACGAACGAGGAGCGGGGAAGAGCTATACGCTTCGTCCTCAACATGGAGCGCTCCGCAAGGGGTTTAGCGCCCATAAAGGAACCCGATGGGTGTGAGCTGTGCGGCAACGTATTCGAGAGAATTTCGGAACTCGTTGAGGCGATGCGAAAGGCGAGCGAGGATATAGAGTTCGAGACGTTCCTCGTCGGCTCCCGCTTCCCCGAGGAGATACGCGGGGAGGAAGGGGCCATCTGGGAGGAATTTGGAATCGAAACAGCCGAGCCGATAAACCGCGAGTTCAACCGCGAGCTGGGGAAGGCCTTCGGAAGAGTAACTGGGAAGGAGACCGCCGGGAACCCCGACGTGGTTTTCATCGTTGAGCCTTATTCCGGTAAAATCGAGCTTCAGATAAACCCCGTTTACGTTTACGGTCGCTATCGGAAGCTTGTGCGCGGAATTCCTCAGACGCCTCTGCCAGGCTTCGAAGACAGCGTCGCCTCGATAATCTGCCGGGCGTTTTCGAAGGCCTTCGGGGGAAAGTGTGTCTTCAAAGGTGCCGGAAGGGAGGACGTCGACGTTCGGATGCTAGGCAACGGGCGGCCTTTTGTGGTTGAAATTAAGCGCCCCAGACGGAGGAGGCCCGACCTCAACGCGATAGAGGGGGAGATAAATGCAAGCGGAAAGGTGGAGGTTCTGAACCTGCGCTCCATCTCACCGAAGGAGGCCGAAGAAGTCCTCACGCGGAATCACCGCAAGGAGTACCTCGCCCTCGTCCGTGTTGATGACGGGGTGACGCCGGAGGAGGCCGAGGACGTTGCTGAGAAGCTTGAGGGGCTTGAGATTCGTCAGAGAACCCCCTGGCGCGTGCGGAAGGCGAGGGCCGATAAAGTTCGCGTCCGGAGGGTTCACAGGGCGGAGGCGAGGTGGCTCGATGAAAAGCACTTCGAGCTTCGCCTCGTCACGGACGGGGGTCTGTACATTAAAGAGCTTGTATCCGGCGATAGGGGACGCACGAAGCCCTCGGTGAGCGACCTGCTCGGAAAGTCCGCCTGGTGTGAGAGGCTGGACGTGCTGAACATTCTCGACCACTGAAAACTTTATAAACGGTTCTCGCCGATTGGATAGCGAAGCCATAACAGGCTTAGTCGATATGCCGAAAAGGCTGGAATTCCTGAAACTGGACACGCCTCTGCGCCCGTTGCGCGATGGATAAAGATCTGTGAGGTGATAGGAATGGTCAAAAAGGCCCACAGCTTTAGGAGGAAGACCCGCGGGAAGCTCAGCAAAAGCCCCAGGAGGAGGGGACTTCCGCCTCTCACCAGGTTCCTTCAGGAGTTTGAGACCGGGCAGAAGGTCCACATAGTTATCGAGCCGAGCTACCACAGGGGCATGCCAGACCCCAGGTTCCACGGAAGAACCGGAACCGTCGTTGGAAAGCGCGGCGATGCCTACGTCGTCCAGATTAAGGACGGCGGTAAGGTTAAGACCTTCTTCATCCACCCGGTTCACCTCAGGGCCCAGAAGGGATGAGCATGATCGGGAGAAAGAAGCTCGAGGAGCGCTACCTCACGATATCCGAAACCAGGGAGCTCCTTGAGCGCAGAAAAGCCGAAGGGATGGAGGAGAACCCGGAGGAGCCGATGTTCTACGAGGCTAGGGTTAGCCTTGAGCACGCCGAGCGCTTTGCGAAGCTCAAACCCGAGCAGGCGGTTGAGCTGAAGGGGAAGCTCATGGAACTCTTCGATTGGGTGGACGAGAGGCTCGCCGCGAAGCTCGTCGACCTGATGCCGGAGGACTACTTCGACATACGGGTAATCTTCAGCAAGGAGGACTACATGCCCACAAAAGAGGAAGCAGAGGAGATAATAAAGCTCCTCGACGACTACAGGGAGTGACCTCTTCTTTTTCCTTTTCCTAGACAAAGTATAAAAACTCCGGGAGGATATAATTTCTGGGGGAGAGACAATGGATAGGTACCGGAGACATTCTTACAGGGAAAGCCTCGAAAAGAAGAGGCGGAACGTTGAGTATGAGGAGTACGCATATGTGCTGGACTATCTGCCCGAGGGTTACACCGATTTGAGGACCGGTAGGAGAACCGGGAAGCCCGTGGCGCAGGTTATAGGTGAGAAGGCATTCACTCTCCTTGAGGTAGCCCCCAAGGAGGACCTCATGCTGTACGAGAGGGTTTTCATCGGCAAGGGGCAGAGGGACAAGATACTCATGATAAACAAGAAGATTCATCACGATGAGCTGACGGCCACCGCCAAGGCAGAGCTTCCCTACGTTGTCGAGGAGATAGTCAAAAACAACGAGGAGAGGTTTGTTCAGTTCTTCAACATGGCACCCCCGATAACCAACAGGCTCCACAGCCTTGAACTGCTGCCCGGAATAGGCAAGAAGCACATGTGGGAGATACTGGACGAGCGCAAGAAGGAACCCTTCAAGAGCTTCGATGACCTCCGCCACCGCGTTAAGGGACTCCCCGACCCGGCAAAGATGATAGCCAAGCGCGTCGTCGATGAGCTTGAGGGCAAGGACAGGTACAGGCTCTTCGTCGGCTCCAGGAGGATATTCCGCGTATGAGGGAGCGCCTCTTTTCTCTCATTTCTAAATATGGCCTGAGGGCGAATTCTGACCTTGGACAGAACTTTCTGATAGTGCCGGATATAATCGAACGGAACGTCGAGAGGGCGGAGCTGAGCGAAAACGACACCGTCCTCGAAGTTGGTCCCGGTCTCGGGGTTCTCACCGATGTCCTGAGCAGGCGCGCCGGGAAGGTCTACGCCATCGAGAAGGACCGGCGTCTCGTCGAGATACTCCGGAAGGAATACGACTGGCCGAACGTCGAGATAATAGAGGGCGACGCACTGCGGGTTGAGTTTCCAGAGTTTAACAAGATAGTCTCCAACCTCCCCTATCAGATTTCGTCCCCCATAACCTTCCGCTTTTTGAGGCATGAGTTCGAGAGGGCCGTTCTCATATACCAGCTGGAGTTCGCCCAGAGGATGGTGGCGGAGCCGGGGGATAGGAACTACTCCCGCCTCTCGCTGATGGTTCGGGCAAAGGCCCACGCCGAGCTTGTGGAGCGCATCGGAAGGGGTGCCTTCTGGCCGAGGCCGAAGGTTGACTCCGCGGTTGTGGTGCTCGAACCCAAGCCGAAGGACGAACGGATGGAACTCAACGAAGACCTCGTGAGGGCGCTCTTTCAGCACAGGAGGAGCACGGTTCTTGCCGCCCTGAAGAAATCCCACCACATGCTCGGCCTCAGCAGGGAGGAATTCAAACGGGTCCGCGGCGTTCTCTCTGCGATGCCCCACGCTAAAAAAAGGGTTTTTCAGCTTTCCCCGAAGGATGTTCTTGACATAGAGGGTTTTCTGAAGGAGGAGGGTGTTCTCACCCGCCCCTGAGGAGCTCCTCCCTCAGCCGTGCCAGTCTGCTGTAGTGGCCGTCCTCTATCTCCGAGAGTTTGAGCAGGGTCTCCCTCAGACTTCCGGAGGCCCTCTCCGCCATGTACGCGTAGATATCCCGGGCTATCTTCTCTCCCTCCATGAGGACCTCTATCAGGTCGGAGAGTCTGCCGCTCCTAACGTACTCTTCAAGCTCCTCAGAGGACAGTTCCACCTCTATGCTCGGAACGTCGCTGTCAACCAGCGCATCCCCTCCGTAAATCTGTCGGTACTCCGTGAGAAGGGACTCCGCATGGTTCAGGCTTTCCTTGGCCAGTGCTCTAAACAAAGCCGCCACCCTGGAATCCCAGCTGTATTCCTCGGCTTTTTTGGCGAGGGCGTTGTACATCTCGGCCTCGTCTATCTCCGCCCCAATCCAGTAAGAGAGCATGGCCCTCTCGTCAAGTTCCATGAGCCTCTCCACGATGTCGTGTATCCGGTTCTCCAGGTCGGGTTTCACGGGGGTCACCACTTCTCCTTGGCACTCAACTTTTTAAAGGTCTCCGGAAAACTGTGCATCATGATAATTGCCATCGTTGACGGCTACACCGACGAACCGGCCGGCCTCGGCGTTCCGCCGTACCTCGGGATATACCCGCGCTACGCCTACGGGGCCATAAAAAAGGCACGGAGGGATGCCGCGGTTTTCTACCTGACCATAGACGACCTTCGGGCCACCTTTGATGGTGAAAGGGGAATAGCCACCAAAAACAAGACCCCAAACTTTCCCAAAACGCGGGAAATTCTCCAAAAGGCCGACATCATCGTCTATATCGGCGGTCTGCACACCCCCGGCAAGTACCTCTCGGCCGTGCCCTCGCAGGTTGAGGAAGTGGCTAGGTTTCTAAAGCCGCTCCCTGGAATTAAAATCCTCGGGGGGCCTGCGTTCATGGGATCGGCCCATGCCGGTGGTACTAGGATAAGCTCCCGCGAGCTGACGATGGCAGAGGCAGTTTTTGATCACATAGTTTACGGCGACCTTGAGGCGTTTCTCCACGATTTCCTAAAGAATCCTCACGATGCTGACCCCTTCCGCTTCAGAACCTATGAAGAGCTCAGGGACTACGCGGTTGTTGGGGCGGAGGTGGTCAGGCAGTTCCCCGATTATCCGGATTTTGTAATAGCTGAAATTGAGACCCAGCGGGGCTGTCCTAAGGCCATGGGGATGGGGGGGTGCTCCTTCTGCACCGAACCCGTGCGTTATGGGACAGTGGAGAACCGGCCGGTGGGGGATATCGTTGATGAAGTTGAGGTTCTCTACCGGCTCGGCGTCAGACACTTCCGCGTTGGACGGCAGAGCTGCATATTCTCCTACATGGCGAAGCCGAACGGCCGCGTTCCGGTTCCAAATCCGGAGGCGATAGAGAAGCTTTTCGCGGGAATCCGCTCCGTCGCTCCGGAGGTCAAGACCCTCCACGTGGACAACGCCAATCCTGCAGTCATAGCCAACTATCCGGATGAGAGTGCGAGGATTGCAAGGGCGCTCATAAAGTACGGCACCCCGGGGAACGTTGTTGCCTTCGGCCTTGAAAGCGCCGATCCGAAGGTTGCCAAGCTGAACAACCTGAACGCGACAGCGGAGGAGACCTATGAAGCTGTTAAGCTCCTCAATAGGATTGGAGGAAGGAGGGGCTACAACGGAATGCCATGGCTTTTGCCGGGGATAAACATAATCTTCGGCCTGCCGGGCGAGACGAAGAAGAGCTACGAGATGACATTCCAGTTCCTTAAACGCCTTCTGGATGAGGGACTGATGGTGAGGCGTATAAACATAAGGCAGGTGGTCGTCTTCCCGGGAACTCCGCTGTGGCGCATGAGGGATAAAGTGAAAACTGAGAAGCACAAGAAACTCATCCAGCACTACAGGTACAAGATACGGCACGAGATTGACCTCCCAATGCTGAAACGCCTCGTTCCAGTGGGGACGGTTCTCAGGGACGTTCGTGCGGAGGTCTTTGAGAACGGTCTCACCTACGGGAGGCAGATAGGAAGCTATCCCCTCATCGTCGGGATTCCCAAGGAGATTGAGCTTAACAGGTTCTACAACGTCCTCATAGTTGGACACGGCTTCAGGAGCATTACGGGTGTTCCGGTACCCGTGAACGTGAACACCGAGACTCCTAAGGTTCTTCAGCACCTGCCTGGGATTGGGAAGAAAAACGTTGTGAGAATCCTCTCAAAGCGGCCCTTCAAGGACGAGAACGAGTTTTTCCGCACCGTTGGGGAGGATAAAAGGAAGATGCTGGACGGGCTGATCACCGTGTAGCCGTGCTGTTCTCCGGCCACTTGAAGTTCAGTATCTTCTCTATAAGCGCGACCTCCGCCCTGAGGGCTGCGTCGCTCTTTCCTTCGAGCACAACCAGTCCCGGCCTCGCCACAGTAATCTGATTGACATCCGCACCCTCTGCGGGCCCGATTATAACAACGGCGAGGTGCTTCTTGGTACCCATCCTTCCAAGTCCAATCTCGGCTTTTGTAACGAAGGTCAGGTATCCCTTTGAAAACCGCTTCATTGTCTGCTCGTAGGCGTACATCTTGGCGCTGGTGTTGTCCATTCCATTCTTTATTGCTTCCCAGTAGTAGTACCTCTTGAAGAGCGTCGAGGTGAGCGCCGTTATCTCAGAAACCGTCGCGGCCCTCTCGGGACAGCTTCCTGGGTAGTTTTTGGGCTCTGAGGAGCACATCTTAACGCTGGTGTCCCCGAGGACCACCGTGAACCTCTCGTACGGTGCCCTGAACGTCATGTTGACGTCGACCTCTGGAAACCCCGTGACGTATCCCGTAACGTTGATCAGATGCCCCTTGGAACCTGCGGGGGGCTCCCAGCCCATGCTTGTCAGATTCAGATAATCGCGGGGGGTCATTGCAAGGTATTCCCCGCTGGGCATCCTGATGACGATGTACGTATGGGTGGCACCGGGTTTTGATGGATTTATGGCGCTGTTGAACTGAGTGTAGCCGTAGAACGCGTATGCGATGGGAGCAACTATGACCAGCACTGCTACTATCAGCACAAAGAACCGTCTGGACACTTTTAAAACCTCCAGAAGGAGAATGAAAAGAGGGAAAGGCCTTCAGAGGCCAGCGAGGTACTCCATGAGGGCCTCGGCAGCAGCCTTGGTGCCCTCCCTGTCGGTACCAGCGACAAGGACGACGCCGTAGCCGTTGATGTCGCCGCACTCGGCGACGTACTTGACGACGCCGCTGTCGGCACCGGTGCCGTACTCGCTCTTCCAGCCGTCGTAGTCGCTCGGAACACCGAGCTTGTCGGCAAGGGCGGCGGTGACGCTGTTGACGACCGGACCGCCGATGAGGATGAGGTTGCTGTCGACGCTGTCAAGTCCGGCCTCCATGACCTCGGTGTCGAGGACTGTGATCGGCTTGGTGACCTTGCTCGGAATGGCCGCCTTGGCCGGAACTGCGGTGGCGTTTATTGAGTCGATGGTGTATCCACTGTCGCCAATCTCGTCGCCGACGGAGTAGGTCTCGTAGTCCCACTTGGGCTTGATCGGGTCGATGACGACCCATGCGTCCATAGCGCCGTACTTCTTGTCGTCGTCCTCGTTGACCTTGGTCTTGATGGTGGCCTTGTAGTCAACCACGTAGGTGTTGAACAGCTTGATCTGCTTGTCCTTCAGCGGGTCCTCGTTGACAAGTGCGAACCAAATGAGCTTGCCGTCGTCCACCTTGAACTTGGCTATCCAGTTCGGCATGTACTCCTTGTCCTGCTGGATGTAGCTGATGTCCGTCTGAACCTCTATCTTGGCGCTGGTGGTTCCGCCGATACCGATGAAGGTGTCGAGCAGGGTAACCCTTATGCCGTCATCAGGTGAGGTCCAGCTCTTCGGTGAGGTCTGCCCAGTGGCGTCGAGGGTGACTATCTTGTTGATGCCCGGACCGGTTATCTGGAGCAGGGCCTTGGTCTTGCTGACGTCTATGTCGGCGACCTTAACGGTGTAGTCACCGAACTGCTTGGTGGAGTCCTTGTCAACGTAAACGGCGCCCCAGTCGTTGCCGTACTCGATGTACTTCGAGTCGATATCGAGTATCTTCACTTCCTTTCCGAAGAGGTCGATGGTGTCTCCGACTTCGACACCCTCGATTGCGGTGCCGTACTTGTCGTATCCGCTGGATTGCAAGTCTAAGTCTGAGACAGTGTAAGCCTTACCGCCGGTCGGGCCAAGGACCTTATCCTTAATGGTCTTGCTCCATGCAGTGAGCTTGAAGGTGACGTTGGCGACCACGTCGTCGAGCACCAGGGTGAAGTCCGAGAAGTCCATCATGTCGGTGGTCTTGATGTCTCCCTCGGCCAGCTCCTTGAGCTTTACCTCGCCTATCGTGAGGTTGTAGTGGATCTTAACGTCGGTGAGGTCGTGCACTTTCCCGTTCGGGTCCTTCCAGTAGTTGTTGTCGTTTCCGTCCTTCCACTCGATTGCGGCCTTAGCCACGTCCTCGTAGTTCCTGTAAACACCGCCGCTCCAGGCTGAGTCGTCCAGGCTGACGTTGTATACCGGGTCGCCGTCATCGTAGGCGCCGTTCCACCAGTGCTTAAGCTCTGCGATGTCCTGCTTGTCCTTGAAGTTGTAGTCTCCGGCGTAGTAGTTGTTGAACACCGGAAGGTCGTCCGGGTCGTAGGAGGCATCGGTCTTAACGACGACGCTCGCGTCCTTAACGCTGACATCCTCCTCGGTGTAGAGAAGGCTTCCAAGAGCAACGGCTATGTCAGCTGCGCTTGAAACATCGAGAGCAGCACCCTGGCTTCCAACGACGATTTTAACGTTCGGCTGTCCATCTTTAACGAAGAAGTCCTTCGGTATGCTCGGAACGGTTGGCTGGGCGCTAGCAAAGCCGATAGTGGCTCCAACCATTGCGGCACCAACTGCAAGGGCCGCGATCTTTTTCACTTTCATTCCACAACACCTCCTTGGCTTTGGGCTTACGCCCTGGAATGGTCTAATATGTGTTGTCACTGAATTTCTGCCCCCAAGGGGTATATATACTTTTCGCTTTCAGACCCTTTCACAGCCTAAAAGAAGCTCGCTCATTGCCGTAAAATTAAAAGGAAGCTTAATTAAATGCCTACAGCCTTTTCGCCTTTTGCCGATAATATCTTTAGAGCTTAAACTTAAAAGTCTCCTTTTCGACGATCTCTTTCTTCACCGGTCTGGTGACGAGTTCGTAGACGAAGCCCGCCAGGTCCGCCAGTGCTCCTTGAAGCTCCGGAGCGTTTACATCGACTATCTCTGGCTCTATTATTGATATCGCCACCGGGGCGTACTTGGCGGTAAGCTGGAGCATCGTTTCAAAGGTTGAAAGGAGTTCCGTGGCAACCAGGATGTACTTGCGTCCGTTTCTCTCCCCCTGGAGCTTGGTGACGAGTTTGTTTATCCTGCACCCCTCGTAGGAAAGGGCCTTGGCGAAGTTTTTCTTTATTTCCTCTTCATCGTCTCCAAAGACTTCAACAACGAAGCGGTACAGAATCATCCTGTCCTCAACTATCATTTCTTCTATTTCCTCTCGTGAATACCCGATTCTTGGTTCCGGAAGTTCCTCAAGCTTTGGATATGCAGCCAGGGCCCCGAACCTGTTCATCAGCTGTCCCATCAGGTATGAGACTTCCCCGAGGATTTTCATCAGTTCATTCCCCTCTATCTCCATCTTTCCGGGGCTTAGGATTTCAATTACTGCAGGAGCGTACGTGATGGTTGCAATGACAATTTCCCGTAGAGTCCCCCCCAATTTGGCCTCTATCATCCCGGAGTACGGAAGGGTTTCGCTGTTCGGGTCCTCTATGACATCCTCGACCTTGACGTACTCTACCTTCACTCTTTTCTCGTTTCTGAGTCTATCAGCGGTCTCCGCCAAAGCCCTTTCTAAAACTTTCTTGTCGTTTCCTATGCCTTCGATGTAAAAAATAACCTCAATCTCGGCCAATTTCATCACCATATCCAGCTATATCGCTTTTTCTTGTACGTGCCCACCACCCGGACGGGTTCGCCGCAGTACTTACACTTCCCATCGTCGGTTATGCTGTACTCGGTGATTTTGAATCCCCAGCGCACTATTAAAGGTTTGCCGCACTTGGGGCAGTACGTGGTCTCTCCCTCGTGCCCGGGCACGTTGCCGATGTAGACGAATTTCAGCCCCTCCTCCCGGGCAACGCGGTAGGCCATTTCGACGGTCTCAACCGGCGTTGGAGGGAGGTGGGCCAGCTTGTAGTGCGGGAAGAAGCGAGAGAAGTGAACCGGTGTGTCGTCTCCGAGTTCTTCAACGACCCAGCGCGCAAAGGCTCGGATTTCATCTTCCCCGTCGTTGAGCGTCGGGATAATGAGATAAGTCAGCTCGACGTGGATTCCGAACTCCTTCTTGGCTATCTCCGCCGTCCTCCTGCTCGGCTCCCCGCTTGGAACGCCGGCTATCTTCATGTAGAAGGCGTCATCGAACGCCTTGATGTCGATGTTCATGGCGTCTATGTACGGTGCCAGCTCCCTGAACGGCTCCTCGTTGATGTAGCCGTTGGTTATGAGGAGGTTGTATATACCGGCCTCCTTAGCGAGCTTGGCCGTATCGAGAACGAACTCGTACCATATCACGGGCTCGTTGTAAGTGTAGGCTATGCTCTCGCACCCGTAGCGCTTCGCTATCGCGACCACACTCTCGGGAGTCATGTCGTGCAGATAAGGAAAGCTCTCATCGGTCTGGCTTATCTCCCAGTTCTGGCAGTGCCTGCAGTGCATGTTGCAGCCAACGGTGCTTATCGAGAGCGCGCAGGAGCCGGGCCAGAAGTGGAAGAGCGGCTTCTTTTCAACGGGATCCGCCGCTATGGATGAAACCTTGCCGTAGTTGAGCGTGTAAAGCTTTCCGTTGATGTTCTTCCTCACCCTGCAGGAGCCGCGCTGGCCCTCGTTTATGATGCAGTTGAGAGGGCACAGTCTGCACCTAACCCTTCCGCCATCAAGCGGCTCCCAGTAAAGGGCCTCTCTCATGGATCTCACCTAAGAAAAACTCTGGCTACTCACGTTTAAGCTTTTGGTACCTTTCATAGTACTCGCCCATTGTCAGGAACTCCGCATTCTGGCTCTTGTAATAGTCAATAAGCCTTCCGAGCAGTTCGACGGCCTTGTCTCCAGTATTGAACCTGCAGTCCCACCGGATTTTTTCCCTCTGCATCGGCACGAACTCCCAGGGGTGGGCGAAGTAAACGCGGGGCTCCTTCAGGCGGGCATGGATGAGCTTCTGCACCCTCCAGGGCAGTCTTATAACGGAACTCGTGGTGGATGCAGGGACCTCAAGAACTTCCCCGAAGAACCTCACGCCCTCTCTGTAACCTTTATAAGTTGCCTTGGATGAGTCAACGAGGACGCCATTTTTTGCCAGTATATCATAATAGTAGTTAGGAAACTGAAGGTTGGGCGCGCGGAACGAGACGACCTCACCGAACTCCCTCAGCACCTCCAGGGATTTCACGATGGCCCTTTTGCCCCCGTCCTTGGTGAGCTTGTCCAGCCGCTCGTGGTTGTAGTTGTGGCTTCCCAGCTCGTGTCCCTCGTCAACGACCCGTTTAACAAGCTCCGGAAAGCGCTTCGCCATCTCCGCCGTAAAGAAAAACGTCGCCCTCACCTTCTTTTCGGCCATTAGATCCAGCAGCTTCGGAAGCCCGTCTTCCATTCCCCTCGTCGTCGTCAGGTACGGTGGACAGTCGTGCTCGACGTCAAACGTTATTGAAACGAGCATCATCCCAGCCTCCTCATCATTCTGTACATCAGGTATCTCCTATCGGTGGCTTCACCCATGTCCATTGTGCAGCGGTACACCCTCACCAGCCGCTGAAGCACGACCTCCCAGGAAAACTCCTTTTCGGTTCTTTTTCGTGCTTCCACGCCCATAGCCACCAGCTTTTCAGGGTTTTGAAAAACCTCTGCGAGGTTCTCCGCCATTTTCTCTTCACTCACGGCCAGTAGACCGGTGGTTCCATTGATAACCATGTCCGACAGCCCGCTCTCGTTTCGCCCTATTACGGGGTTTCCCGTGGCCATTGCCTCAAGTCCCACGACGGGAAACGCCTCTAGGATGCCGGGCATGAGAACCAGGTCCGCCGCCCAGTACAGCGGGAGGAGCCTTCCCCTCTCCATGAAGTCGTACAGCTCTGCTATCTCCCCGATGCCTGTTTCCCGGAGGTTTCTCTCAAGCACCGGGCGCATCGGGCCGTTTCCTATCATTACAAGCTTCACCTTACTCTTTGGAACCCCACTCCGCTTGAGTGCCGCCCTCATCATCACCGGTATCCTGTGGGCCTGCTTGCGCTCGGTCATCCTTCCGAGGTAGAGCACGACTATCTCGTCCCTCACCCCGAGATCCCTTCTGGCTCTCTCCCGCTCCTCCGGTTCGGGCGGACGCCATTTCACCACGTCTATCCCGTTGGGAACCACGACGACCGGGCGGCCGTCGAGTTCCTTCCCCAGCAGGTTCCTGGTGTCTTCGGCGACGGGGGTGCTGACGGCCACGAAGGTGTCTATCCTCTTGAGGTGGTGCCTGATTAAGGGGCCGATTAAAAAGTCCAGGGAGGGCTTGCCGTAGAACGAGTGGTTGGTGGCGACCACGGGGACGTTCCGGATTCCCCGGGATATCTTCGACACACCGATTGCCAGGGGGGAGTATATGCTGTGGATGTGGGTTATGTCAAAGCCCACCTCCTTGTAAAACTCGTTTATCTTCCAGAACTGCGAAAAACCAACGCTGGAGTGGTATTTTCGGAAGTAGAGCGTCGCGGGAAACCTGACAACGCGGTATGGAAAGCGGTCAACGTAGGGCTTCATATACCTGTAGTCGTGGGTCAGGACGTAGGGTTCGTGCCCCATGAGAACGAGGTTGCGGGTGAGTTCATCGATGTGTGATTCTATTCCCCCTATCTTCGGGTAGAACCAGTCGCTTGCTATTGCGATTTTAAGGCTTTCCATATTTCAACCCCTCCGGACGTCAGGAGAACCGCTAGTCCCACTAGACTGCTGGCGACGTACGAGACAAAGCGCTCCAGGAGGGTTATTGAAACCGCGAGCGCCATGGGAATTCCGAAATAGGTGAGTGTCCCCACCAAGCCGCCCTCGATTATGCCCACACCTCCAGGGGTGAAGGCGACGAGGCCGAAGAGGAGGTTCGCTATTGAAATCACCGCTATGAAGCTCCACGCCAGATTGAGACCAAAGGCGAGGGCTATGAGCTTCAGTCTGACGACGTCGAGGAGCCAGACGGTGGAGCTGAGCAGGACCGCGGCCATATTGAGGCTGTGCATGCTCCGCAGTGCGGTTATTTTCCGCATCTCTTCATCCGTCACCGGGGTTCGGAAGACGCGGAGCGAGAGCCTCACGAAGGCGTCCCACTTGAACCATATCAGAATCACGCTGGCTGTGCCGAGGATTATGAACGGGAGGGGCTCCCCGGATGAGAAGTACATCATACCAACAAGGAAGAGGGCGAATATCGGAATGGTCTCCAGTATGCGCTCGTAGACTATGCTGACCGCGGAAACTCCCGTTGGGATGTTGGCCTTTTTAGAAACCCACGCCATTCTGAGCAGTTCCCCGCCGCTCCTGCTCATCGGGGTGACGTTGTTCATGAAAATCGAAGCGAGGATTGCTTTAATGAGTTCGTGCAGGGGGGCGTCCCTGCCGACGCCCTTCAAAACGAGCTTCCAGCGGACTGCGTAGAGAACGACGCTCACGTAGTACGTGAGAAAGGCTAGGATGAGGTACTTAAGGGACGCGCTGACGACCACTGAAAAATACTGCTGCGCTGACGTGGTAAGGCTCCCCAGCATAGTCACGACCTACCTTAAGTCGGTCTAGGATTTTAAAACGTTATCGGAACATCGTTCTATACGTTCCTTTTACACCCTTGTTAAGGTGTTCCCAGCCCAAAACGGGCATCTCCTGTCTTTTTTCATTGATGGTAATGTAAACCCCTGCCCCTTTTAGAACCCTCCCGATGACGGTGCACCTCACGGGGCATTCATCCAGCAGGCTTTCCGGGATGGTGAAGACCAGCTCGAACTCCTCCCCGCTCGCGAGGGCCATCTCAATCGAATTCAAACCCATGACCTGGGCAACTGCCCTTACCTCATCCCGAATCGGCAGCTTCTGGGCCTCGACCTCTATCCTCACCCCGCTCATCCTGGCCAGGAGGTGCAGCTCCTTACTCAGACCGTCGCTTACGTCGATGGCTGCATTCGCAAGCCCGCTCAGTTCGATTCCCTCACTAACCCGTGCCATCGGTTCGAGAAGCTTCTCGTAAAGGGTCTCTTTCGTCTTCTTGGACACGTCAAGGCCGTGCTTCCACACTAGGAGCCCCGCCAGGGCCCTGCCGATGTCGCCGGTAATGCAGACCAGGTCGCCCGGCCTCGCCCCGCTCCGGGTCAGAAGTCTCTCAGTCCTCCCGAGGGCGATTCCGTCTATTATCAAATCGTCCGCCTCGTTGGTGTCGGCGCTCAGGACTGGGAGGTTGTAGAATTCAAGGGCGTTCCCGATTCCTTTTGCAACGCCTTCGAGGTAATCCATATCAATATCCTGCGGAACGCCCAGTGAGAAGAGGAACCCCACAGGTCTCGCTCCCATGGCGGCAACATCGCTGACGTTCATGGTGACGGCCTTAAACCCGACCTGCTCGGGCGTCATTACGTCCGGCACGTCAGTTCTCCTCACGAGCATGTCGTTGGTGGCGACCAGCCATTCGTCACCGAACTTAATTGCTCCCGCGTCGTCCCCCAGCGGCAGGTCTCCCTGAAGCTTGAGGTGCCTTCTGAAGAGCTCGATTATCTCCCTCTCCACCTTTACCCCCACTTCCAGTTGGGGCCGGGGATTTAAAGCCTTCGCCAAGCTTTTATGTCCCTTCGCCAATCTAATCCAGTGGTGACGATGCGGGAGCTGAGGTACAATCCTCTAACCGGCCAGTGGGTCATGGTCTCCGCTGTGAGGAAAAAACGCCCCTGGAGGCCGCGGAACTTCTGCCCCTTCTGCCCCGGTGGCGAGGAAACCGGTTACGGCTGGGAGGTTCTCCTGCTTCCGAACAGGTTTCCCCTGCTGTCCTTCGATGCCTCACGGCCAGAGCGAGATGGGTTCTACAGGAGGGCACGGGCGCTCGGCCAGTGCAGCGTGATAGTCGAAACGCCTGAACACGACGTCAGAGACCTCGACGGGCTTTCCCTCGATGCCGTGACCAGAGTTGTTGAATTATGGAAAAACATAACCGCAGAACTGAAGAGAAATCCCCACGTTGCCTACGTCTCAATCTTCCGAAACAAGGGTGAGGAGATAGGTGTTAGCCTGACCCATCCCCACGGCCAGCTCTACGCGACACCGTTCGTACCCCTCAAGGTTCGCCTCAAAATCGAGAACTCCAGGGAATACTCCAAGCGCACCGGTGAGTGCCTCTTCTGCAGGATTCTGAGCGAGGAGCTGGAGAGTGAGAGGGCGATATACGAGAACGGAAGCTTTGCAATCTTCCTGCCCTTCTTTGCGAACTGGCCCTTTGAAGTCCACATCTACCCCAAAAGGCACGTCCAGAGGCTCACCCAGCTGACGGAGGAAGAGCTCGCGGATTTGGCCGACGCGCTCAGGACTGCGACCGGAACCCTCAACACGGTCCTGGAGAGGGACATGCCCTATACGATGATGGTCTATCAGGCACCGTTTAAGGGAACCTACGGCTTCTACCACCTCCACATCGAGTTCTATCCAATCCTGAGGGAGAACGGCAGAATCAAGTACGCCGCGGGGATAGAGATGGGAACCTGGGACTTCACCTACGATGGAATCCCAGAGGAGAATGCGGAGAAGCTGAAGGGTGCCTGCAGAAAGGTGATAAAAAGAATCGGCGCAAGGGGTAGGTGCCTCACTTAGCCTTCCGGCTTCCCCCGAGGAACTTCATGAGGCTCGTCTGCTTCGGCCGGTATTCCTCCTTTGGAACTTCGACCTCAAGGGCTTCGAGGTCCTCTATTCTGGCATTTTTTATCTCCTCCGGCAGTCTTATCTCTCCGTATTTTCCTCCGCCGCCGGGAATCACTATGAGCTTGCCCTCTCTGTAGGCCCAGATGGCCTTTGCAACCTCCTCATGAACCTCCGCCAGACCCTCAAGCGGTATATCGACGAGAACCCATATCTCGCTCCCGAACTCCTTCAAAAAGCGCTCCCAGATAACCCTTACTGCCTTCGTCTCAACTCCTTTTCCCACAACCATCGCGATTATCTCCGCCAGAGGGGCTAAGCGTAAATAGGGCGGCCTGTCCTTCGGTCTCTCTTCAGTGTCTGCCAGCTCAAGGATTCTGTCGTGAACGCCCTTCTTTATCCTGCCGCCGCACTTCGGGCACTTCCACTTGAAAGCCCTCGCCTCCTCCGGTGAATACTTTGCATAACAGCGGGAGCAGGCGGTAAGGTGGTACTTGCCCAGCCTCGGGTCAAGGCCGGCGTTGAGGACGATTCTTCTACCTCCCCTCTTGAGAATGGCCTTCCGTATCTCCTCGAAGGTGACTTCCTCAACCTCGAAGCGGTTGAACTCCCTCCCGAGGCGGTGGGGCATCGGCGAGTGGGCGTCGCTGTTGCTGAGGTATGTCAGCGGGTGGTGGGCCTTTATCCTGTCGGCCATCTCGCTGTCGGCCGAGAGGCCGAGCTCAAGAAAATGCACCTTTGCCCCCTGGTATGCCTCCCTGAGGCTGTCGTACTCCTTGTAGAGAGCCGTCCAGGGCGTGAATGCATGCGCCGGCCCTATCAATACGCCGAGCTCGTTCGCTACCTCGGCTATCTCCGACGCTGGAAGGTTAACCCTCGGCCTTCCTTCGGTCTCTATGTCCGCCGAGTACCTCCTCAGCTCCTTCCTCATCTCCCGGACGGCTGAGATGCTCGGAAAAACCAGGACGTGGTGAACGCGCCGGTTATCCTCGACCTCTGCCGTGAGGATGAAGCGAATCCCGTTCCTCTCGTAGGTTCCCTCGTCAACCTTCTCGGTGTACCTTAACAGCTCCTCCTCCCACCTCGGGTTGAGTATGTCTCCAGTTCCGACTATCCCAAGGCCCTTGAACCTGGCGTTCTCGGCGAGGTTTGGAACCGTCATGGATTTTGAGACCGCCTTGGAGTAGCGCGAGTGTATGTGAAGGTCGGCATCAACCTGCATGGAACCACCTCAGTCTATGTACATTCCCTCCAGACCGCGGTAGTAGGCGCGGTATATGTCCCTTTTGGTCACGACACCAACGAGCTTTCTGCTCCCGGGGCTTTCAAGGACGGGCAGGAGGTTCTGATCGTAGGCCATGAGCTTCTCGAAGGCATCCTCGGCAGTCTCCGTCGGGTAAGTTACTCCGTAGGGCCGGCGGATGAACCGCTTCACGGGCATCCGCTTAACGCTCGGGGGTCTTTTCAGGATGTCCTTTATGCCGACTATGCCCACTACCTCCATGTTTTCGTTGACAACGGGGAAGCAGTCGTGTCCGGTTTCCCCTATCAGGTGCTCCACGTCAAAGAGAGTCTGGTTCTCGGTGACGTAGACCGGCTCGCGGGTCATTATCTCGCCGACGGAGATGGTCTCAAGGATGACCGGCTTTCCGGTCTTCACGTGGTAGCCCTTCCTGATGAGCTTGAGGGTGTAGATGGACTCCCCCTTGAGGAAGAACCTGGCCGTTAGGAATCCTATGGTCGCGGAGGTCATCACGGGGGGGAGAACGGCGTAGCTCCTGGTGAGCTCCGTGACCATCAGTATCTGAGTCAGCGGGGCCTGCGTCATACCGCTGAAGAAGGCCGCCATTCCCGCCAGGGCGTAGACGGCGGGGTTTACACCAAGTCCCGGCAGGAGAACCTTCACAACCTGCCCAAAAGCCGCGCCGAACATGGTTCCTATGTACAGGCTTGGGGCGAAGACGCCGCCGCTCTGGCCGGAGCCTATCGTGAGGGCAGTGGCGAGCATCTTGACGAGCCCGAGGGTCACGAGCAGTCCTATCGCCAGCTCGCCGTAGAATGCCATCCTCATTCCTTCGTAGCCTATTCCAAATATGCCGTAAGCTGGAAACAGCATCCCAAGAACACCGACTCCAAAGCCGCCCACCGCGGGCTTCAGGGTTTCGGGTATCCTCGACTCGGAGAAGCCGTCAACCATGCGGTAGAGGAACCGCGCGTAGAACGCCGCCAAGAGGCCGAGGCTCAGGCCCAGGAGGAAGAACATGGGGAGCTCGGGAAGCGCATGGCCGATGTCTCCGGGGAGGTCTATCTCCACCGCCCTCTTGAGGACGGCGAGGGTAATTGCGTTCCCGGTGACGGCGGCGATGAATATGGGCACGAGGTTTATCGAAAATGCCCCCATGTAGACGACCTCAAGGGCGAACATTGCCCCCGCCAGAGGTGTGTTGAAGGTGCCGGCTATACCGGCGGCGAGACCGCAGGTGACCAGGAGCTTCTTCATCTCCCGCGATAGGTTGAACCAGCGCGCTAGAATGGATGTTAAAGCCGCGCCTATGAATCCTATGGGGCCTTCTCGTCCCACGCTTCCTCCCGAGCCTATGGTTACCGCGGTGGCTATCGTCTTCAAAACCGCGAACTTCCCCGGTATGTTGCCGCCCTTGAATATAACCGCCTCTATAACCTCTGGGATGCCGTTCCCCTTGATCTCGGGACATTTGATGACGAAGAGCGTGACCACCAGCGCACCGAGCGTTGGCAGGAGTATGTAGCCGATGTTGACGCCACCCACCTCGTAGGAAACGTTCGGGAGGAGCCATCCGAAAAAGAAGCCGTGAACTATGCCCACGGCCAGCCTGAACACTATCGCCCCCAAACCGCCAACTAGGCCGGCCAGGATTGAAAAAGCAATGACAACCCCCCACTTCCCGAGGTACTGCCTTTTCGATGCCATCAAGGGTGATTTGGTGTCTCCAATAAAAAGCTTAAGCTTTTATACCCCCTTCCCGAACCCCCACCGGTGGGAACTATGAAAGTTGAAGGATTCGTTGCTTCCCTTAGGAACGCCGAGACCATCGGCGAGCTGTTCAAGATACTCTCGGAGAAAGGGGCCCCGGTCGTCGAACTCGACGGGAAGAGGTTTCTCATCGTCGTTGAGGGCGACTTCGAGGGGAGGAGGTTCTGGACCGAGATAAACGGCGAGAAGGCCAACCAGGCCCTCGGCGATGCTATGCTCAACTCCTCAAGCTTCCCCTTCAAGTGCAGGCGCCCCTACACCGGTGGAAACGTCATCTTCGTGGACTCCGACGACATCGAGGTTGAGGACTTCCTCGTTGCGTACCGCGACCCCGAATACGGCATCTTCTACCGCGTCAAGAACGGAGAGGCGGAGGAGATAACCGAGGAGGACTATGAAAACCTGATTCCGGAGATGCCCGAGTTCAAAATAAAGTCCATGAGCGAGGAGCAGATGGACATGATGGGAGCCTTCTTCGGCTGATGGGGAAAAGAAAAGAGGCTCACCCGGAGCCCTTCAGTTCTTTTATTCTCTTCTTCGTGCTTTCTATCCTCTCGACCTTTGCACTGGCCTTCTGTGCCCTCGTTGCTTCTATCTCCTCCCTGAAAGCCCACTTGAGGAGCGGCGGGGTTATCAGCACGGAGACCGTTATGAATATCAGCGTTGCCGCTATGAACTCAGGGGCATGCTCCTGGCTTATCGCGCCACCGTGGATTGCCACCATCAGGTCAACGAGCGCAACTTCAGTCCTGGGAACCGAACCGATGCCCATCTGGAGCGACATCCAGAGGTTCTTCTTTGTGAAGAGGAAAGCCCTTCCACGTCCCCAGGCGGTTATCCACGCTCCGATTCCCCTTCCGATGACCTTTCCGAAGACTGCCACGGCGGTGAGAACCGCGGCCAGAATCAGGGCGTTGGCGTTCTCGAAAACGGTGAGGTTGAGCATCGCCCCCGTGTGGACGAAGAAGAACGGTATCAGCAGGCCGTAGCCGATGGCCTTCACGTCCTCCATGAGGCGCTTTCCTTCGGGGAGCTTCGAGAGGACGAGGCCCATCATGAACGCACCCTCAATGGCCGCGGCGAACCAGCCTTCCGCCAGGGCCGCGAAGAGGAACATCATTCCGAGAACCACTCCGAGGATTCCCTTCTCAACGTGAAGCCTCTCGGCGAATTTTATGTAATAATCAACGAGGAACCACCAGATGACGCCGGTCAGGATAAAGAACGCCACGATTTTAACAGAGAGCTCAAGAAGGCCGCCGCTGCCGACGGCGAAGATGACGAGGGCTATACCCAGAAAGTCGTCCATAACGCTCGCGCTCAGGGAAGCCGCCCCAACCTCACTCTTGAGAACTCCCAAATCCATCATCACCCTGACGGTCAGGCCGATGCTGGTTGCGGTGAGGAGAACGCCGCCCGCAAAGGCCTCCCTGCTCGGGTAGCCCATCTCCATGAGGGCGAACCAGCCGACCACGAGGGGGACGAAGACACCGAGAACCGTCGAGACGGTGGCCGTGAGGCCCGTCTTCTTGAGCTGTTCAAGGTCTGCATCGAGGGCACCGAGAAACAGGAGGAATATTATACCCAGCTTGGCGAGGAAGTTGGCCACCACCGTCATGTCCGTGGTGAATGCCTCCCCGCTGACTATCGGGAGGTACTGGGGCGCGACTATGCCGAAGTAGACCAGGTTTCCGAGTATCATTCCCATCAGCAGCTCTCCCAGGACTCCTGGAAGTTCGTAGCGCTCGATGATGCTGTCCCCTATCTTTGCGAGTATAAGCGAGAGTCCGAGGGCGAACAGCAGCCACGTCACGGTTTCCATTGAGCACCACCTACCCTCAGCAGTCTCAGCAGCTCGTCTATCAGTATGCGCAGGCTCACCTCGCCCACCAGCTTGCCGTCCTTTACGACCGCCAGCACCTGAATCCTGTACTTGCGCATCTTCATCAGTGCGTCGAGAACCGTCGCGTCCTCGTTTATGGTGAGCACGTGCCTCTCGGCCACGTCCTCGGCCTTGGTGGCACCCCCAAGCATCGAGCGCAGGGTCTTGCTCGTCATCCCAAGTTTGAACTTGTGGGCCTCCGGCGGCAGGAGGACGTCTATGACATCTATGTAGCGGATAACTCCCACGAGCTTCATGTTCTCCCTGCTGTCGACCACCCATACGTGATGTCTGCTCCTGAGTATTTTAAGGACGCTGAGAAGGTCGGAATCGGCCGTTACTACCGGCATCGTTTCGAATCGGGGCATTATATCGGTCAGCCTGAGCGAGTGAAAGCTTTCGAGAGCGGACTCGACTTCCATGACCATCACCAATTCGGATGGATGAAAAAAGTTCTATTTAAGGCTTTGTGGGTTGAAGGCGACACCAGCGAAATGTTTAGAACATTGTACCAATAAGAATAACAAAAGAAGTCCTCGGCATGCTTATTAACCTTGAAGGCAAAATTGATTGGAGGAATAGTGATGTCTGTGACTGGTGCATCAAACGTCCTTATCCCGAGCGTTGACCTGATGGTCTACGTGTTCTTCGTCGTCCTGGCCGTGGGACTGGTTTCCCTTCTAGTGAGCAAGAAGTTTAACGTGTCATACATTCCCCTCTTCATGTTCCTCGGCATACTGGTCGGCCCAGTCCTGGGCCTCCTGAACAGGGGACTCGCCAACGAGCTGTTCAACTACGTCCGTGTCTTCGGCCTTGTGATGATACTCTTCACCGAGGGTCACACCCTGAGCTGGAAGATGCTGAAAAGAAACTCCAAGACGATACTGACCCTTGACACCCTGGGACTCCTTCTCACCGCGTTCATCATCGGGGGAATCTTCTCGCTGCTCTTCCACGTGCCCTTCATCGTCGGGTTCCTCTTTGGGGCCATCATAGGCGCCACGGATCCGGCAACCCTCATCCCGCTGTTCAGGCAGTACCGTGTTCGCGAGGACATCGAAACGGTCATCGTCACCGAGTCGATATTCAACGACCCGATGGGTATAGTACTCACCTCGGTGGCCGTTGCAATGCTGGTTCCTGAGGCGTCCAGCGCAAAGTTCCTGGAGAGCATAGCCCACCACATCGGCCTGTACCCCGCGGCCGTTGTGTTCTTCGTGTACCAGATGGGAGCATCGATACTGATAGGGATAGCGCTCGGCGTGGTTGGCTACAACATCTTAAAGAAGACCGAGGTGCGGGACTTCCCCGAGATAGTTATATTCGCCCTGGTGATAGCGTTTGGCGGCTTCCTTCTCGGGGAGCTGGTCCAGGCCTCGGGCTACCTTGTGGTCACAGTCACTGGCATCGTTCTCGGCAATCACAAGGTCTTCTTCCGGGACGACATCTCCGTGGTCAAGAAGGTCATGCGGGCCGTCGAGAGGGAGGTGCACTTCAACGAGAGCCTTGCAACAATATCCACGATATTCATCTTCACCCTCCTGGGCGCCAGCCTGAACCCGGAGATAATAAGGGGTCACATCGTTCAGGGTGTAATCATAGCGTTCGTTCTGATGCTGGTCGCCAGGCCGGTGGCTTCACTCCCCATACTGAGGTGGCGCTCCTTTAAGGAGTACCTTTTCATATCGCTTGAGGGTCCGAGGGGAGTGGTTCCGGCAGCCCTCGCCAGCCTTCCGCTGACCCTTGGAATCACCTACAACAACCCGGACCTGGTGCAGTGGGGAGAGATAATTCTCAGCGTTACCATAATCACCGTTCTCGTCACGGTTCTCGTTGAAACTCTGTGGGTTCCGATTCTCAGGAGGGAACTGCTTGAGGTTAGGAGCATCGAGAAGGAGATGAAGAAGGCCGGCTACAAGCCCAACCCCTAGTACATTTTAACACCTCGGGCGGGAAGTCCCTTTCCAAAAGGGCGGGTAGTTCGCCGCTTCCCGAAGGGATTAGGTTTTGTTCCGGTTTGTTTTAGTTCGGATACTACCTGTTTCTGGCCGACAAGTATATAAAGCTCGGTGGATTATGGAATCACGTGGAGGGAGTTTAGGTGAGCTGAATGAGAACGTGGGAAAAGGGAATAATCCTGATCGCCAGGGCCATCGTTTTCTTTGGTCTCATCAGCACCCTGATGTACGGAAAGTTTGATCAAATTCTCAGCGCTTCTGCTGGCTTCTTCTCCCTCTTCGTCCCAAGTATCGTTCGGAGGATATACCCGCATCCCAGCAGAAGGATATGGCCGTGGGTCAGCCCGTTCTACAACGACAGCGTCTACGCCCTCTTCGCGATATTCATGGCCGCCCATATAACGTTTCTCAACGTTCCTTTCCTGCACCTCGACCTGTACAACCAGGTCTGGAAGGGGGCGGACATACCGAGCCACTACCTGGGCGGCCTCGTGACGTGGGCCATATTCAACGAAGTCGTCCTGGAATCGTCGAGAACCTACCACCTTCACTGGAGTTCCCTGAAGATATTTTCCATCAGTCTCTTCGCACTCTTCCTGGCCGGGGTGGGATGGGAGTTCTTTGAGGTGGCACTTCAGCCCAGCATGCCCTGGCTCTACGAGAGCATGAGAAACAAAGTTCAGGACGTCGTTATGGAGCTGTTCGGTTTTGGAACCGGGGTTTTCATGGTTATCAAGTGGGAGTATCCATACTCCATGAGGAAGCCCCTCGAAAACGCCCCAGTGAGTGTGGAAACAGCTACTGTTGACCTGCTCCCGCAACCTGATCACGTGAAAGAATGAAATTTTTAAGCCCCTTTTCCCATCGCTCCCATGAAGTGGAACAGCAGCTTTGCCGCGGTCAGGGCGGTAACGTCGCCGAGTCCGCTCCCCGCGACCTCCATTATGTCAAAGCCCGCTATTCTCTTGTTCTCCAGGAGCCACTCCATCGCCTCAACCACTTCCCAGAACCCCAGACCTCCCGCCTCCGGGGTGCCCGTCGATGGAACCAGCGGGGGGTCGAACACGTCTATGTCAACCGAGAGGTAGACAGGCTCGGGGAGGGGCTTCACAAGCTCGACGAAGGCATCGAAGTCGTAGTCCCTCGCGTGAACCCAGGGGATTCCGTTCTCCTCCGCGTAGAGAACCTCCTCCCTCGTGCCGCTCCTTATCCCGAACATCGCCTCCCTGACTCCCAGCTCGCCTATCCTCCTCGCAACGCAGGCGTGGTTGTATGGGTTGTCCTCGTAGCTCTCGCGCAGGTCGAGATGGGCATCGAAGACGACGTAGCTGGCCGGCTTAAGCGCCTCAACGGCTCCAAGGGTCTGGGAGTGCTCGCCGCCCAGGAGTATCGGCACTGCTTTCGGATTGACGCGCTTGAGCTCCTCGACCGTTTCCCTAACCCTGTCCGCGGTCTTGCGGGGATCGCCGGCGACAACGGCGACGTCTCCGATGTCCGCTATGGGGAGTTCCGCTATGTCAATCCCGTAGTCGAGGATGTAGCTTTCGAGGTTGAGCGTTGCGTGCCTGATGAGCGTTGGGCCGAACCTCGCGCCGGGCTTGAAGCTGGTCGTTCCGTCGAAGGGTACGCCCAGGATAACGAATCTGGCCTCTCCTGGCTCGGCAAGTGGGAATTCAAGCTTAAGCGTTTCATAGGTGTAAAGGAAGTCCACAGTCTCACCTCCAGTGAGAATTGGTCGGAGTGCTTCTTAAAAGGTTGCGGAAATAGAAGAGCGGAAGGGCTCACTCGCCCTTGAGCTTCATTATCTTTATCCTACCAAGGGTCTCCCAGTACTCGACGTTGATGCCCTCCTTGAGCTGGTCCTTGATGTCGTCGGCGACGCCGCCCTCGATCGGGACGTCGTAGAGCTCGTAGGTCTCCATGTCCATAATCTGGACGGTGTCAGGGGTCATGGCGATGATCTGGGCGGTTCTTTTGTCTATGATTGGAACGTCAACCTCGGCGCTGGTGGGCTTGACGATGCTCCTGACCTTGCCGTCGAAGATTCCAACGGCCTCGATCCTGGCCTTGGCGGAGCCGTGCTTTCCTGGTGAGGAAACGGTTATGTTGCCAATCCTGCAGGGCTCGCCGTCGATGAGGATGTACCTTCCGGGCTTGAGCTTGCTAACCTGAACCTTGGTCTTGTCTCCCATTTTTCAGACCTCCCATAAGCGTTCTAAAACCGATTGGGAAGGGTCTTTAAAAAATTTTTGAAAATGGAAAAGCTCAGCGGCGGGTCTTCATCAGCATGCTGTTCATGAGCACCGGCACGAAGAGAACCAGACCGAGCAGTGCCCCAATTTTGACCGGTGTTTGCGGAGCCTTGAAGGTGAAGTACAGGCTTACAAGGCCGGTTAGGAGCAGCAGTGCAATTATGCCGCCGATGACCCCTTTGTTGTGTGCAAGCTCGCCTGAGAGGAGTGGGTAGGCTTCCACCGCCGCTATGAGGGCACCGACGCTGAATGGCACGACGACGAACATGGTTCTGATGTCGCCTACGACCATCGTTGCCGAGAGCACGAGGCCGAGGAAGGCCACCAGCATCAGGCTCTTGCTCCTTCCAAGCTGCATGACCTCGGAGAGTATCTGGCTGCCCATCTCAATGAGGATTATGATGGTGGTCAGTCCAGCGAAATAGAGCGAGAGCATTAGCAGGTATATCAGCCTGTCGGCGCTGGCGATGTTATCCTTGAGCACGTGGGGAATCGAGTAGAACACTTCGATTGAGTCCATCGGACTCTTCTCACTGTTGGTGGCGTAGTCCTTAAGGTTCTGGAAGCCGAGGTAGAGCTTCATGGACTCCTCTGCGGGAATGTTGGGGCTGTGGAATGCCTTTCCAAAGCCCTGGTAGGCGGCGCCGAGGGAGTATGCGACGGTGAAAGCTGCCGCGAAGCTGAGGATTATCTGAAGGACGAAAACCGCCGCGAGGACTTTCCTGAGGTCAAGCTCCTCCGGGGTAAAGCTTCCGACCACGTAGTAAACGCCCGCACCGAGTCCAAAGGAAACGAGGACCGATATGAGCATGTAGAGGATTCCCTTGAGGGAGAGCGGCTGGTCGAAGGACGTTATCGCTGAGACCGCGTTGTTCATGTATTGGACAGCCCGCGGCGCGGTGACCGCACTGAGGGCCTGGTTCCTGATGAGGATGGCCGAAACTATCGCGAAGATTACGAAGAGCACGGAGAGTACCGAGATGACTTCGAGGGTTCTGCCCTTGGCCAGCAGGAGAAGTATCACGGAGAGGAGTATCGTTCCGAGGGCGATCGCCGGGACGTACTTGGACCCTATGCCCAGAATGTATATGATGCTGTACGAGGAGTAGTAGGTTGTGATTCCGAGCATCACGAGCAGGAACATTATGAGCACGAATATCAGCGCCGGAGTGCGCGATATCTTGAAGAACAGCTCGTATATCAGGTATCTGGTGCGTTTGGTGCTCTCCGCCTCACTGTATATCAGGAACAGCGCCACGAGCATCGGTATCAGCGATATCAGGAATCCCTTCAGCCCAAAGTTTATGTAGTACTTGGGCAGAACCAGAAAGTTCCAGATTCCAAGGATGTACCCGGTTATCAAAAACGCCATCAGGAAGCTTATTTTTCTCATAGATTCACACCCCCATCGTAATGTTTCTGGCCCGTTATCCCGGGAAAGCTTACGGGGAATTAAACGGGAGGTAATATAAAAACGTTATGTCCCCGCGGGCGTTTTCAGAGAATCCAGTGCTCAAAGCCGACGAGCACCTCGTTCACAACTGTCCATGCCATCAGCGGAGCTTTGTAGAGACTTATTTTCTTCCCGGGCGGTTGTTTCATGAAATCCCCGTGCGGGAACCCGCCGACGATTACCATTGGAGTGCGGAGCTTCGAAAGGATCTTTCCGAACTCCAACGGTTTTGCTGTATCTCCCTGTTCATGCATCACGAAGACTCCATCGGGATTTAACTCCTTCACGAGCTCCCCAAGGGACTTTTTCTCAATGTGGAGCAGTTCTAGGTCCTTTGGAACCGCACGGTTCTTAAAGAGGCTCTCCATCAGCCCAACGAAGCGGTTGTAGTTCCGCGGAATCCTCGTCTCCGGTTTGATGTAAATCACTTCGTCGTTCCTGGTGTGGATGTAGACCCTCAGCAGACCTTCCTTGCTGGCGATGCTCTCAAGGGCGTTGAGGAGGCAGATGTGGACTATGTCCGGCCTCCCGCGCCTCTCGCCATCCGGGAGCTTTTTGATGGCCGCGTGGTGGTATGTGCTGTCCAGCAGTATCTCGTCAGGCCTCTTTCCCCTCCTCCGGGCGTGGTTCACAACGGCAGGATGGTCAAGTATCGCCTTCGGGACGAGCTCAAGCTCCGCCTCAGCTATCACCAGGTGGAGCATTCTCCCACCTCTCTAACCTTATGCCCCTGTCCGCAATCTCACCCGCGATTCTCTCAAAGGTGTCTATGCGCATTCCGAGTATCTCCGGCGGAATAACTCCGAAGATGCAGCCCTTCTCGGCCACGAGCCTCGCTATTATGGCCGCGGTGAATCCCGTGACGCGGGCCATCGAGGTGAAGCCCTCTTTTTCCTCGTCGTACAGAAGGTAGCCTATCTCCTTTTCCTCTCCGTCCAGCGTTCCCCTTCCGACCACCTGCATTATCGAGAAGTCCGGGCTCTCGTAGGTCATGAGCGGGGCTATGACCTCAAGCGTCTTATCAACGTGCTCCGGCCTGAAGAAGCCGAGCTCCCTCAAAACCCTCATCCTCTCTAGGTGTCCCGGCCAGCGGAGCGTCCACTCCTCAAGCCTCTCCGCCCTAACGCTCTCCAGGAGGCTCCTCAGACCATCGCTCACGAAGGCCTCGAACTCGAAGTCCCCCACGGTTACCCTCTCAATCCTCTCGAAGGGGTCGACGGCTTTAACCCCTCCGCCCCTTATCACGCGCGCCGGCCTCGTGTACTCCTCAATTAAATCCTTCGGTGACCATGTAATTCTGTAATAAAGTGGCGGCCTGGGCTCCTTCGGGAGGCCGCCGACGTGGATGTAGCCCTCCCTCAGCTCGTCCATCTCTTGCCATATCCTGCCCATCAGGATGTGGCTCAGCCCGGGGGCAAAGCCGGCGTCGAATATAACCGTCACCTGCGCCTTCTCCGCTTCATCGCGAAGCTCCAGCGGGTTCTCCGGCATGAACGAGACGTCGACCATGTCGACGCCCGCTTTTATCGCCGCTTTCACCGACTGGTATCCGAATCCCCCCGGAAGTGCTCCCACAACAAGCTCAAAGCCTTTCATTACCTCAACGAGGGAATCGAAGCTGGACGCATCAACTTTCAGGGGCGTGGCGAATTCGGAGACGGCTTTCAGTCTCTCATCGCTGACGTCCCCAACATGAACATCAAACTCATCCCTCAAATCCCAGGCTACAGCCCTGCCGACGTTTCCGGCACCAAGAACGAGAACCTTCATGTCAACACCCCATGGGAGTTGTGGCAAGGTATATATAAGCCCTGCTCCTAGTTTCTCCAATGCCGTTCAAGCTTCCCATCTTCCGGAAAAAGGTCCTCGAAGTGCTCGCCTCCTCCGATGAGACGAAGGTCATGCACGTAAGCGATACTCCCGAGAGCGTCTACCGCTTCATCGGTGAGCTCATAGAAAAAACCGCTCCGGATTACGTCATCCACACCGGCGACCTCGCCGACAACGTGAAGCTGGAGAGACGGCCAGAGCTCAGGCCCCGCTACCAGGGAGCAATAAGGAAGCTCGCCCACGTTCTCAAGGGCTATGGGGTGAAACTCTACGTCGTTCCGGGAAACGAGGACGACCCGGAGCTGGTCAGGGAGTTCTTTGGTGACGCCGTCGTTGAGCCCGGGACCGTCATCGAGATAGAGAGTGCGAGGTTTGCCCTGGGCCATACGTGGAGGGACGTGGCGAACCTGGACGCAGATTTCAGACTGTACGGCCACAACTTTAAGCTGGTCGAGAGGGGTCTAAATGGCGTTCTCGGCGTCAACTTCGTTCTTCTGCCGAGCAGGCAGACCTACCGCGTTAAGTACCCCGGCGGAACGGATTTTGATAGGGGCTACAAGATGTGGAGGGGAATATGATGAAGGTCATTAGATTCGGCCCGTCCATACTCTTTCTTAGAACCAGGGACTCTGAGTTGGTAAAAAGGGCCGTTTCTGAGGCATTTGGTGTCGATGAACTGCCAACGGATGAGGCGATAAAACTCAGCAACGAGTTTGAAACTGTCGTTTTCGTAACTGAGGAATGGAAGAAGGAGACCATCCCGCCGGAGACGGCTTTCCTGATAGGGGCCCACGCCCCGGTCGTCCTCAGCGAGATCGTCAACCGAAACCTCCCCGTGGAGAAGGTGCACGTTGAGAGCACCCTAATCCTCCTGCGGATACCCACCAACGTTGAGGACGGGCTCAGGCTGCTGGCCGAGAAGTACGGCGGCGAAATCATGGACATTCGAACCGCCTTCGACGAGGGCGAAGCCGGGGACACGATAATCGGCGTAACGACGAAGAAGCTCAGCGCTCCCATTGGACCGGATGAAATCGCGGGGGCGGTTCTGATACGCAGGGACTTCCTGAGCGTCTATCATGAGTTAACGATTGACGTTCCGGTTCTCCTCCTCCGGCTGATGCCCGAATGGAAGGAGCTTACCATCAAAGTCTACGACACCGACAAGCGCTACGATGAGAACATAGAGCGGCTGATGATGGTCATAGAGAACCTCGACCTCGGCTTCGTCGTCGGCGAGGGCTGGGACTGGGACTATCCGAGGCCCTTCATGCGCGTTCCAGTGTACAAGCTCAAGCTGCTGACGTGGGAGGACCCGGTGCGCGTTAAGTTCCTGCTGAAGGGCATCGAATACGTTGGATACAAGCGTCTCTGCGACATAGACGTTTTCCTGGAGGGCAAGAAGATTCACTGGACGTCCCTCGGGAAGTACGACTCGAAGTTCGAGCTTGCCAAGGCCGCCCGTGAGGAGCTGGAGAGGAACCTCAGCGAGGACGTCCTGGAGAGGCTTAGAAAAATAGATGAGGTTCTAGTTTCAGAATCCAAAGATTAGAGCTTTTTAACCTTCGCAACGAAGAAGCCGCTCGTTCCGTGCCTGTCTGGATAAAAGCGCCTCGCTTTTCTTATCTCTTCACTCAGCTCGATTCCGAAGGGGCTCGTTAAAGCCGGCTCGCCGTGGCGGAGCGGGAGCAGTTCAACGTCAAAGTTATCAAGAACCCACTGAAGGACGAACTCGTTCTCCTCCGGTTCGAGGGAGCAGGTCGAGTAAACCAGAACTCCTCCGGGCTTCAGAACCCCCAGGGCTTTTTCGATGAGCTTCATCTGCAGTCCCTGGCAGAACTTCACGTCCTCCATCGTCCTGTTGGCCTTACGCTCCGGGTTCTTGTGTATCGTTCCCGAACCGGTGCAGGGGGCATCCAGGAGGATTCTATCGAACTCGATGCCCAGCTCGGCTATGTGGAGTGAGGATTTGTGGATGAGCACGGTGTTGGTTACCCCTAGGCGAGAAAGGTTGAGCCGAGTTTCCTTTAAGCGTTCCTCCCCGACGTCGAAGGCGTAGATTATCCCCTCGTTCTCCATCAGCTGGGCAATGTAGGAAGTTTTACCCCCAGGTGCCGCCGCCATGTCGGCAACGGTTTCACCGGGCTTCGGTTCGAGCGCCACCGGCGGATACATAGAGCTTGCTTCCTGAATGTAAAGCAGGCCGCTCAGGTACTCGGGTGTGGATGTTACCGAAAAGGGCTCGCGTGTTAGGCAGAACCCCTCCCTCGCCCAGGGGACGCGTTTGAACTGAAAGCCCTTCTTGTTGAGGAGCTTGGTGAGCTTCGGCACTTCGATGCGGAGGGTGTTTACGCGGAAGCACCTCGACAGGGGCTTTTCCATGGCCTCGGCTATAGCTAATGCCCTCTCACCCCAGAGGGTATAATATCTCTCCGCGAAGGTCTTGGAGTATCCGAGGCTGAATAGCTTTTCGAGCATGGTAGGAAATACGAAGGGGGGTTTAAAAGGTTCTTCGTTTGTGAAAGCCAACTTTCATAACTGCGATGATTTATGAAAGTGCACTTTCATAGAAGGGCAGTTTTGTGAAAGTCCGCTTTCACAGCGGAAGGCATCCCAGAAGGCCAAGCAGTGTGGGAGAACAAAAGGGAAGAAAAGGCCTCAGACCTTAATCCCGCCCATGACAAGGGCCATAACGGCTTTCTGGGCGTGGAGCCTGTTCTCGGCCTCGTCGAAGACGACGCTGTTCGGGGAGTCGACGACGTCGTCGGTGACCTCCTCGCCGCGGTGGGCCGGGAGGCAGTGCATGAAGATATAGTCCGGCTTGGCGTGCTTGACGAGGTCCTTGTTCACCTGGAAGGGCATGAAAATCTTTCTCCTCTCCTCGGCCTCGGCCTCCTGACCCATGCTGGCCCAGACGTCGGTGTAGATGACGTCCGCATCCTTAACTGCCTGAACCGGGTCGTGGAGGAGCTCGAAGCTGCCGCCGCTCTCGGCCGCGTTCTGCTCGGCCCACTTGATGACCCTCTCGTCCGGCTCGAAGCCCTCCGGGGTTGCAACGACGACGTGGGCACCGAGCTTGGTTCCGGCTATCATGAGCGAGTGGGCGACGTTGTTTCCGTCACCGACGTAGACTATCTTGAGGCCGGCTATGCGGCCCTTCTTCTCAAGTATGGTCTGGTAGTCGGCAAGGGCCTGGCACGGGTGGCTGAAGTCGCTCAGACCGTTGATGACCGGGACGCTGGCGTACTTGGCGAGGTCAACGACGTCCTGGTGGTCGAAAACCCTCGCCATTATTCCGTCGACGTACCTGCTGAGAACGCGGGCGGTGTCGGCTATGGTCTCGCCCCTCCTCAGCTGGAGGTCGTTGGCGTTGAGGTAGAGGCCGTAGCCGCCGAGCTGGTAGATTCCAACCTCGAAGGAGATCCTCGTTCTGGTCGAGGGCTTCTGGAAGATCATGGCCAGGGTCTTGCCCTCAAGAACGCGGTGCGGCTTTCCTATCTTGTTCCAAATCTTCATCATCTCAGCGGTCTTGAGAATAGTCTCAATCTCCTCCCTTGTGAAGTCCTGAAGGCAGAGAACATCCCTTCCTGCAAGGCTAACCACCATGTGCATCACCGATTAATGCTGGCGCTCCCTTTTAATAACCCTTTCGTCGGATAAACCTGCTCCCGGCTGAAATCTTTTGAGCATTAGCGTCCTTGAACTTTCCAAACGTAATGGGCATTAGTGCATCTGTTGCTCCATTGGGGCAATTCCGACTGAACTGTGTCCTAAATTTTATGGCCTGGCGTAGAAACATTTTTATAAGGCTAGTCCCTATCTGGGATGAGGTGACCAATATGGCAGAGCTTAAGAATGCAAAACTGATGGGAGGTATAGGCGCCCTGCTGACCTTCCTGGGGCTGGGCTTCATAGGCTTCGTTCTGAAGCTCTTTGCAGTTAAGAACATAGCCGAGGCCACAGGAAGGGAGGAGATATTCAGCAAGTACCTCTGGGCGGCAATACTTAACATAGTGGCCAGTTTAATACTCGTGGGGACTATGTGGGGTTCCATGCTGAAAATGGGGATGAGCGAGTCCCCGGAGATGGGCCTTGGGATGCTTGGGATTGGTGGACTCGTGGCAGTGGTGTTGATGATTGTTGGGGTCTGGTTTATGAAGCAGAGCTACGACATGATATCCCAGGAGACCGGGGTTGGTATGTTCCACACGGTCGCTCTGCTGTACATCATCGGCGCAATCCTGATGATAGTCCTCATCGGTGGCCTGCTTATTGTCATAGCGGCAATCCTGGAGATAGTCGCGTTCTTCTCACTTCCCGACGAGATATCCAAGCCCGTTGAAGAGCCAGTGCCTGTTTAGTTTCCTGTTTGGTTTTTTGTTTTCGGCTTCCTTTTTTCGATTTTTGCCCTGTGGACATATGGCGTTCTCGCCCTTTTCGGGCCCCCGGGACTTCCGCGGGAAACCTGTTGGACACTCCCCGAGCTGACCTCCTCCCAGCCAAGGCGAGGGTTCCAATGGGTTAACCCCCTCGCCATTAACGGGTGGTTGGTTCGCGGGCCCATTACTTACTCCCGTCGCCAGTTTCGGGTTCGCCCAAAGGCCCGGTCTCGGGCCCGTTACCCCTACCGGCAAAGCCCGATTGGGGTTATGGTTTCAGAGGCCACCATTCAGGGTTTCAAACTGCCCAACGGGCAGTTCTCAAAAGGACGCCTTACGGCGTCAACCCTCCAATGCCGGAGGGTAACGTGAAACCCCTCATCTCATCGGGTTGTTTTTACAGTGGCCTCTCCAAGGCCCTTATTAAATTGGGAAATTATTTAAGGGTTTTCGGTGATTCAAGGCTCGTTGGGTTGAAAACTGTACCCGCCCTTAAAGGGCGAGACTTTCAAAAGAAAAAGGTAAACCTAATAAACCTGGGCCTTTTCTATCTCCGGTGACGCGAATGGGGAATGGGATCAGGGTTACCCTTGTCAATTATACAAAAAAACCTCTCGAAACCGTCACTTGGGCCGCGCTCATAAGCTACTGGGATGAATGGGAGACGGAAGCGTTCGAGCGCATGGGCGAAGGGGACGTTGGGATGCACCTGCCCCGGGTTCTGGGCTACGGCCACGAGTCGATACTGGAGCACGCGGTTCTGACGTTCTCGATTGAGGGCTGTTCTCGTGTCTGTTCGCACCAACTTGTAAGACATAGACTCGCAAGTTATACCCAACAGTCACAAAGATACATAATATTAAACCCAAATGATGTTGAGGAGACCTTCGTAATCCCCGAAAGCATCAAGGAGAGACCGGAGCTCTACGAGAAGTGGAAAAATCTGATGCGCGAAGCCATCGAGCTCTATGAGGAGAGCTACAAAGCTGGAATTCATCAGGAGGACGCGCGCTTTATACTCCCCCAGGCGGTTAGGACGAAGCTCGTCGTGACCATGAACCTGCGCGAGCTGAAGCACTTCTTTGGCCTCAGGCTCTGCGAGAGGGCGCAGTGGGAGATTCGCGAGGTTGCCTGGAAGATGCTGGAGGAGATTGCCAGAAACGACGAGCTCAGGCCGATTATCAGGTGGGCGAAGCTCGGTCCCCGCTGTGTTCAGCTTGGCTACTGCCCGGAGAGGGAGCTGATGCCTGAGGGTTGCTGGAAGAGGACGAAAGAGAAATGGAGGAGAATAGCTGGAATATAATTCAGTTTCCGGCCTTTGGAGGGCGAACAATGACCCTGGAAACTGGATAGAGTTCCAACTTAAAGTTCCTTCGCGGTTCTCTTTTCAACCAGCACTATCCTGTCCACGAGCTTGGTGGTGGAGGGCCTGTGGGATATGGCGATCAAAGTTATTCCCCTGGCCTTTATTTTCTCAATTATCTCGGCTTCCACGTCGGGATCGACTCCCGAAAGGGCCTCATCGAGTATCAGCACCTCGGGCCTGCGGATTAGGGCCCTGGCCAGTGCTATCCTCTGGCGTTCTCCAAGGGAAACCTCCCTGTGTCCTGGTCCGATTTTCTCATCAGGAGGCAGGTCTACTTTTGCCACCTCCATCACATCCCTCAGGGCTTCTTCGTCAAATTTTTCCCAGAGGGTTATGTTCTCCCTAACGGTTCCCGGGAATACGAACTCGTTGGTCTCCACCAGAACTATCTTCTCCCGGGGGTTCCTGAACTCGAAGGCCGGCACACTGTTTATCAGGACTTCCCCTTTCTCGGGGCGATAATGACAGGCTATTATGTTGGCGAGGGTTGTTTTACCGCTTCCGCTCTCCCCGATGATGCCGATGCTGTCCCCGTGGGATATCCTCAGGTTTACATTCTCCAGTATCCCGCTGTACGAGACGTTTTTCAGCTCTATCGACTCAACCCTCATAAGCGTCCTGTCCCCAAAGCTCTCCTCCTCCATGTTGAGCGCCTCGTCAATCCTCTTCAGCGCGGGGTAAGATTCGGGAACGTGGCTGAGATCGCTTAAAATGACGACCAAGGGCTCTATGACCTCGCCCGCCATCATATAAAACGCCACCAGAGTTCCGGTGTCCACCTTCCAGAGGAGTCCGACCAGAACGCTGATCAGAGGCACGAGCCGATAGAGGGTGTTGTACAGGTACCGGTATTTCAACGATGCGAGCACCAGGCTCTTAACTGAGTTGTACCATCCACTGCACTCTTCGTTCAGCTTCCTTACGGCGCCGTTTAGGGCGCTTGTGTTCCTGATGGTTTTCCTGCCTTCAAGTTTTGTCCTTATCCTTTCAACCAGCATTGAGAATCTGCTCCTCTCTTTGGCAGACACTTTAGCGAGTTCTCCAACCTGCTTTTTGAATAGAAGGACTGTTATTATCAAAAACGGCAGCAACACGAGGGAGAGCCGCGGGCTAAGGAGGAAGAGGGCTATGAGATACGCCCCGAAGCTTACCGCGTTCACAATCAAAGCTGGTATCAAGGCAGCCGATAGGGAGCTGACATAAACAACGTTTGAAATCAGGTCGGTGAGATATTCGCCGGGGGTTTTTGCCCTGAAGGTCTCCTCCTTTGCGTGCAGGATTCTCCTGTAAATTCGGCCGATTATCTCCACCTGCATTGCCCTCTTCGATACCTCAAGGAGGTAGGTAACCACGAAGCTCAGGGCGTTTATCAAAACGAGAAAAACTCCCAGTGTGAGGATCCTACCAGTACCCGGGCTGTTTATGGCGTCTCTCAGCATCAGGGCAAAGCGAATGTTGAGGTAAGAAACAACCAAATTCACGAGAACGATAACCGCCTGCCTCTTCCTCAGGCTTCTTGACAGCTCCCAGTATCTGGAGAACGAGTGCCTGAGCACGCTCATTACAGTACCTCCTCATTATATTATATTGCATATTGAATTTATAACTCTCACTAAATAACAACCTAATGTTAAAAACTTCTTATAGTGAACATGCACATTTAGAAATCAGTAGTTCTTCCACAGCTATCTAGAGGAATAAAAGGATGTGTTTATTCCGGATTCTCAAGCTTTATCCCTTCAATCCGCCAAAAACGATGAACTCAGGCCGATTATCAGGTGGGCGAAGCTCGGTCCCCGCTGTGTTCAGCTCGGCTACTGCCATGGAGGGAGCTTATGCCACCCGGCTGCTGGAAGAGGACAAAGGAAAGGTGGGCAAAGGTTGCCAGGATATGAATAATTTTTCATAAATTTTTTGGTTCAATGTTCAATACATCAAAATAATATTTGGGTAGGGAGGTTTATTGAAGAACTTCCATGCATTTTGTTATCCCTTGTTAGCTATTCTGGGGTAGATTTGCCATAATAATTTACAGAATAGCCATAAAAGTTCTAAAAAGACTTTTATATTGTACCACTGATATCTATTGGCGACGTGCCCCCAATAGTACAATAGCGGGTGGTTGAACCATGAGTGACTTTGGAATTCTGTCGCTGCTTCCTCCACTGGTGGCCATTGGGCTGGCCATCCTGACGAAGAGGGTGCTGTTCGCTTTGTTTTTTGGAGTGTGGGTCGGTGGACTGCTGGTGGCCGGAGGGAACCCAATAGGTGCCACTACCGAAACGCTGAAGTGGATAGCATTCAACATAGCATCCGCCTGGGAGGAGAACGGACAGATTATGACCGACCTCTGGAACACGAGAATTCTCCTCTTTGACGCGCTCATAGGTGCAGGGGTGGCGCTGATATACAAAGCCGGAGGCATGAACGCCATAGCGAAGGCGGTAACGCGGAAGATTAAAACCAGCCGCGCCGCTTCCCTCATGGCGGCTATCTTCGGGACGATAATATTCTTCGACGATTACACCAACACCATCATAGTCGGCAACACCATGAGGCCAATAACCGACAGGGCAAGGGTTTCAAGGGAGTTCTTAGCTTACGCCGACGATTCCACCGCTGCTCCTGTGGCGGTTCTGGCGGTCGTCTCCACATGGATTGGCTACGAGCTCGGCCTCCTTAAGGACGCGATAGCGAGCGTCGGTGCGAACATAAGCGCCTACTCCGCCTGGTTCTCAAGCTGGCCCTACAGGTTCTACCCCATCCTGGCGGTCATCCTCGTCTACCTCGTTGCAATCACCCACAGGCACTACGGCCCGATGCTTCGCGCCGAGTACCGCGCCAGGACCGAAGGCAAGGTGATGCGCGACGGGGCGCAGCCGATGATGACGACGGAAGTGGACGTTGGAATGCCCATAGAGGGCAAGGAAAGCGTCTGGGTGTTTATACTTCCGGTTGCGGCGCTCGTCTTCATGACCTTCCTCGGCCTGTGGGTTACCGGCGGAGGCAGCGCCGCTTACGCGAAGGGTGGCTTCCAGGAGGTCCTGTCCAACGCCGACTCAACGTGGGCCCTCGTCTGGGGTTCGTTCTCCATGGTCATCGTCGCAATGGCCCTCGTTCTGGCGATGAGGATAATGAGCCTTGAGGACGTCGAGCACACCCTGGTCGCGGGAATGAAGCAGATGCACTTCGCCATGATGATACTCATCCTTGCATGGAGCATCAAGAGCGCCTGCGATGCGGTTGGTACGGCCGACTACATAGTCGAGGTGGCCCAGAACGTCCTCTCGCCTGGACTGGTGCCCTTCGTGGTCTTCGTGGTGGCGGCGTTCATCTCCTTCACGACGGGAACGAGCTGGGGAACCTTCGCCATAATGATGCCGATAGCGGTTCCTCTCTCGTACCAGCTCAGCGGGAGCTTCGGACCTATCGTCTACGCCAGCATCGCCTCCGTCTTCGCGGGAGGAGTCTTCGGCGACCACTGCTCACCGATCAGCGACACGACCATCATGAGTTCCATGTTCTCAGGCTGCGACCACATCGACCACGTGAACACCCAGATACCCTACGCCCTCACCGCGGGCTTCGTTGGCGCCCTCATGCTCCTGCTCTTCGCCGCGGGCCTGAGGAACGGCTGGGTACTGCTCGTCATCGCGGTACCGCTGCTCGTTGTACTCCACCGCCTCCTCAGCGAATGGTACGGCAAAAGAACCGGAATCCCGCACGGGAAGGTTCCCATCTACGTTGTGGAGGACTGACTCCCTCTTTTTTCTTTTGGAAGGGTTCCAAACCAACGGTTTAGGAAACCTTTTTACATAGCTTTTTTTACAAATCCTCGGTGAGTGGCGGTGAAAACTAAAAGCCACGAGGTAGAACTGCCCCATTCCTGGGAAGGCCTCCAGATGATCCTTAGCGAGCCCGAGAAGACCCTTCCGTTCTTTCCGTACTTCGAAAGCTTACATGATGATACCGTGAGGTTTAACGTCCCCAGGTTCATATTTGACTTCGGTTACGAGTTCACGCTGGCCCTGGGATTCAGAAAGAACGCCGCCGTGTACACTTTCACCGGGGAAAAGGGCGTACTCACGGTGACGTTTGAAATGCAGGGGAAGAGGCTCAAAGTAACGGCCAGCTGGTCAGGGTTCGGTGAACTCCTCATGGGCAAACCGTTGGAAAACTTCGCCAGGGGTATAGCCGAGGCGATAAGGGACTTCTGCAGCGCTCAGGCAGCCTGCCCTGTGCTGGAACTGGAGTCTGACGAAGGCGTCGTGCATCACGTGACCCCAGAGAGCGCCCCCGCGCTCATAAAGAGAATCGTCTGGGAGCTTAGGGGTGGGGACTTCGTCCTCGAAGGTGTGTCGGAGAAGGGCATCAGAATCTCCGCAACCGTTATGGGAGGGAGGCTCATTAGACTCACAGCGAGGGACCCGCTTAACAAAGAAACAGTGGTCGAGGCGGACCTCCCTGTACTGGAGATAAGCCCTGACCTCTTTGAGGGTCTTCCCCTGGATGATACGTTCAGGATAAAAGTCAGGAGAATTCGGAGGTCTCCTCCGCTATCTCCTCTATAGCCCTCTTCAGCTCGTCGTAGGCTTCTTCAAGCGACTCAGGGATTACCTTGGTGTCGGCTATTACCGGCATGAAGTTCGTGTCCCCGTTCCACCTCGGCACTATGTGGAGGTGCACGTGGTCGTCTATTCCGGCGCCGGCAACGCGGCCGAGGTTCACGCCCATGTTGAAGCCCTGCGGGTTCATCGTCTTCTTCAGGGCCTTTATCATGAGCTGGGAGAGCCGCATCATCTCAAGAAGCTCGTAGTCGGTTAAATCCTCCCACCTTCCAACGTGCCGGTAGGGGGCTATCATAACGTGACCGGGATTGTAGGGGTAGTTGTTCATGATTATGAAGCAGTGCTTCCCGCGGTAGAGGATGAGCCTCTCCTTATCGCGGTTCTCCTTCGGGAAATCGCAGAATATACATCCATCGTGCTTTGGTGAGCGTATGTACTCGATGCGCCACGGTGCCCACATTATCTTCATTCCCTCACCCCCAGTGGGAGAAAGGGGGAGGGGTTAAAAGCTTTTTTGAAACTCAGGGTGATGAAGCGGTTCAAATCCAGCCAACAAAGCTTTTAACTCCATGCCGCTACTCACTCCAGGTGATAGATATGAAGCAGAGGAAGGGACTTCTCATAATCCTTGACGGTCTCGGGGACAGACCGATAAAGGAGTTCGGCGGAAAAACTCCGCTTGAGCACGCAAACACACCCAACATGGATGGACTCGCGAGATGGGGCATCCTCGGCCAGCAGGACCCCATAAAGCCCGGCCAGCCGGCGGGCAGTGACACCGCTCACCTGAGCATCTTCGGCTACGACCCCTACAGGGTCTACCGCGGAAGGGGCTTCCTTGAGGCGCTCGGCGTCGGCCTGGACCTCGATGAGGACGACTTAGCTTTCCGCGTAAACTTCGCGACCATCGAGAACGGCGTCATAACTGACAGGCGCGCCGGAAGGATAAGCACTGAGGAAGCCCACGAGCTGGCGAAGGCCATTCAGGAGGAGGTAAAGCTTCCGGTTGACTTCATCTTCGTTGGAGCGACCGGCCACAGGGCGGTTCTCGTTCTCAAGGGCATGGCTTCGGGGTATCGCGTTGGCGAGAACGACCCGCACGAGGCCGGGAAGCCGCCCCACGAGTTCGCCTGGGAGGACGAGGAGAGCAGGCGCGTTGCCGAGATACTCGACGAGTTCGTCAGACAGGCCCACGAGGTTCTCGAAAGGCACCCCGTCAACGAGGAGCGCAGAAAGGCTGGTAAGCCCGTGGCCAACTACCTCCTGGTGAGGGGCGCCGGCACCTACCCGGACATTCCGATGAAGTTCACAGAGCAGTGGAAGGTGAAGGCAGCGGCGGTCGTTGCGGTTTCCCTCGTTAAGGGCGTCGCAAGGGCGATAGGCTTCGACATATACACCCCCGAGGGAGCCACCGGCGAGTACAACACCGACGAGATGGCGAAGGCGAGGAAGGTGGTCGAGCTCCTCGATGAGTACGACTTCGTCTTCCTGCACTTCAAGCCGACCGATGCAGCGGGCCACGACAACAATCCGAAGCTCAAGGTTGAGATGATAGAGAAGGCCGACAGGATGATAGGCTACATAGTTGACAAAGTTGACCTTGAGGACGTCGTTATAGCCATAACCGGCGACCATTCAACGCCCTGCGAGGTCATGAACCACAGCGGCGACCCGGTTCCGGTTCTCATAGCCGGTGGCGGTGTTAGGCCCGACCACACCGAGAGCTTCGGCGAGCGCGAGTGCATGCGCGGCGGCCTCGGCAGGATAAAGGGCCACGACATAGTGCCGATAATGATGGACCTCATGAACCGCTCCGAGAAGTTCGGGGCTTGAGCCCCTTCGCTTTTTTCATAATCCAGAAACCTAATTAGCACGAACCTCGATTCTTTCGGTGGTGGGGTACTGTGACGGCTTCCAAGGTAATCGATGTTAAAAAGATAGGCGATGACGGCGTTACCTCCATTGGAATGGGCACGTGGGGCATCGGTGGAAAGGAGAGCCCGGACTACTCGCGCGACGGGGAGAGCGTCGAGGCCCTGAGGTACGGTCTTGAACTCGGGATTAACCTCATAGACACGGCTGAGTTCTATGGGGCGGGCCATTCTGAGGAACTTGTGGGTAAGGCTATCAAGGGCTTCGAGAGGGAGGAGCTCTTCATAGTCAGCAAGGTTTGGCCGACGAACTTCGGCTACGCTAAAGCAAAGAAAGCCGCGAGGGCGAGCGCGAGAAGGCTCGGCACGTACATAGACCTCTACCTGCTCCACTGGCCCGGTGAGAGCTGGAGGAAAATCGAGGAGACGCTCCACGCACTCGAAGAACTGGTTGATGGAGGGCTGATCCGCTACATTGGTGTGAGCAACTTCGACCTTGAGCTTCTCAGGCGTTCCCAGGATGCCATGAGGAAGTATGAGATAGTGGCCAACCAGGTCAAGTACTCGCTCAGTGACAGGTGGCCCGAAACGAGCGGGCTTCTCGATTACATGAAGCGTGAGGGTATCGCTTTGATGGCATACACTCCCCTTGAAAAGGGCTCCCTCGCGAGGAACCCTTGTTTAGCTGAGATTGGACGGAAGTACGGCAAAACCCCCGCCCAGGTCGCGCTCAACTACCTCATCTGGGAGGAGAACGTCGTGGCCATTCCAAAGGCCGGCAGGAAGGAGCACGTGGAAGAGAACGCCGGTGCCATGGGCTGGAGGTTGAGTAGGGAAGACCGGGAGAAAGCCAGGAGGTGCCTTTGATGTACGGATACAAGAACAAGATAGCGAGAGTGAACCTGACCGAGGGGAAGGTTACCTACGAGGAACTACCCGACGAGGTGATTAGGAAGTTCGTGGGCGGAAAGGGCCTCGGCTAGTTCTACAGGCTCAGGGGATGGCACGAGGAGCTCGGCTATCCGGAGTTCAGGGAAGACGCGGAGAGGGCTTTGGAGGTCGTGAGGAAGAGAATGGGGGCTTAGTGCCCCTCAAGCATCTTTTTTAAGGTCTCATCGTCAGGGACTGTGTCAAAGTGATACGTTTCAGCGGGCATCAGATAGGTTTCCGAGCCCACACGGTAAACGAGTATCGGCCTGATGACGTAGAGGCTTCCAAGTTTTGTCGTGTTGACGAGCGTAAATGTAACGTTGGCCATCTGATTGGGGAGAATCTTTACAGGTCTAAAGCTCTCAAGCCGGAAGTCGGAGAGGTTAAAGGTAACGTTCAGAACTTCCACCGGCTCGCTCAGTGGGTTGAGGATGGCATAGCTGAAGAGAACCTCCCGCGGAGGCTCTGACCCCGATGAGCCGCCGATGTACTGGGTTATAACTGGCATCTCAGGTTCTGGCCTTAGTATGACGACCTCAACTCTCCCAAGGGGCACCCTCTTGGAGCGGTTTCCCCGAAGGAGTTCAACGTAAGCACCGTTCAGAACGCACCTGCCCGGCTTTCCAAGGGTCAGTGTCACGTGAATTATGGCCTTTCTGAGCTCCCCTCTTTGGGGAAGTTCCGTTAGGCCTACGTTTCCTGCCTTAACGCAGGACGGGAAACCGCCCACTCTGAAGGTGCCGCTAAAGTTGCCGTTCCCCGCCTTTATCCAGTAGAGGTGGAGTTCCACTGTTTCGTTTGGATAGCCGGCGATGTAGCCGGTTACGTTGGAGATGAAGAGCTCTCCTTGTAAGGGGGTTTGACTTTTGTGTGTAAAAAATATAGTATAATAAAACAAGATTAAAAGTATCCCTAACCCTATAACAAACATGCTTGTGTTTCTCATCGGTTACCATCTCTTCTTATTACTGGAAAATAGAAGCGCTTCCATTTTAGAACATACACAGTAGCAGTCTCTCCAGCATATGTTCGCCCATCAATGTGGACATAGTGTCTTTGGACAACTCTGTATTTGTCATATACATTAGCATAAAAAATTTCAACATATTGACCATTATATTGGACAATTGCTCGATATCCCGCTACACGGGTAAAACTTTTAGTTACATCAAATCCTACTTCAATACTCAATGTATCAACAGTTACTTTTAAATTTCCATAATATCTATTAGACACTGTAACTGGTGTATCACACACTACATAGTCTCCTTGAGTTCCACCCCGTGGGGGAGTAGAAGCACATGAAGTCCAATCCGAATCATAATATTCACCAAGATACGTGACACTTTCCACTTTCCAGTATTCCCAATAACCTCCTGCATCTTGAGGTTGTACCTTTTTAGGTGAGGTTGCGCTGGCATTCACGTTTCCTGCCATAACCCCAACCATCAGCAGTCCCAAGAGGACTGCCAACATAGGCTTCCATCTCAAGTAGTTCACCTCCAGAGAGTTTTCATAACACCTATGCATGTTCTGGTATATAAGCTTTTTCTTTTACTATTGGTAAAATTTTTTCCTTTTTTTTTCGAGTATAAATTTATTTAGAGTTGAATTTTACGATGAGAATAAGCCAAAAGAAAGAAGAGTAATCGAGTAAGCTAGTGAATACATCAGAACAAAAAGCGAAAGGTCACCCCTTCAAAAACGCCTCTACGAGATTCCTCGTCTCGTTGAAGGCCTCAAGCGGAACTCCCTTGGGCAGGCCGCCTATCTCTCCATTTACGTCCTTGAGGACGCCCTCTCCGGCGCCGAGGAACATTCCCTCGCTGACGATTCCACGGAAGTTGGCCGGCGGGAGTAACGCGACAGCCACGCGGTTCCCTTCCTTCACTGTCATGTCGTTGGTGACGACGGTAATAGCTCTATCTCCGATGTTCACGTTGGTAACTAGCAATCGGTCAGCGTTCGGGTGCTTGCCGACGCTCATAACCTCGCCGACCTTTATATCAACTGCTATGACCGGGTCGTTTATCTTCCCAAGGGCGAGGCGCTTGTCGAGGCCGAGGATTGTGTTGAGGAAGAAGCGGACTTTAGCCACCTGCTCCTCGACCTTCTCGCGCTCGCTCTTATCCGCCAGGCTGATGAACTTGTGGTGCCAGTCCTCTCCTCCAAGGGCCTCGATTATGCCGCTGGCCTTCTCCTTCAGGGCCTTCATCTGCGGTGTCTCAATCAGCTCCTTCGGCTCCACGTAGCTGTACCTCATCGCCTGTATCTCCGGAATCATCTCCTTCGCCAGCTGAATCGCTCCCTTCTTGTTCCACTTCCCCTTGAACTTCGCGTGCTCCACCGTCTTCAGGAACAGCTCCACCGCCTTCTCCGCCACCAGTAAGCGGTAATCCTTGCTCGTGTCCCACATAATTCTCACCCTCCAGTTCCTCTAAAACGCGGTTCTTAACGCTTTCGTCCCTTATTCCCGCGGCTATCGAACGGGCCCTGGCTTCATCGCCCCAGCGGGCGTGGGCCAGGGCCACCTCCCCAAGGAGCTCCGACGCTATCTTATCGTCCCTGATAACCCCTGCCAGAATCAGCGGCTCATCCAGGAATCCTATGCGGAGGAAGCGCCTAGCTATCCCCTCCAGCTCCCTGTCGGTCGGCCTGAACTTGCCCACGAAGATTATCTCAAGGGCGTCGTCGAAGACCCTCCTGCCGAGCCTCGGCTGCTCGTGGAGGTAGAGCCAGTATGCCAGCTCAAGCATGGCTACGGCTCTTCCCTCAAGCGGGAGGAAGCGCATCATTGAAATCGCGGGCTCTACCTCCCCCTTCTCAAGGAGCTCCTCCACCGCCGCTTTGCCCCTCTTCAAAACGTCCTTTATCAGCTCCATCTTGTCCTCAATGTGCTTTGCCTGGAGTTTGAAGAATATCGAGGCGTAAACGTCCCGGGCAAGCTCGTAGAATCCCAGGGCCATTTCGTTGGGTACCTCGTCGGCGCTCTTCTCAATCAGCCGGGCGACCTTTATGAGCGATGACGTTGCCGCCGATGACAGCCCCCGCGAGGCCTGGAGGAGCTCTACGGCCTCCCTGAAAAGCCTCAAGCCATCTTTATAGCGGTCCGAGAGGACAAGGTTCCTTCCTATTCCTGCCAGCACCTCTCCCCTTACCCTCGGAGAGTCTATGCTCCCCGCGATGCCCACGGCGTTTTCAAAGTACGCCTCCGCGTCCCTGTCCCGGTCAAGCGTGTAGAGCGCCCTTCCGAGGATGGAATACGCTAAGGCCTTCTCCGGCGTTCCACCCACTGATTCAAGCGTATCCAGCATGTGGCTTAGGACTTCGTCCCGCGGAAAGGCCGTCAGGACTTCGGTTAAGGCTATCAGGCGCTTTATCCGGTCTCCGATACCCAGCGCATTCCTCAGTGCGTTTTTATAGTCCCCTTTGGATAGGTAAAGCTCCACGGCCTCCACGAGAACCACCAACCGCTGGAAGTAGGGGACGAAAGTAAAAAAGGCTATCGCTAACCCTTGACCTTCTTATCCCAGTTCTCAAGCATCGTGTCGAGCGCCAAGAGGCTGTTGAGCCTCAGGCGAACCTTCCGGTTCTCCCAGTCTATGGAACCCTTGAACTCGTTGAGCAGGGCGAAGACCTTTTCAGCCTCTTTCCCCGGAAGGTTCCTCCCGTAGAACTCCTCACCGCAGTGGGGGCACTTGAAGACGAAACTTTCGAAGGTTTCCATGAACTTTTCTCGTTCTTGAAAAATCGCATCCGCGTTCTCAAGGGCTAGCATCTGCTCTATAAGTTCCGCCCAGTCGAGGGAACTGCCGCAGAGCGGGCACTTTGCCATATCAATCAACCTCCCTCAAAAACCTCTCAATCTCCTTCAGGATCAGCTTTATAGCCTCATCGAGGTTCTTCCTTCCGTTCGCCCCGGCGGCGCCGGCGTGGCCGCCGCCCGAGCCGTCTATGACCGGCCCGACCTTCTCCATTATCTTCCCGAGGTGCAGGCCCTTCTTCACGAGGTTTTCTTTTGCCCTCGCCGAAATCCTCACTCCCTTCTTCTCACTCCCAACCACCGCAATATCGGCGCCGAGGTTCAGGAACGTCTTGCATGCGAGGGATTCGTAGGCAGAAACCCTGGAGACCGCTATGATGTACCTTCTGAACTTCCTTATCTCCATCCTCTGGCAGGCCTTGAGAACGGCCATACGCTTTGCCTGGTCTATGTTCTCGTCGCTGACGGGGGCCACGAGCTGGAAAATCTCACCCATCTGGACCGGAAAGCGCTCCAGCATCTCGCTCAGAGCCTTGAATGTCTTCGCGTTCGCGAAGCGGAAGTTTGCAGTGTCGGTGACTATTCCGGCGAGAAGGGCCTTAACGGCTTTCTCATCGTAGAAGTCGAGATATTTGAACAGCTCCCAGACTATCTCGGCCGTGGAGGTGCGCGATGAATCGACGACGGCTATATCGGCTCTGATCGGCTTCTCCTTCTCGGCATGGTGGTCTATGACGATGACTGTCTTACCGCGCGGAATCTCGATGGGTTCGAGCTGTTCGAGGGAGGAGGTGTCGAAGATTACCACCACGTCCTCCCGAACAGGGGGGTCCTTTTCGAGCGGAACGGGTGAGAGGGTGAGCAGTCTCTTGGCGTAGGAGGAGACGCTCTGGGCGACGCCTATTCTCACGTTTTCAACGCCGATTGATTTGAGATAGAGGGCAAACGCTATCGCCGAGCCGAGGGAATCGGGGTCGGCGTTGTGGTGGCAGAGGAGGAGGAAAGATTTATCCCGTGAGCGCTGCAGGAAGCGTTTAAGCCTTATTTTTCCCCTCATCCGCAATCTCCCTCAGCTTTCTCTCAACTGCCGCGTAGGCCTTCTCAAGGGCCTCGTCTATTAGCCCCTCAACGTCCACCTTCACGAAGATTGGAACCTCCAGGTAGACCTCAACCTCAAGGTCGAGGGTCTCGCCGTGGTTTATCCTCATCGTAACCTCTATATCCTTGACGTCGCTCCTGTTGAGGACGTCGAAGACGTGCTTGATTATCGTCTCCTGCGCAAGCTCGCCGATTTCTATTATCTGCTCCTCGCTCAGCTCAGGCAGACCGATGTGGATAACCTTTCTCCCGCTGGCTCCCTCGTCCATCGCTACCACCCAAATGAAAGAGAAGAGGTCAGCCCGCGGTGGGTCTGAGGGCGGACTGTATCTTCGCGGTAAGCTCCTTGAGCTTCTCGTTGAGCTTCTTTTCCTGCCTCTCAAGGGCGTTCAGGCGAACTTCCAGGGTCTCGACCTTCTCCTCCAGCTCCCCAACGGCCTTAGCCTTGTCGGTCTTGACGATGAGCGTTCCAACGGTCTTGTAGATGACGGTTCCGTCCTCGACCTTCTCAAGCTCTTCCAACGCTTTCTTTGCCTCGGTGAGTTCAAGCTGGATCTTCTGCTTCTGCTGGATGACGAGCTGGAGCTGCTGCTGGTAGCTCTCAAGCTGGCCGAGCATGGCCTGAACCTGGGGCGGGATGTTCTGCATGAGACACACCTCCGTAATCGTAATGCCGGGTTAGAATAAGGGAGGGAGTTTAAGAAACTTGTGATGGTGGGTCCATAATCTACATTGCTATATAGAATCTATATTTATCTTGATACAACTATAAATTATTGCGGAAAGGTTTATATTCAATGCCCCAAAGTGGTAATCGGTGAAAGCCATGAAGCGGTTCGCGGCACTGCTGCTGGTGTTTCTGCTCGGAATTGCCGTCCTGTCGAGCGGTTGCATAAGCTCCACTGGGGAGGACAAAAGCCCAACAAGCAGCTCAACGGCCAAGTCCACGTCCACGGTCACCCAGGGGGCCAAAGCCGACGTCAAGGTTATAACCATCCGCACGACCGGAGCGACCTTCCCGCAGTACCAGATTCAAAAGTGGATTGAGGCCTACATGAAGGCCCACCCGGACGTTAGGATCGAGTACGAGGGCGGCGGAAGCGGCCACGGTCAGGAGGCCTTCCTGAAAGGCCTCACGGACATAGGAAGGAGCGACCCGCCGGTTAAGGAGTCCACGTGGAAGAAGTTCCTGAAGACAGGCGACCAGCCCCTCCAGTTCCCGGAGATAGTCGGTGCGGTGGTCGTTGCCTACAACGTGCCCGGCCTCGATGAGCTCAAGCTCGACGGCGAAACCCTCGCGAAGATTTTCATGGGGGAGATAGAGTACTGGGACGACGAGGCGATAAAGAAGCTCAACCCGGACGCGAAGCTCCCGCACGAGAAGATAATCGTCGTCCACAGGAGCGACGCGAGCGGAACGACGGCGATATTCACCACCTACCTCACCCTCGTGAGCAAGGAGTTCGCCGAGAAGGTGGGGGCAGGAAAACTCGTCAACTGGCCGGTGGACAAGATGGGAAGGGGAATCGGCGGAAAGGGCAACCCCGGAGTTGTCCAGGCCCTCAAGAGCACCAAGTACAGCATAGCCTACACTGAGCTCTCCTTCGCCATAGAGGAGAACCTCAAGGTTGCCGCCCTCAAGAACAGGGACGGGAACTTCGTCAAGCCTACGGACGAGACCATTAAGGCGGCCGTTTCGGCCCTCAAGTCCAAAATCCCGGACCCGACCGAGGGCTACAAGGAGGACCTCAAGGGGCTCCTCAACGCGCCCGGCGAGAACGCCTACCCGGTAGTGGCATTCACTCACCTGCTCGTCTGGCAGAACAGGGAAGGAAAGCACTACAGCCCCGAGAAGGCCAGGGAAATAAAGGAGTTCCTGAAGTGGGTCCTCACCGAGGGCCAGAGGGAGGAGTACCTCGCCCCGGGCTACGTCGGCCTCCCGAAGGACGTCGCGGAAATCGGGCTTAACGCTGTTGACATGATTCAGACCGGCTGACTCTTCTCCCTTTTTGGTGGTGGCCATGAAGGTCGGCGTGAACACCTTCATAGTCAGGGAGGTCAGCGGGAACGGCTTCCCCCTCGATGAACTGGGCGTTGAGGTCCTTGAGCTCGGCTTCGACGACGTTGAGGTGCTCACTGAGAATGGCATCAACTGGGACGTCCTGAAGAACCTAGCCGGCCTCGGAGTCGAGTTCACACTCCACGCGCCGACGTCGGACGGGGGGAACGTCAGCGTTGACCTCGGCCACTACAGCAGGATGAACGTCGTGACCATGGAGCGGGTCTTCAGGGTGGCGAGCGCCCTCGACGCGAGCGTAGTCGTCATCCACGGGGGCGACATCAGGGAGAGCTACCACAGGGCCTTCGCCAACACGAGGAGACAGCTCATGGAGATTTCGGCCATCGCTGAGGACTACGGGGTTGAACTGCTCATGGAGAACCTCACCGATGCTAGGGTCGGCGCGTTTCCCCACGAGCTGCTGCCATTCATAGATGAGAACGTCGGAATCTGCCTCGACGTCGGGCACGCCTTCCTGACGGCCATGAAGTACGGCGTTCCAATGGACGAGTTCGCCCTGCTGAAGGCCGAGGAAGCCCACGTCCACGACAACAACGGCGAGAGAGACGAGCATCTACCGCCGGGTGAGGGCATGATAGGGAAGAACTACATAGGGAGGCTCGTGGGGGCGGTGAGGCCCGACTACGTTGTCCTTGAAATCCGGTGCTTCTCAAGGCCGGAGAGCGTTTTTGAGTCCATAGAGTTTGCCAAGTCCATTGGCAGGGTCAGGATAAGGGAGGTGGCGAGATGAGGGACGCTTTCAAGACCGTGACGTTTCCCGCTGTCCTCGTCGTTTTTATCCTCTTCGCCGGCATGCTGTTCGTTTACTTCACCAACGCGGTGCCGGCCTTCCACCGCTTTGGGATTGGCGTCTACCTGAATAACGTGTGGATGGCCGCCGAGAACCCGGAAGACGAGATCTACGGCGTCGCCGCGGCGATATGGGGGAGCATTTACACCTCACTGATTGCAATAGCGCTCGCACTCCCGCTTTCGATTTCGTACTCTGTTTTCGTCGTTGACTACGCCCCAAAGTGGCTTAAGAACCCCCTCATCGTCGTCTCCGACATAATGGCCGGGCTCCCGACGATAATCTACGGCCTCTGGGGGGCTCTCGTCCTCGTCCCGTTCCTCAGGGAGCACGTCATGAAGCCCCTTCACGAGCACCTCTCCTTCATCCCGCTCTTCTCCTACCCGCCGACGACCGGCTACAGCTACTTCTCGGCCGGCGTCCTGCTCGCGATTATGATTACCCCCTTCGCCTCGGCTGTAATCAGGGAGGCCTACTCGATGGTCCCCTTCACCTACCGCGAGGCGGTCTACGCGCTCGGCGCGACGAGGTTCGAGGCGACGAGGCTCCTCCTCGGCTACATAAGGCCCGCGATAGTTTCCGGAACCATACTCGCCTTCGGAAGGGCTATAGGAGAGACGGTAGCGGTGTCCCTCGTCATAGGAAACACCTTCAACATGACGTGCCAATTATTCGCCCCGGGCTACACCGTCTCGTCGCTCATAGCGAACCAGTTCGGCAACGCGTTCATCTACGAGTACATGACGCCGGTTCTCTACGCCGCGGGCCTCGCGCTCTTCGCGATAGGTCTCGCCGTGAACCTGCTCGGCCTCAGGATACTCCGGAGGTGGGAAGAGAATGTCAAGGCCTGAGACGAGGAGGCTCAAGGAGAAGGCATTCCTGGCCTGCGTAGGGGCCCTGACCTTCCTCGCAATCCTCCCGCTCTTCCACATCATCCTCACGGTCACGGCGAAGGGCCTGCCGGTCATAGCGGAGCGCGGGAGGACGTTCATCACCGGCACGCTCTCGGAGGGTGGAATCGGGCCGGCCATAGCCGGAACCTTCCTGCTGACCTTCCTCTCGGCCCTCCTCGGGCTCCCCGTGGCCTTCCTCGTCGGCCTCTACGCCTACGAGTTCCCGAACAGCACCATAGGCAGGTGGACGAAGACGCTCCTCCAGATAATGCTCGAATTCCCGACGATACTCGTCGGGGTCTTCGTGATGCAGGCCTTAGTAGTCCCGATGGGGACCTACTCCGCCATAGCCGGCGCGCTGGCCCTCGCGATAATCCTCACACCTTACGTCGCCGTCTACACCCACGAGGCTATGCGCGAGATACCCTTCACCTACCGCGAGGCGGCCTTCTCCCTCGGGCTCACGAGGGCGAAGGTCCTCTTCCGGGTCCTGGCGCCGATGGCGAAGCGCGGAATCCTGACCGGAGTCCTCATAGGCCTCGCCAAGGTTGCCGGAGAAACGGCACCGCTCCTCTTCACCGCCGGCGGGCTCTACGAGAGCTACCCCCACTCCGTGACGAAGCCGGTCGGCGCAATCCCGCTCCTCATCTACCAGCTCGTCCAGAGCCCGAGTAAGATGGACCACCAGACGGCGTGGGGGGCCTCGCTCGTCCTCCTGCTGATTTTCCTCGGGATATTCGTCCCGATAAGGCTCAGCCTTAGGGAGGTGAAACTGTGAACCGCGCGATTGAGACGAAGAACCTGAACGTCTACTACGGCTCAAACCACGTTATCAAGGGCGTCGACCTCCAGATTCCCGAGAGGGGCGTCTTCGCCCTCATGGGCCCGAGCGGCTGCGGAAAATCGACGATGCTGAGGACATTCAACAGGCTGATAGAACTCAACGAGAGCGCGAGGGTCGAGGGGGAGGTCAGGCTCTTCGGAGAGAACATATACTCCCCCGATGTCGACCCGATAGAGGTGAGGAGGCAGGTGGGGATGGTCTTCCAGTATCCGAACCCCTTCCCGCACCTGACGATTTACGAGAACGTGGCCCTCGGACTGAAGCTGAACAACCTGCTCCCCAGGGAGGAGATGCCTGAGAGGGTCGAGTGGGCGCTGAAGAAGGCCGCCCTCTGGGATGAGGTCAGGGACAGGCTCAACGATTATCCCTCGAACTTATCCGGCGGTCAGAGGCAGAGGCTTGTGATAGCGCGGGCCCTCGCGATGAAGCCGAGAATCCTCCTGATGGACGAGCCGACTGCAAACATAGACCCGGTGGGGACTGCGAAGATTGAGGAGCTCCTGTTCGAGCTGAAGGGGGAGTACACGATAGTCCTCGTCACCCACTCCCCGGCGCAGGCGGCGCGCGTTTCGGACTGGGTGGCCTTCCTCTACCTCGGGAAGCTAATCGAGGTGGGCCCGACGAGGAAGGTCTTCGAGAACCCGGAGCACGAGCTGACCGAGAAGTACGTGACGGGGGCGCTGGGATGAAGTGGAAGGCGATGGAGAAGGCCCGGAACCTGCTGGAAGAGCTCGGGGGGATGGTTCTGAACGGCATGGAGACCCTTGAGAGGGAGGCCAAGGAAAATGAGCCCGGGGAAGTCGAGGACCTCTTCTGGGAGGCCGTACATCTGAGGATGAAGCTCAACGACATCCTGATAGAGATACTGCTCCGCTATCAGCCCCTCGCGAGGGAGTTGCGCTTCGTCCGCTCGGCCCTCGATTCCTCCTATGACCTCTACAGGATAGCGAGGCACCTGTCGAGGATGGAGGCCCTCCTCTTCATAGGGAGCCCGGAGTGCGCCCGGGATGTGGCGGTTGATGGGCTGAGCCTCCTGCGGTCATGGCTGGCCATTGGAATCGAGTCGCTGGTCAGGGAGAAGCCCTACCCCGTGGAGGAGCTCCCCTTCCTTGAATTGTCCTTTGAGGAGTTCTGGAAGGGGAACGTTAAGACGGAGAACCCGATGGTCATGGCGACGCTGATGCACTGTGAGGGGATTTACAATCACACAAAGAACGTTCTCCGCTCGGCACTCTACTACCTTGAGGGTTCGAAGGGGCTCGAAAGGGCCCCGATACTCTTCGTCTCGTGAGGTGGTAGCATGAGGAAGCTTCTCGACATAGGGATTGAGCAGCTGAAGAAAATGATTGGGGAGATGGCCAACGGCTCCATCGAGGCCCTTGAGTCTGCGAGGAAGAGCATCGAGGGCGACTTCGATTCGACGGAGGAGATATCGAGCAGGCTACACCTCATAAGGGCCGACGTCCTTGAGCTCGCCACAGAGCTCCTCGTCCGCTACTCCCCGGTTGCCGGCGACCTGCGATTTATCCAGAGCGCCATAGACGTCTCCTATGACCTCTACCGGATTTCCAGATACGCTATGGAGATAGAGCGGACGGCGAGGATTGTTGGGGGGTCGACTGAGCTCTCCCGGAGGGCGTTTACCCTGACGGAGGAAGCTGTGAGGCTCTCAGTTGACGCGTTCATGGGGCTGAACGAAACCCTCGTCGGCAGGCTCCTTGAGCTCGACAGGCGGATTGACGGGTATTACCTGAGGTCGCTTGAGGCCCTAAACGAGAGTCCTGGGAAGGCGAGGGACGCGCTGATAATGCGCCACCTCGAAAGGATAAGCGACCACGCAAAAGAGATAGGCGCGAGGGTGATATACATAAAAGAGGGCAGGAGGGTTTGAGCCATCTTGCTGTTTCCATTTAAACCTCAAGCGAGTCCATAGCGACCTTGATCCATCTCAGATAGGAGTTCAGCGTTCCCCTCAGGGCGGAGTTGTCCCGGGCGAGAAAGCGGATTATTATCCTGTTCCCCTCGCGGAGGAACTCTATCCTGCTCCTCCGGTAGGGCACGCTCTCGTGCTCGTACAGAACGCTCTCGTAGACTATCCTAGCAGTCTCCTCATCGGGAAAGGAGATTTCGATCACTCCTTCGATTGGCCAGGCTTTTTCTTCAGCCACGCCGCCTCCTTGTAGTCCCATCTCCGCCCGTCCTCCATTATCCATATCTTGACGCTTATGAGCGGGCCAACGGCCTTCTCCTTATTGACGTCCAGGCGGTAGAAGTTCACCGCCATTCCGCGCGGGTGCCTCTCGATTACGCTCAGCACGTCGGTGTTGTACCTGTCGGCTATTCCTAGGAGCGAGCGCTCCTTCCTCGGGACGAACTTTCCGCCGGTCAGCTCGGCGAAAACCTGGGCGAACGCAACGTGGTCGAGGCCGACGCGCTTTGCGGTGGTCACAACAAGCGGCATCTCCTCGCGTATGGGCCTTATGTCCCTGAAACCAATCTCGCGCTGGAGCTTGATGCCGTGGAGGTACAGGTAGCCGAGGTAGCCCCAGTCCTCGGGGTCAACTTTGATAAAGGTCATCTTGAGCGGGTTGCCCTTCCAGACGTTGACTATCAAGAGCCTCTCGTAGTTCCTGTCGTAGGCCTCCATGAGCAGGTCCTGGACCGTCTTCTTTCCCCTGGTCAGGTAGAGCGAGTTGGGGAAGACCTTCTCCAGGTCGTGGCCGAAGCTCCTCGTCCTCCTCGTGGGTCTGTGGGAAGTCGTTATCAGCATCATAGCCCTCACTCAAAATTCGTTTAAGCGATAAAAGGCTTTCGAAACGAAAGAATCAGATCGCCTTTACGCGTCTGGCCACCCTGGGCCTGGGCTTGTAGAGTATCTTGCTGCCGCAGTAGGGGCAGCGGACTTCCCTGGTGTTTTCGAGGTCGAGCTCGACCTCCTTTCCACATTTTGCGCAGCGGTAAACGGCCATCACCATGGTTATCACCCTAAACTAAGCAAAGGAAAGGGGTCAGGCCTTGGAGGCCGTGACACGCTTGGCGACCTTTCCTGCCGGAGTGGTCGGCAGGTAGGCACCGCCGGCGAAGGTGGCGCCGCACTTCTGGCACTGCCATATGCCGGTGCTTATCCTCCTGACGGCCTTCCTTCCGCAGACCGGGCAGACGTGCTTCTGCTTCATCTTGGCCTCAACGGCCGCGACCCTTCTTCTAATCTTGAGACCGTACCTTGGACCGTACCTTCCGGCTGAACCAACCTTAGTAGTCCTTCCCATGAGCATCACCTCTAATTATCAACCGATTTTCACGACTGGAGAGTGTTTCCGGGGACGTTTTATAAACCTTTGCCCGGAAGCTTTGCATGGTAAAGTTTCATCAAAGTTCGCGGTTCCTTTAAACCTGCCGGTTGATGGAAGAGTTCTTTATAAAATTTATCTGATTGAAGCTTTGGAAAAAGCTTCACCAGAAAAGTTTGTAAGGGGGGCAGTGGAGATGTCGCCCCCCTGGGGGTCCCGACGTCATCGCAACCCACTACTCGTCGGGCATTCATTTCTATGCACAAAACCTTATAACAGTTGGGCCTACTCACCCATAGGTGCAGAACATGGCAGGAACGGTAAGCAAGGTAATACACTTCCGCGACGAGGAGGAGTTCTTCGACGACATGACTGAGATAATGGAGCGCTTTTCCTACCTGGCCAGCAAATACGGTCACAATCCCGTTGAGGGTGTTCTCCTGTGGGACTACATAGGCGTTCAGGACGAAGAAGGCGTTAAAATTTTCCGCGTGGGCGAGTTTCCCTACTTTGAGGGGGCCCTGAAGGTTGACCTTGAGACCCTTAGAGTCATGGAGCGCTACTTCGACGAGATGGAGAGCAAGTGGGACGAACTCCGCGTGGAGGACATCGCTTACTTCGTGGAGATGCTCAACGACGCCCTGGGCAGGGAAATCGTCTACTACGAAGCCTACGACCTCGGCCTGGACAGGAACACTGCCTACATAATCCTCAACCTCGTCAGCCTGCACTATCTGGAGAGCGTTCTCGACGGAAGGGACAGGGAGATATTCGAGGAAGCCGTTGAGATGCTAATGAAGTACATTTGATTATGTGATTGTTGAATTATGTAATTGCTTGATTAAAGCTTGAGGTGATGCCCGTGCTCTTCAAGAAGAGGGGAACCTTCACCGAGGAGGACGCCAGAAAGGTCATCGAGATTGTGAGCGAGAGGCCCGATGAGAGGGAGATAATCGTCATGGCGGAGAAGGTTACGGACGGGGCAAAGAGGCGCCTCTGGGACTACGCGAGGGGAGTTCAGCTCATGGCCGACATGACCGGCGAGAACCGGAGCGTGAGGGTGGAGATTCTTGAGGGCTACGTGAGCGAACATGTGAAGGGCGTTGAACTATGAATCCCCCTGTCTCTTCTCAATGGAAATGTTTATATATCGGGTAAACAAATATTTACCCGGTAGAATCAATATTGACTGTAATGAAAGCCGAAAGGGGGAATGAGAGATGCCCGTACCTATGCCCCCGGGAACGGAATTCCTGGGCTGGCTCTTGCTTCTGGCCGCTGTGGCGGGGGTAGTATTCCTCATAGTCCGCTGTTCCGGTTCCTCCGGGACATCGAGGCCGGCAAACCCGGGTATGGAAGATTCTATGTCGGCCCTGCTTGAGGAGATAAGGCTCCTTAGGGAAGAGATTCGGGAACTCAGGGAGGAACTCAAGGAGTGATGGGCTGATGGACGAAAGGAGTTCCGAGAGGGACATCCAGAGGATTTCCGAGACGTTCAAGGCTCTCTCAAGTCCAACCCGACTCAGGATACTGGTACTGTGCATGGGGGAAGAGAAAACCAGCAGGGAGCTCAGGGAAGCACTGGGAATATCAAAGCCCCTTCTCATCTCACATCTCCGGAAGCTCCTGAGTGCGGGGCTCCTTGAGTACAGGGTTGAGCTGGACAAAAAGCGTATGATAGTCCGGAAGTACTACCGAACGCGAGCCGATGTTCCATGCATCGAGGAAATCCTGAGAAGCGTCAAGGGTCGACCTGAAACTTGAAGTCGCTGGAAGCCAAATCCTTAAAACTGCCTCGGAGTAGTGTCTGTCATGAAGCTTGTAATGGCCGAAGTCTTCAACAGTTGGCAGGGTGAAGGCGGAAGCGTCGAGGGCTCTGCCTTCGGGAGGAGGCAGATTTTCGTCCGCTTCGCAGGATGCGACCTTCGTTGTGTCTTCTGCGACTCCAGGGAGTACCTCGACGCCCCCCGCGTTTCACGCTGGTGCTATGAGGTCGAGCCGTTCACCGGACGGTTCGAGTACCGACCTAATCCAGCGGAGCTCGGCGACGTCGTTGATGCCATCCTGCGCCTCGATACCGGCGATATACACTCGGTAAGCTACACCGGCGGTGAGCCGACGCTCCAGGCGAGGCCGTTAAAGGCCCTGATGGAGCGCATGAAGGAAATCGGCTTCGACAACTTCCTCGAAACTCACGGCGGCCTTCCGGAGCTGATTAAGGAGGTTGCCCACCTTACAGATTACGCGAGCGTTGATATAAAGGACGAGACCGCGAAGGCTACGGAGGACTGGAGGGCCCTGGTTCTCCGTGAGGTGGAAAGCATAAGGATTCTGAAGGAAGCCGGCGCAAGAGTTTACGCCAAGCTCGTCGTTACGTCGGAGACGAAAATCGAGAACGTCCGCTGGTACGCTGAACTGTTGAAGGGTTTGGCTCCCCTTGTAATCCAGCCGAGGGAGCCGATTGAGATAAGTCAGAGGAGGCTCATGGAACTCTACCGTGAGGCGGCGCTGATCATGGGCCGGCGGAACGTCGGGCTGAGCTTCCAGGTTCATAAGTATCTCAACGTCCTCTGAGGTGGGAGGGTGAAGGGCGAGGCGCTTGCTGCACTCTCCCTCGTCTTTGTCGGTCTCTCGGCATATTTCCAGGATTCCGGCGGAAAGCTTTCTCTTCCACTCCTCCTGGCGGCGTTTGCGGTGCTCTTTGCCGGCGTTCGTGTAATCAACCGTTCAATGCCATCAAAGCGTTCTGGGGAGGCTTATCTCCTTCTCGGCCTTTCCCTCCCACTCCTGCTGTTCCTGAACTACGGAAACCCGCTTTACCTCGTCGCGGGCTGGCTTATGGTGGGGGCCTTCTTTTGGAATTCTGAGAAATCGGTTCTGCTGCTGGTTCCGGTGGGGCTGATAATGGGCTGGCTGGCCATTGGAGAAAACTCGTACGCGGCCAGGTTCGTCGGCGCTTTCCTGCTCGCGGTTTCCATCATCGTGGGGAGTGCGTCGCTGTACTTCTGGCTGAGATACAGGTGAGCTTTTAAGGCATTCCCCGAAGTGAATGCGGCGATGATGAGATTGGCCTTTGGGGTGAACGATGCCCGGGATCGACGGCCTGAGCCAAAAACTTTTAACCTTTAACTTCCTCCCAATCAGTGGTGGTAATCATCGAGGTTCTCAGGTGCGAGCGGTGCGGTGCGCCCCTTGAGACCACCCCGGAGGATGTGATAGTCGTCTGCCCCTACTGCGGCTATCCCAACTCCTACGATAGAATATTCACCGAGAAAAACGTCTTCTTCGTTGAGAGCCTCCCGAAGAAGGAAATCCTGCGCCTCTTCCGGGAGCGCGTGAGGAGGGACAAGGACTACCTGGGCCTCCGCGGGAAAGTTGAGGTTGCGAAGGTTGAGGGCTTCTACGTTCCGATATGGTTCGGGAAGGTCAAGGGCCATGGGTACGTCAGGTTCGTGGATTATATGGAGAAAGATGGCAGAAAGGAGAAGATTATCAGACACAGGCAGTTTGAAGAGGACTCCGTTGTCTGCGTTCCCGCAAGAAGGGGCGTCTATGATATAGCGGTTGAGGCCTTGGCAGAGAAGTTCGAGAGGGGAGGTTATATCACCTTCAACGAGATTGGGGACACGCTCAGGTATATGATGGATGTAAGGCCCATAACCGAACTCACCCCCGAGAGGTGGGAGGAACTTGAGCCGGACTTCTTGAACACCGACTTCGGAAAGGAGCAGGCAAAGGCGGCGCTTCTGGACAGGGCTTCGGACAGGGCCAAGGAGATCCATATTCCAAGGGACACAGAAGTAAAGTCCTTCGGGTTTGGTGGGGAAGTTGAGGATATTGCCCTCGTCTTTTACCCCCTCTGGAAGGTGTACTACGACATCGAGGGTGGGACCTATTTCGTCGCCTACGACGGTCACAAAGGAAGGGAAGTACTCACCATTGAGCCCGTGAGGGTCTGGCGCAAGGTGGCGTACGCCCTTGCGGCGCTAATGGGAGTGGCGGCGGCCTCGCTCTTCACGACCCCATACGGCAACGTGGAATACTGGGACTTCGTTGCCCACGCCAGACAGGGGGCTGTTCTCGCCCTGATCATTCCAGCCCTGCTCGCCTACTTCGGGTTCGGGCTCGCAAGGGGCTACGGGAGAAAAATGGCGCGTGACGTGAGGGTCGAAAGATGAGGGTTAGATGCCCCAACTGCGGTGCCGAGTTCGAGGCGGACGGGAATTTTGTGACGTGCCCCTACTGCGGATTCCAGATACAGCTCGGTGAGGCCAAGACGTTCACGTATCCGCTGAGGGTTGAGGATCCCTGGAAGCCCCTGGTGTCATTTATACGGCTCCAGCGCCTTTCTCCCAACGACGTCGAGTGGAATGCACAGCTTATCGAGAGGGAGCTGCTTTACGTTCCATTTTACGTGTTCTTCGTAAAGGCCACCGGCATGACCTATACGGGAACGTTCTCCCCGGAAGGGGCCGGCAACGTTGAGTTCTTCAATTACCTTACCGTCCCTGCGGCGGGTGGCTTCAACGAGCTGATGAACTATCCCCTGCCCACGAGGGGGAGGAAGTACTTCGACGGCAGGGTTAATGGAAAGCTCGTGGAGAAAACTCTGAGTGAGAATGAGGCAGAGGAAAAGCTCAGACGGGCCGTGGGGGAGATCCTTAAGGGGGAGGCTAGGCACTACTTTCACTGGGGCAGGGTTGGACTGGACGAGACGAGTTTTGAGGTGGCTCTGGACGGCCTGGTCTACTACCCGATATGGCGCCTCAGATACAGGTACGGTTTTCTCACCCATAGGGCCTACGTGGACGGTGCTGATGGGAGGGTTCCCTACGCCGAATTTCCGGTAGCGCTGCCGAAGAGGTTCGTCAACTTCACCCTGGGCTCCCTGCTTCTGGCCTCGGGCTTTTTCCTTGGAAGGATGCTCTTTCCCCACGGATTTACATCGATCATTGGTTCGATGGGTGCCGCCGTTGCCGCTTCCTTCCCATCGCTGAGGCGGGCATTCACCCCACGCGGAAGGGCCAGCGAGCACCGGCTCCTGGCGGAGATAGCCGATGACTACGCCCCAGAGGAGGAGGCCTTCGGTGCTGTAATGCGCTTCTGGAAGGCCCACTTGTGACCCGTCAAATTTTTAAAGCTCCCTCCTTTTAGTAACCCCCGGTAAAGATTAAGGGGGTGGTGCCGTGCCGGTGATAGAGGAAGTGGCTCCAAGGAGCTTCGAGAGAATCGGAAGTCATTCCCACATCAAGGGTCTGGGTCTCGACGAGAGAGGGAAGGCGAAGTTCATGGCCGACGGAATGGTCGGGCAGATTAAGGCGAGGGAAGCCGCCGGCATAGCGGTCGAGCTTATCAAGCGCGGCAAGCTCGCCGGAAAGGGAATCCTCCTCGTTGGTCCGACGGGGAGCGGTAAGACAGCGATAGCGATGGGCATAGCGAGGGAACTTGGTGAGGACGTTCCCTTCGTCCAGATAGCGGGAAGTGAGATTTACTCCGCCGAGGTCAAGAAGACCGAGTTCCTGAAGGAGGCCCTGAGGAGGGCCATAGGTGTAAGGATAAGCGAGGAGAGGAAGGTTTACGAGGGTGAGGTCAGGGAGATAAGGATAAACCGCACCAGACACCCGTTCAACCCCTACGTCGAGGTTCCCGAGAGCGTCATAGTAACCCTCCGCACCAAGGATGACCAGAAGACCATCAGGGCGGGCAGGGAGATAGCCTACCAGCTCATGGAGATGGGCGTCGAGGAGGGCGACGTCATACAGATTGACGCCGAAACCGGAAGGATTTCCAAGATAGGCACGACCAAGGAGGAAGAGGGGCTGTTCTTCAAGCGCAAGGTGAACCTGCCGAGCGGCCCGGTTCTCAAGATAAAGGAGTTCACCTACACCGTTACGCTCCACGACCTCGACGTTGCCAACGCAAGGGGCAACATCTTCGGCCTGCTCTTCAGCACCGGGGCGGAGATAAGCGACGAGATAAGGGGGCGCGTTGATGAAACGGTCAAGAAATGGATTGAGGAAGGAAAGGCCAGCCTCGTGCCGGGGGTTCTCTTCATAGACGAGGTTCACATGCTCGACATCGAGGCGTTCTCCTTCCTCGCGAGGGCCATGGAGAGCGAACTGGCGCCGATTCTCATCCTCGCGACGAACCGCGGAAGAACGAAGATAAGGGGCACCGACCTCGAAGCCCCGCACGGGATACCCATCGACATGCTCGACAGGCTACTCATAATCAACACCGAGCCCTATAAAAAGGAGGAAATCAGGGAGATAATCAAGATTCGCGCAAGGGAGGAGAAGATTGAAGTCAGCGGGGAGGCGATAGAGTACCTCGCGGAGCTCGGGGAGAAGACCAGCCTCCGCTACGCGGTGCAGCTCCTGGCCCCGGCCAGCGTCCTGGCAAAGGGCGGAAGGGTGGAGAGGGAGCACATCGAGAGGGCGAAGGAATACTTCGCGGACCTCAGGAGGAGCATGGACTTCGTGAAGAAGCTGGAGGGCATGCTTCGCTGACCTCCTTCTCGCCCTTCAGGGCGAGGCTTTCAAAAGAAACATATTTTTAAGCTTTACTTTTGTTAATTCTTTTTGGTGATACTGTGCCGCTGGGGCCTCTTAAGGATGCAAGGAGGCTTTTCTACGCAATTCCATTCCTGTTATTTGGATTGGGGCTGCTGTTCTGGCAGCTGACCTTCGCAAGAGCTATGGTTGTGCTCCTCGGCTGGCTCACCTTTGCCATGGAGTACCGCTACGGGGGAGAGAGCAGGGAAGGCGACGAGCTGGTCGCACTTGGTATCTCGATGCCCGTGGTGCTCATCCCCGTACATGAAGCTATTGCCGAGACACTGGCCCTCTTCATCTTCATCCTCGTGATGGCGGATCTCTTTATTAAGTTCAAACGGGGGACTTAGCTACCCCATTATCCTCATCAGCTTTCTCGACAGCTTTAGGTGGAACTCGAACTCGTGGTAGGCCCTGTTTTCCGCCGGGAAGACCAGCTTCAGCTCGTTCAGCCCGCCCTTGCCTCCGAACTCGCCGAAAATCGTTATTCCGTTCACCTCTATGACGCCGAAGACCGCCGCGAGGTTGAAGAGGAGCGTTCTGAGCTGGTATGCTGTAACGTCGTGCCGCCCAATATCTTGGCGCGGATACTTGAAGAGGAAGTACTCAAGTCCCTCCATCTCGGCCACGTCGGTTATCGCTATGTCTGCCGTTAGGAAGACCAGAAGAGTTGGCGTCATGTTGTCGTAGTGCTTCAGGGACTTCACTATTATCTCATCGTTGTTGTGGGCCTGCTCCTTAATGCTCTCGGCTATGATTATCCTGTCCTTTAGCCTCTCAAACTCTTTGAGGGCTATGTAAGCGGCCTTCCTGCTCCTCTTCGTCCGCCTGTTGCTGAACTCCCGGAGAAGGCTTCCGTTTCTCACCTCGCGCCTGATTTCCTCCAGCTCCCTGTGCCGGTACTTGTAGTTCATGGCGTTCTCTATCTCTTTCTTCACGCCCTCCGCCACGACTATCTGGTACCTGTCGAGGGGCTTGAAGCCCGAGATGAAGCGGTGGTAGAAGAGGTTGGTGTCCGGGGCGAAGGCCACGCCCTTCTTGAGCCTCTCGTAGAGTTCAAGGTTCTGGACGAACTCATCGATGTTCGCGTACCTCACGATTCCCGCGGAGATGAAACATTCGTAGAAGTCCGTCCAGGTGGGGAGTTCATGTGAGAGATGCTCGGGAACCCTCTCGTTGAACTCCCGCCTCTTTACCGTGAGCTCAACACGGTAGCCGGTTTCCGCCGGCTCTGCCCTCAGCAGGGACAGCCCGTAGAGCGGATAACCTACCCTGATGTCCCCCAGAACGTTGAGGAGTATCTGGAGCTCCGGCTTCTCTATAATCTCGCTAGTCCCCTTCACTCTCATCACCCAGGAAGTTCTTTATCGGCTGCATGTGGGTTGGAATCATCATGTATGGTCGATCAGGGAAGTCGAGGTCGAGGAGACCCATATAGACGATGAACGCCACCGGGAACTGCCTTATCTGGACTATCGCGGCCGCAACGAGGGCTTTCCTGCCGGAGGTTATGTCCAGACCCATCCTGTAGCCCTCGCGCTCCAGCTTGGAGAACAGCTCCCTGAACTTTCTGTCGGCGACGAAGAAGCCGTAGTCCGGAACGACCTCGGTTTCTATCGTTGGGTTGAGGTTGTACGCTTCCGAAATTGCCCTAATGGCCTCAACGACCCGGGGCAGGTTGTGGCGGTAGCGCTCCTCCGTGAACACGTATATCCTCTCGGCCTTCCCTCCACGTGTGAGGATCTTGTAGTATGTGTTGACGACCGCCCACGGAGAGCGGCCGAGCAGTGTTATGTACGCGACCTTCACCATAATCCATTCCCCCAGATGTACGCCAGAATCCAGTAAACGAACGCTAAAATGAATGGGACCGCTGAAATCCGCCCCTTAACCGTCTTGTGGGCGATCAGGAACGGCACCAGCGCCATTATGAAGTACTCAGCGCCGTAGGTTTCGTGAACTCCAACGCCCCCCGCGGCGAAGAGGAAGAGGAGTGCGGTGAACACTCCTGCGGGAACGGTTAAAACCGTGAGCATGAGAACGTCGGGGGTTTTGATCGATTTTCTCTCCGGAACCAGGACTATCCAGAAGAGGAAGCTGAGAACAATGAAGTGGAGCAGCAGCTGCGGGAACTCCACCTCAACGCCGGGCTCCCCCTTTCCGGGCAGGTAGTAGAAGAGGGCCGCCCCGAAGGCATAGACAAGCGTCATGGTGAGTGAGATTCCCCACTTCGTTCCGGCGGGGGAGACGTTTTCCTTCATCCGTTCGCACCCTTATTCAATTAGAACCATCCCGTACAAAACGCTTTCGGAGAAGTTGATTTCCACGAGGTTCCCAATCTCGATGCCCACCGCGTCTATACTCGGTCTGACCCTGGTGGGCATTCTGCACGGCTTGCCCCTCTCGAAGGGACAGTCGTCGCAGAGGTTGCAGGAGCCGGGAAACAGCGCCATCGCGTACATCTTTCCCTCCCGGAAAAGCTCCTCCTCCCTCTTCAGGAGATACAGGAGGGCTTCCCGCTTTTCGTCTTCAAAGCGCTCCATGTCTATCTCGAACTTCACTATCAGGGCCCTCCTGAAGTGCCGCACCCACTCCCTCGCTTCCCTCCAGTCCGGGATGTGGGGAGGACAGCTCGGCCTCCTGCCGTACATCGGACAGGAGCGGCACTTCCAGACCGGTCTGGGCGAGACGACTATCTCATCCGCAGGAATCTCCCTCTCCCACAGCACCTTCATGGGGCATCAAGAAAACATGGCGCCGGAGCTTAAAAATCAATCCATGTCGGTGGTTTGCGCTAGGTGAACTTTTCCTCCGAAATATTTTTACGTTTGAAAAAGGAGTTATTAACATGAAGGGATTCGCGGTAGCACTGGTTTTGATTTTGGGGGTGTGCATCGCGGGATGCACGTCCCATGAAAACCCCGAAGGAGGTGTGAGTATGGACCTTGAGATAGGTTCGGTGTTTCACAACGGGGAGTACATACCCGTTGAGTTCACATGCGATGGAGAGAACGTTAATCCCCCGATATTCATGGGGCACATAGACCCCGCTGTCAAGAGCCTGGTCATCATAATGGACGACCCCGATGCCCCGGGTGGAACCTTCACCCACTGGATAGCGTGGAACATTCCGCCCCTTGGTGAGATACCCAAGGGTGTACCAAAACAGGCGGAGGTTGATGCCCCCGTTCATGTTGTTCAGGGACGCAACGATTTCGGAATGATAGGCTACGGTGGCCCGTGTCCGCCGAGGGGTCACGGGGTGCACCACTATCACTTCAAGGTTTACGGCCTTGACACGACGCTCAACCTCAGGCCCGGCTCCGGAAGAAAGGAATTAGAGGAGGCCATGAAGGGCCACATCGTTCAGTGGGGAGAACTCGTTGGTCTGTACAGACGGGACTGAGGCTCAGTAGCGGAGTTTGACGAAGAGGTTCACCGCGCTCTGGAACGCGGAGAGGAAGTTCAGGGTGAAGAATATCCAGTCCCGTATTATGTATGAGTACACCGTCAGGAAGCTGGCCGCTAGGACGTAGATTAGGATGAACTCCAGGTTCAGCGGGCAGTGCCTCTTCCTTATCGTCTCCACTGTCTGGGGAATCCATGAGCCCACGAGTAGCAGCATTCCAAGAAGTCCTATTATCTCTCCACCGTTCATTTTTCTCACCCGGACGGGAAATGAGAGAGTCTAAAAAAGCCTTGTGGATTGCTGCGTGTCAAATTTTTAAAAATATCGTGGGGAAATAGGCAAATTCGAGCTAAAGCTGGCTGGCCAGTCTGGACATCGCCCACGTCTTAACGTCCTCGTCCATGATTCCGTTGATGATTTCCATCGCCTCGGAGACCTTCCCCGCCTTGGCTAGGGTTAGCGCGACCTCTGCTTCGACCTTGGACCGGTTTGAGAGGTCGGTTATGTAACGGGATATCCTCATGGCTTCGTCAGGTTTCCCGAGGTTCAGAAACCCAAAGGTCAGGCTCATGAGCGCCTTTGTGCTCTCCTCGTGGTTTTCTATATCGAGAGCAGCCTTTATCGCCCTCTCCAGGGCCTCCCCATAGTCCAGACCCTTTCTTGCGACTTCAATGGCTATATGCGAGAAGGCCTTGGAGCGGATCATCCTGTCGGGTATTCCATCCGCCATCTGAAGCGCTTCCTCGGTTTTTCCGGAGTTGACGAGCTTAAGAACCGCCTCGTACAGCGCCCTGGAGCGATACCACTCCTGCATGATCATCCCCTATCCTCTTCTACGTTGAAGAATTTAAGCGTTCCCCTGGGACTTCAATTTGAACGCAACGGGGGTTTAATGCATCAGCGCCCCGAATGGCAGGGCTTTCAGAGGAAAGTATATAACCTCCACACATAAGTCCAAATGGGTGATCGAATGAATAAATTTGGTGCGGTGGTCCTTATCATACTCCTTGTGGGATTTGCGGCCGGCTGCATTTCGAATGGCAGCAACACGAGCACCGAAACGACTTCCACCACCAACCCAGAATACGTTGTCGTGAACGGTACTAAAATATATTTCAATGAGATTCACTTTTACATGTACGGCATGAAGACGTGTCCCCACTGTCATAAAATGAGAGAAGAGATTCCGGCCACTTACGGCGATGGCAGCCTGACCTATTATGAACTCGTGAACAATGAGGAGAACACGAAACTCTTCCAGGAGGTATACCAGACAACGGGCATTCAGGGTGTTCCTGCAATAGCGATAACCTACAATGGGACGCTTTACGCCGTACTCGAAGGGGAGTTCAACGTTACCGCGACCCCTGAGATAATCTATGCCGCAATGGAGCACAATGGTGTTCTTCTCTTCGTGGGTGGCAATGCGTACATACTGCCCCGCGACAAGGGAGACTCGGTTAAGGTGATAGATAAACTGTACGCGCTCTTCGTTGAGCACAAAATGCCCTCTGAAGCTTCAAACTCCACATCTGGCTGAACTACTTTTGTTCTCAACTTTTTGTTTTAGAAAGCCACAAAAAGACCTGCGATAACTTTCTACCATGAGGAGTGAGATAAAGGGTCTGGCGCTCATAGTCCTTGCATCCTTCGGGATAAGCTCCCTGGCACTGTGGGCACTGGGCATGACCAGCTTCATCCCCCAGTTCTTCACCCTTGCGATGACTGACTCCATAAACCCGTGCACGTTCGTCATATACACCATGCTCCTCATAGCCCTCTCGGTCAGGGAGATTTCCAAGAGACGGCTCTACCTCATAGGTGCCGCTTTCATAGCCGCCGTTTACATGTCCTACTACCTGCTGGGCGTCGGCCTGCTCTATTTCGCCGGCTACCTGCCCCTGTGGGTCGCGGGAGTTGCCGCGATAATCTTTGGGGTCTACACCATAGCAACCGGGCTGATGGAGAAGTCGCGCATAGCTGACAAAAAGGGCGTCAAGAGGAGGATATTCAGCAGCGACGCAACCGCCATTGGGGCTTTTACGCTTGGAGTTATAGTCTCGACAACCCTCCTTCCATGTTCCGCGGGCAGTTACCTCGTTTACGCGATAATAATCTCAAAGGCAGGCAAGGCGCTCGCTTTCCTCCTGCTGGCCCTGTACAACCTGGTGTTCGTGCTTCCGCTGGTGATCATACTGCTTGCCATGGGGAGCGTCACGGAGAGCAAGCGCTTCTCCCAGGCGATGGTGAGGAGGGGCAGGGAGCTTTCGGTCATAGCCGGGATACTGCTGATAGCCATCGGAGTCTGGGTTCTTACGGGCGCCTCACTCTAAACCCAGCTTTTCTCTCACCCTTCTCTCGAATTCGGCAAAGTTCGGAACTCCAATGAACTCCACCCTGTTGTCTATGAGTATCGTGGGAGTTCCCATTATGTTGTGCTCCATGGCTTTCCTCTGGCCTTCGGGAGTGGCCACGCTCAGTTCCCTCGCTATGACGCCCTCGTATTTTCTCTCAAGCTCCTGAGCCATTGCCCAGGCTATCGGGCAGTATGGACAGCCGGGTGACGTTATGACCTCGATGACTACCTTTCTCTTCGGCTTGACCTCCATCATTCCCGCCTTCTTCATGAGTTCGAGCATCTTCTTTCTCCTTATCATCTCAAGCTCGTCCATCCTCTCACCCCCGTCAGAAAAGAGAAAGGAATGGGTTTAAAAAGGAATTCTTGAAAAAAGCTTCAATCTCAGAACGCCCCGCTTCCAGGGCCGCATATCTTTGCGAAAGGACAGACCGAGCAGTCCTCGGTGTACGGCTTGAGGTATGGCTCGCCCTTGATGGCCTTCGTTATCTCCTTCGCCCGCTCCATTGCCTCATCGTCCCCCTCAAGGACGAGGGTGACGCTTCCTTCAGCTCCGCCCGCTCCGCCTGCCGCTATCGGAATCGCCTCCACGTCCGCCAGAATCCTGTAGGCTTCAACCTCCGTAACGGGGTGGGAGTGCGGTATCGGCACTAGGGCTGAGTAAAGCCCGGTTCCCCAGTCGAAGGAGTAGATGCCGGTGAGCTTGGCGCTCTCCTCGACCGGCGTCGGCACGAACTTCTCAAGGCTTACAGGTGTTATCGTGAAGACGCCCTTGGTTATAGTCCATCCAAAGGTTTTTCCTATCGTTCCCCCGTCGGGAGCCGCTGCAAAAACTGCCACGTTCCAGTTGATGTCGATCGCGTTGGCACCTTTGATAAAGACGTCCTTCGGCCCCATCCTCTTGAGGGCCTCCAGAGGATCGTCGAAGGGCTCTCCCTTGTACAGAACAAGGTGCTTGGGCCAGGTTGCCTTTGGGGTAACGCAGGTTCTTCCCTTACTGATAATGCCGACGGTCCACTTCTCCTTCTCTATCTTCTCTCCGAGTATCTCCTCGGCCACATAGGCGGCTGTTGTGCCGGTGGCTATGTAAACGAAGCCGTGTTTGAGGGCGTGCTGAACTTCGGGCATGGCAACGACGGCCTTTGCGATGAGCTTTTTGCTCTCGGGTGGGGTAAGGGTAACCAGGGCCCTTTTCATAAGAATCACCGACATTAAAATCTCCATCGAAACATATTAACTTTCCCTTAGCCGAACCGAGAAGCCTTAGCTCAGCCGAAAAGTTCGAGGCATACGCTGCATTCCGCGGGATTCACCTCTGGATCGATTTTTGAATGGAACTGGCAGACGTATCCCTTTCCAAGCATCTCGACGGAGATTTCCACCAGCTTCCTGTGTACCTTGTACTCACTCGGTTTTTTCTTAATGATCTCGTCGGCAAATGAACGAAGCTCGTTATCTATGTCTGGAAACTGGGAAACGTCCATCAATGCGCCCCTGTCCATCCGGAGATAGCGGGAAACCGCCGACTGGGTTATGTGGAGAAGCTGGGCTATCTCGGTCTGCTTCAGGCCGTTTTCGTAGAGTATCTCAACAAGCCTCCGCCTGAGTGAGGGATACACGTAGCGCGAGGCCACTTCGAAAGCGTTGGTCTTCATGGTATCCTTTATGACGCGTGGAATATTTAAACCTTTCTGCCAAGCCTTTTGGGATGTTGTTATGACATAAGTCATATAACCCCTTTAGGTTAAGAAACCGCAAGATTTTTATGAAGGTCACTTCATCTATAATCGAAGGATATGACACGTGTCATAAAAGGAGGGATTGAAGATGATAAAGGTGCCTGAGAATTTGGACATGCTCTGCAACCAGTGCTCGATGAGTCTGGCCGGAGGATGTACGGTAAGGGGAGTCTGCGGTAAAGACCCCGACCTCAACTCGCTCCAGGAGGCCCTTCTGTACGGTATAAAGGGAACCGCGGCCTACTACTACCACGCCCTTGAGGTCGGCTACGACGACCCTAGAATAGGTCACTTTTTGGCTGAGGCGCTTTACTCGACCCTGACCAACGTGAACTTCGACAAAAACCGCTTCCTTGAGCTTATCCTCGAAAACGGAAGGGTTCACCTTGAGGCCATGAAGCTCCTCGACAAAGCTTACGTTGAAACCTTCGGAAGGCCTGAGCCGGTTGAAGTTCCGACCGGAACGGCCGACGGGCACGGCATACTCGTTACCGGCCACAGCTACAAAGCCCTGCACGAACTCCTCAGGCAGATTGAAGAGATGGGCCTTGAGGAAGAGCTCAAGGTTTACACCCACGCGGAGATGTTCCCAGCCCATGCATACCCCGAGCTGAGGAAGTTCAAAGCGCTTTACGGCAACTGGGGAGGCTCGTGGCTCTACCAGAAGAAGGAATTCGCGGAGTTTCCGGGAGTGATCCTGGGAACAAGCAACTGTGTCCAGCAGCCGACGAAGGCGTATCAGGATAGAATCTTCACCGTCGGAATAGCGGGCCTTGAGGGAGTTCCCCACATCGAGGACTACAACTTCGAGCCGCTCATAAAGCGCGCCCTTGAGACGCCGAAGATGCAGGCTTACGACGGCGGAAAGCTCCTCACCGGCTTCCACCACACTAACGTCCTCGCCATGAAGGACAAACTGATAGAGCTCATCCAGGAGGGCAAGATAAGGCACATCTTCGTCGTGGGCGGCTGTGATACGCCGCACAAGGGCATGGGCTACTACGAGAGGCTCACCGAGCTGATTCCAAAGGATGCGCTGATACTCTCCGCGGCATGCGGCAAGTTCCGCTACAACAGGCGCAACTACGGCGAAATCGAGGGGATTCCGAGGTTCCTCGACTTCGGCCAGTGCAACAACGTGTACTCAATAATCGAGATTGCAATAGCACTCGCGAACGAGCTCGGAACGGATGTGAACTCCCTGCCGGTAAGCATAGTTCTGAGCTGGATGGAGCAGAAGGCCATAGCGATACTCTACTCGCTCCTCTACCTGGGAATCAAAGGCATCTACATCGGACCGAAGCCGCCGGAGTTTCTGACTCAGGGGGTCTTTGAAATCCTTAGGAGGCAGTTTGACCTCAGGCTTATCGGTGACCCGGAGGCTGACCTCAGGGACATGCTGAGCAGGGGAACAAAGGTAGAAGAGGGTTCGCCCCTCGCTGAGGAGCTTGATTGATTTTTTACTTTTTCTTTTCCAGCCCTTTCAGTTCTTCCATCATCTCTTTGAACTTCTCGTCGTTCATTCCGATGAGTCTCTTGGCATCCCTCAGGGTTATCGTCCTCGCGAGGGTCTTTCTCATCTCGGGATTCTCAAGGGGCGAGAAGCCGTACTTCACCAGGATTTTGAGGGATTCCGGATAGGTCTTTAGGAGCTTGCCCACGTTGGTTTCCTCCGTTATTTTGTCCAGCTTATCGTCGCACTCCTTGACTTCCATCGTAAGCTCCTTGGAGTTCTCGGTCTTGGTTATCCTGAGCACGAATGCCCCGCCAACTTCTTTCAGTTCAACCCGATAACCGGCTTCCTCAAGTTTTCCCAGCATGTCAACGAAGGGCTTGTCGCCTATGACTTCAAGCGTTTCCCCCACCTGAAGCTTTCCGAGGGACTGGATTATCATAACCGCCGGCTGGGGAGGCTGTAACCCACGAACGTCAAGCATCATTTTTCATCACCGTTCCCTCCTATGACATGCGGCATATAAAGATTGTTGGGCAAATCTGCCCAGAAACGCTTAAAAGTACCCAGTATGACACTTGTCATGAAGGTGATAAAGATGACTGAGTTGCTGAAGAATCGCGAATACAAGAAGGAGCAGCTGAAGAAGCTTCTCCTTAGAATTCACGCGGGAGAGGACGTGAATAAACTCAAGGACGAATTCCGCCAGGTTTTGAGCGGCATTTCACCCCTTGAGATTCCAATCATAGAGCAGGAGCTCGTGAAGGAGGGAATCTCCGCTAAGGACATAGCGAAGATGTGCGACCTGCACGTTGAGCTGTTCAGGGAAGCGGTTGCCGGAACGGAGGAGCTTGAGGAGAAAGACCTGCCCGACGGACACCCGCTCAAGACGCTCTACCTCGAAAACAAGGAGATAATGAAGGACGCCGAGATGCTCAACCTCTACGCGAGGACTTTGGCAACCACCAAGGACGAGCGCATGAGGAAGGAAATCCTCGGTGTCCTGGAGGAGATAGTGGGCAACCTCAGAAAGGTCGGCTTCACCCACTACAACCGGGAGGAGATGCTCACCTTCCCGTACATCGAGCGCCGCGGTCTGACCGCGATAGCGACGGTTCTCTGGACGAAGCACGACGAGATAAGGTTCATGATAAAGAGGCTTGCCGAGCTTTTGAGGAAGAGGGACGAGATTCCCTGGGAGGAGTTCGTTGAACGCTTTAAGGAAAAGGCCGGCGAGGCTTCATTCGCGCTGAGCGACATGGTCTTCAGGGAGAACAACATCTACTACCCAACCCTCAGGGCGCTGCTCACAGATGGCGAGTGGAAGGCAATAAGAATGCAGGAGGATGAGATCGGTTATTACAAGGTCAACCCCCCCGCTTGGGACCCCGGCGAGGACGTTAAACCGCTCCATCCATGGGAAATCGACCCTGAACTGAGCGTCGAGGAACTTTTGAACCTTCCAAAGGAGGTTCAGCAGGCATTGAAGGGCAGGCCGCTGGAATTCGACAAGTCTCAGCTCATGAGAGAGGGCGACATCGACCTCGGAACGGGCTTCGTCAGCCTGGAAGAGCTGAAGGCGATATTCGAGGCCCTTCCGGTCGATGTGACCTTCATCGACAAGGACGACCGCGTTCGCTTCTTCTCTCCGGGCGAGAGAATATTCACAAGAACCCCCTCCGTGCTCGGGAGGCCCGTCCAGCTCTGCCACCCGCCGAAGAGCGTCCACATAGTCAACAAGATACTCAAGGCATTCAAGGAGGGCAGAAAGAAGGAGGCAACCTTCTGGCTCAGGCTCGGACCGAAGTACGTTTACATAAAATACGTGCCTCTCTTTGACAAGGAGGGCAACTATCTGGGAACCCTTGAAATGACCATGGACATCGAGCCGTATAAAAGGATTGAGGGCGAGAAGAGACTGCTGGACTGGAGGGATTGAGATGATAGTTGTTAGGGTTGAAGACGCCCCGCGGGTTGACAACCCCCACGGAGTGGACGTGAGAAAGCTGATGGATGAGAAAAGTGCCCAGATATTTTACATAACCCTGAAGCCGGGGGAGAGCCTGAAGAGACACACAACGCCGGTTGATGCGTTCATCTATGTCCTTAAGGGCAGGGGCATCGTAGAGGTCGGTGATGAGAGGGCAGAGGTTAAGAAGGGAACCGCCGTATATCTCCCGAAGGAAGTGCCGCACGCGGTCTCCAACGGGGGAAGCCTCGACATGACATTCCTCGTTATCAAGGTGATGTAAATGCGCGGAAATCCTGAAATTTTCAAAAGACGGGTGGAGCGCTTTCAGGAACTCCTCAGGGAGAACGAGATAGATGGAGCGGTTATCAGAACCCTTTCCAGCTTCATATATTTCACCGGAACCAAGTGGCTCAGGCCGAGCCTCCTCATCCCGGCGGAGGGCGAACCCGTGGTTTACGTCGTCAAAGGTGAGGCGGAGCTTTTCAGGGAGAAGAGCTGGATTGAAAACGTTGTGGAGTTCCAAAAGGTAGAGGACCTTATGGCCGGTGTCGTAAGCTGGATCCACAGGAACGGGATGAGCAGGGTCGGCCTTGAGTTTGGCGTTGAGAGGGACGCCTACCTGATATTCCTCAAGATATTCGAGCGCCTCAACCCCACGATTGAGATAGTTGACGTTCTTGACCTCACAATGAGCCTGAGGATGGTGAAGGATGACTGGGAACTGGACAACATCAGGAAGGCAGGGAAGATAGCCGTTAAGGGAATGAAGGTCGCCGAGGAGGTCATAAAGCCCGGACTGAGTGAGCTTGAGATAGCGGCGGAGGTAGTCAAGGAGCTCATGCTCAACGGAAGCGAGGATCCCAAGGTCTACGTTTCAACTACGCCCAGGGCTCATGCCGAACCGTTCCGCGACCTGAGGGTTCCGGAGAACGGCGTCGTTACCGTCGTCATCGGGGCGGACTGGAACAGCTATTATGCTAACATGGCCAGAACCTTCATCGTTGGAGAGCCGGGCGAAAGGGTCAGAAGGGCCATTGAAGTCAAGGAAGAGGCCTACAGGATTGCGCTTGAGGAAACTAAGGTTGGAGTTCCACTGAGCGCCGTCGAGAAGAAGCTCGCGAACTTCTTTAAGGAGAAGGGATTCGCCGACGCTTACATAGCCGGCTACACCCACGGTGTCGGCCTTCTCATCGAGGAGCCGCCTATAGCGACGATAGTCGTCCCCCAGAGGGCCGCAAAGGTTCAGGAAAACATGGTTCTGACGGTTATCCACTCGCCGCTGATGATTCCGGAGGGCGCGATAAAGCACGAAGACACTTACATCGTCAAAAAGGATGGGCTTGAGAGGGTAACCTGAGGGGCATTCCCTGTTCATTTTTCTCCCGCAGGTTCCGGCACCGTACACCGGTGTGGCCCAAATTTTGCAAAGGCACACATTATCCCCCGCTTCTTTATAAACCCCGGTTTTTCTTTTTTGCCTGCCGAGTTTGATTAGGTTGGCCTAATTATCACCTATTTTAACTTCAAAGGTTACTTTTACAAATAGAAAGACTTTTAAGGTGCCCTAATTCATATTGCCACGTTGTTAGGAAAGCCTAACTACAATCGCCAGCCTTGTACAGGAGGTGGTTCGATGCGGCTGGACGAAGTTCCCGTCGGTTCGACCGTCAGGGTAAGGAAGCTCTGCGGGGGCCCGATACTGAAGTTCATGGAGATGGGGGTGCTCCCGGGAACTGAAGTGAGGGTTCTCAAGAAGGCGCCGCTCGGTGACCCGATAGAGGTGGAGCTCCGGGGCTACCGCCTGTCGCTCAGGAAGGAGGAAGCGGAGTGCCTGGAGGTGGTTCCCTGTGGTTCCCCTTAACTTTATCGAGCCGGGGAGGCGCGTCAGGCTCGTCAGGGTCTGGGGGAGGGGAATATCCGAAAGGCTCGCCGAGATGGGCCTCCACCCAGGAAGCGACCTCAGAGTGGTAAGAAACAGCTTCTCCGGCCCCCTCGTTGTCGAGGTCAAGGGCGTTCAGGTGGCGCTCGGCAGGGGCGTTTCCTCAAGAATCTACGTTGAGGTGATCGGGGAATGAAGGAAGTCACGATAGCGATAATAGGCAACCCCAACGTCGGAAAAACGACAGTCTTCAACGCTCTGACCGGGATGAGGCACAAGGTGGCCAACTGGCCCGGCGTCACGGTGGAGAAGAAGGAGGGCCGCTTCACCCACGGAGGGGTTGGGTTTCACATCGTTGACCTGCCCGGGGTCTACAGCCTCTCCGCCCGCTCCGTTGACGAAAGGATTGCGAGGAACTTCATACTCGAAGAGAGGCCTTCCCTGATAATCGACGTTGTGGACGCATCAAACCTCGAAAGAAACCTCTACCTCCTTCTTCAGATCCTTGAGATGGGTGTGCCCGTGGTCGTGGCACTCAACAAGATGGATTCCGCTGAGGAGAAGGGGCTGAAGATAGACCCCAGAAGGTTGGGGGAGAGGCTCCGCATTCCGGTTGTCCCGCTCGTGGCCACGAGGGGCGAAGGGGTTGAGGGGCTGAAGGACGCGGTTTTGTCTGCCTGCCGCAGCGGCGCAAAACCAAAACCGCCCACCTACCCGGGTTTTGAGGGGCATGTGAGGCGCCTGTCGGCGCTCCTCAACGGAAAGGTGGAAAACCCCACGTGGGTCGCGTTAAGGCTCCTTGAGGACGATGATGAAGTCAGGGAAATTGTGAAGGAAAGGGCGCCGGAGGCGCTCGATGAGTACAGGAAAATTCTGAGGGAAGAGGGTAAAACGGAGGAGGAGCTCCTGCTCGCGCTTGCGGACGCGCGCTACCGGCTCGCGGCGGAGATTGCAGGGTATGCCATCCTTGAGAGAAGGGAGCGGATGACGGTCTCGGATATGCTCGATGAGGTGTTCCTCCACAGGTGGCTCGGGATACCGGTCTTCGTCGCCCTTGTGTGGATGGCGTTCAAGTTCGCCTTCGACATAGCCGGGCCCTTTGTGGATGCTGTCGATGCGCTGTTCGCATGGCTCGGGGAGGTTGCCGGAGAGCACATAGGCAACGAAATGCTCTCCTCGCTCGTGGCCGATGGAATAATAGCCGGCGTTGGGAGCGTCCTCGTTTTCGTCCCCCAGATAGCCTTCCTGTTCCTTGCCTTCGCGTGGCTTGAGGACTCCGGCTATATGGCGAGGGCCGCTTTTGTGATGGACAGGGTCATGAAGAAGTTCGGGCTTCACGGCAAGTCCCTGATCCCCCTGCTCCTCGGCTTCAGCTGCAACGTTCCGGCGATAATGGCCACGAGGACCATCGAGGACGAGAAGGACAGAATCCTCACCGTGCTCGTCAATCCGCTCATGTCCTGCAGCGCCCGTCTGCCGGTCTACGCCCTCTTCGCAGGGGCATTCTTCGCGGGCAGGGAGGGCAGCGTTGTCACCGCGATGTACTTCCTCGGGATAGCCCTTGCGCTCGTGATGGCCTGGCTCTTCAGGAGGGCCATTTTCGGTGGCGAGCCCTCCTACTTCGTCATGGAACTCCCGCCCTACAACCGGCCCAACTGGGGCTTAATTCTCGGGGTGACCTGGGAGAGGACAAAGAAGTTCCTCGCCAAGGCAGGCACGGTAATCTTCGGCACGGTCGTCCTGATATGGCTCCTGAGCGTTTTCGGGCCCGGCGGCTACATCGGGCCGGGGGCCTTTGAGAGCGGGGAGACGCTCTCGAAGTCATGGGTGGCCTGGATCGGCCGCGCCCTTGAGCCGCTCTTCAGCCCCCTTGGATGGAACTGGAAGGCCGTGGTCGGCCTCGTCTTCGGACTCCTTGCCAAGGAGGTGGTCGTGGGAACCCTTGGCATCCTCCACGGGGTCGGCGAGGAGGGCCTCGGGGAGGTGCTTGCCGCGAGCGGTGACTTCACTCCCGTTTCGGCCTTCGCGTACATGGCCTTCGTTTTGATTTACGTGCCCTGCATAGCCACCATTGGAGCAATAAAGGGCGAGATAGGCGGCAAATGGGCGGCCTTTGCGGTGGCCTACGGGATAGTGCTGGCCTACGCAGTTGCCCTTCTTATAGTTGCAGGGGGTGCTCTGATATGAACACGAAGAACACCGGAATAACGTGTGCCGTACTTGGCACCACATTCCTGCTCGCGGGGTTTGCTGAGATGCTGGCCTTCGCAGGGGCTGTTACTTCAGAGGCGCCCGCCCTCAGCGGGGACTTTTTCACCGGCTTTGTCCTGCTGACGATAGGAGCCGTCTTTCTGACCGGTGTCCCAAAGGCCCGGAAGGGGGAGAGCAGGAGCGTTGCCTACCTCTACTCCGGCCTGCTCCTCGGCCTCGGTCTCCTCGCGGTGGGTGCCTTTTACACCCTCGCCGATTTCGTCGGCACCGCCGTGGTTGAGGGCCAGCCATGGAGCCCCCGTGTGCCGCTCTACCTGCTGCTCGGCGTTGTCTCGGGCCTAATCTACATCCCCGTTAGAAAGGGGGTGAGGGAATGGACTGGATAAAGACCCACCACAGGGCCCTCTCCCCCCTGCGGCCCTTTTTCAGGGACGTGGACGTCTCGGTTCCCAGGCTCTACCGGAACAGGAAGGGGTTCCTCTACGTCCACGTCCCGTTCTGCACCGGCAACTGCACGTTCTGCATCCTCTACCGGGAGAGGCCAACGGTACCCTATGAGAGGTACGTGAACGCCCTCCTCAGGGAGCTCCGGAACTGTCACTCCTTCAAACCTGTGGTGGTGTACTTCGGCGGGGGTACACCGACCCTCCTTCCCGCGGAGGGGTTCGGGGAGATACTCGACGAAGTCACCTCCAGGACATCGCCGGGAGAAGTCACCGTGGAGAGCACCGTGTCCGAGTTTGACGAGGAGAAGGCCAGGGCCCTCTCGGAGCTTGGGGTGAACAGGATAAGCTTTGGCATCCAGACGTTTGAGGGGCGGAAAAGGGCACTCCTCGGCAGACGTTCCGGGGCGGAGGAGGCCTTTAAAAAGCTCAAACTCGCGATGGAGTACTTTGACGTTGTATCGGTAGACCTCCTCTACGACCTCCCCTTCGGAAATACCCTCTTAGAGGACGTTGAGACAGTTATAAAGCTCGATATCGACGGGCTCTCGATATACCCCCTTGAGCACACGCCACTGACGGCCAAATACCCCCACCCCTCCGTGGAGGAGAACCTGAGGGACTTTCTGTCCGCGGTAACGTTCCTGTACGAGCACGGCTACCGGCACCTCTCGATGAACCACTTCACGAACGGGAGGGACGGTTTCCTCTACTCTGTAACGTTCACGAGGCCTGAGGTGCCCCTCCTCGGTATCGGGCCCGGAGCGGGAGGTCACGTAATGGGGCACCGCATCTTTCATTCTCCGGGAGTGGGGAGGTACCTCTCGAATCCCTACTCGGTGAAGGCGGTTCTTTCCGGGGCTTTCGACTTTGAGCGGTTTGCATCGCGGCTTTTCGAGGGGAGGCTTACCTTTGATACCTTCAGGCTGGAGGACTTCCCCTCGCTGGCCATCGCGGAGGAAAGGGGATGGGTCGAGGTAAGGGGCAAAACCGCCCTTTTAACGCCCCTCGGCCTCTTCTGGGCGAACACCCTCGCCTATCTGATGTGCCTCGACTACGTCCGTACGAGGCTCGAAGCGGCGCTCGGAGAAGCTGAAGTCGGGGGTGAAGCGGCCCCCTAAAACACCCTCGCGTAGCCCCACTTCCGGACGCTCGTGAGGATTGAGGTTTCGGTGCTCCTCAGCCCCTCTATTTTTCCGAGCTTTTCTATGAGGAAGCTCTCAAGCTCCTGGAGGTCCTTAACGGTCACCTGCATGAGTATATCGTGCGCCCCGGTCGCTATACCGAGAACGTCCACCTCGGGAAGTTTGCTCAGCTCCTCGGCGGCCTTTTTCACCCTGCTCGGCTCGACATCAACGGCTATGAAAGCGACTATTGAATAGCCGGCCTTGAAGGGGTTTATCAGCGCCGAGAACTTCCTGATGACGCCCCTCTCGACGAGCTTCTTCACGCGCAGCCTGACCGTCGATTCCGGCACCTTGAGGCGTCTCGCTATCTCGGAGTAGCTGGCCCGCCCGTCCTCCTGAAGGATGTGGAGTATCATCCTGTCAAGTTCGTCAAGGTGCTCATTAGTTCGCATTTTTTCACCCCAATTTTTGTCAGTATTTTGCACTACTTTTAATTTTTCTGCGAAATCAGCAAAATTTGGGCGAAATCCCTATTAATTCCAAGCACATATAACAGTACGGTGAGAGCATGGGGTATCCCAAGAACAGGGAGGAAGTCCTGGAGCGCTATTCACGGGTTTTCCCGAGGTCAGCGCGCGTCACCTACGCGCCGATAGTGGGGGTCAAAGCCCGGAACGCCCTCGTCTGGGACATCGAGGGCAGGGAGTACATAGACTTCCTGAGCGATGCGGCAGTCCAGAACGTCGGCCACAACAACCCCCGGGTTGTAGACGCAATAAGGGAGCAGGCGGAGAGGCTGATACACTTCACCTTTATCTACGGCTTCCCGGTTGAGCCGCTCCTCCTGGCTGAAAAGCTCGCCGAGATAGCGCCGATTGAAAATCCAAAGGTCAGCTTCGGAATGACTGGGAGCGACGCCAATGATGGGGCAATAAAACTCGCGAGGGCCTATACACGGAGGAGGACGATACTCAGCTACCTCAGGAGCTACTACGGGGCGACCTACGGCGCGATGAGCATAACAGGCCTTGACTTCGAGGTTCGCTCCATAGTGGGGGAGCTGAGCGGTATTCATTACCTCCCATACCCCAACTGCTACCGCTGTCCCTTCGGGAAGGATCCGAAGACCTGCAAAATGGAGTGTGTCTCATACATCAGGGAGAAGTTCGAGGGGGAGGTCTACGCCGAGGGAACCGCCGCACTCTTCGCCGAACCGATACAGGGCGATGCCGGGATGGTCGTTCCGCCGGAGGGCTACTTCAAAAAGGTGAAGAGAATCCTCGATGAACACGGCATCCTCCTGGCTGTGGACGAGGTTCAGAGCGGCATGGGAAGAACCGGAAGGTGGTTCGCGATAGAGCACTTCGGGGTTGAACCGGACATAATAACCCTCGCGAAGCCCCTCGGGGGAGGACTGCCGATAAGCGCGATAATAGGGCGCTCCGAGGTCATGGAATCCCTTCCCCCGCTCGGCCACACCTTCACCCTCAGCGGCAATCCCGTGACGAGCAGAGCTGCTTTGGCGGTTATCGAGGAGATAGAGGAGAAGGACCTGCTCAGGAGGGCGGAGAAGCTCGGAAAACACACAAAAAGACGGCTCGAAAAGATGAAGGAGGAGCACGAGCTCATCGGCGACGTCCGCGGTTTAGGCCTGATGCTCGGCGTTGACCTTGTGAAGGACAGGGAGACGAAGGAGAGGGCCTATGAAGAGGCCAGAAAGGTCGTCTGGCGTGCCTACGAGCTGGGTCTAGTCCTTGCGTTCCTCCAGGGCAACGTGCTGAGGATTCAGCCTCCCCTCACGATAGAGGAGGACCTCCTTGATGAGGGTCTCGACAGGCTGGAACGGGCCATAGCCGACGTGGAGAACGGTAATGTCCCCGACGAGGTTCTGACGAAGGTTCAGGGCTGGTGATTAACATTTTTCTGTCTATTTCTCCCACTCCCGAAAACTTTTTAAACAAACTTCCACACAGCTTGAGCGGGCTTCAATGGAGACCCTGGAAACCATGAAAGGACAGGTACTGAAGGTTGGAATCGAGGATAAGGTCGAACCTTCAAAGGCTTTGGTTTTTGGCCTTCAGCACGTTCTCGCGATGTTCGGTGCCACCGTCACCGTGCCTCTGGTTGTGGGGGGCGCCGTTGGTCTGAGCGGCTCCGAGATTGCCCTCATGATACAGGCCGTTCTGCTGGCGATGGGCATCGCAACGCTGCTCCAGACGACGATAGGCTCAAGGTATCCAATAGTGCAGGGCTCAAGCTTCGCCTTTATCCCGGGGCTGATAGCGATAGGCTCAAGCCTCGGAATGGCAGCGGTTCAGGGTGCGCTGATCGTTGGGGGTTTGATAGAGGCCGCCATCGGATGGCTCGGGATAATCGGGAAGGTCAGGAGGCTCTTCACCCCGCTGGTCACGGGCGTCACGATAACGCTGATAGGCTTCAGCCTGGCCGACGTCGCGGTTAAGAACTTCTTCAACTTCTACGCCGACCCGTCTGGAGGAACCATTGCCCGGGCAACCCTGGTCGCGGTCGTAACTTTCCTAACGACCGTTATGGTCGCCCTGAAGGCAAAGGGAAGCCTGAAGGCGATGCCGGTCGTTGTGGGTGCCGCGGTCGGCTATCTCGTGAGCGTTCCCCTTGGCCTCGTTAATCTTGACCTCGTGAAAAGCCTGCCGGTCGTGAGCATCCCAAGGCCCTTCCCGTGGGGCGAGCCGGTCTTCGATACCACTGCGATAGTCCTGCTTCTCTTCGCCTTCCTGGTGAGCATCATAGAGAGCGTTGGGGACTACCACGCGATAGCCACCGTTACGGGCTCCGAGGTAACCGGCGGGCACATAGCGAGGGGAATCGGCAGCGAGGGCCTGGCATGTTCGATAGCCGGCCTCCTCGGCGCGTGCGGAACGACGAGCTACTCCGAGAACATAGGCGTCGTTGCCCTGACCAAGGTCGGCAGCAGGTACGTGGTGCAGATAGGGGCGGTTATCCTCATACTGCTCTCCCTGGTTCCGAAGTTCGCGGGAGTTCTGGCGTCAATGCCTGCCCCGGTTCTCGGCGGCCTGACCCTGGCCCTCTACGGAATGATAAGCGTCACGGGGCTGAGGCTGATAAAGGAGAGGGTTGAGTTCAACGACAGGAACACGCTGATACTGGCCGCCGCGCTGATAGCCGGCCTCGGAGCGCCCCAGCTGCCGCAGGAGTTTCTGACGGCCTTCCCGAAGATAGTCGCCAGCATCATGGAGTCTGGAATGGCGGTGGGGGCACTTACAGCTATAGTGCTCGACAGGCTCCTCTGAATTTCTCTTTTTTTATGAAAGACAAAAGAAAAGGGTCACCAGATGATCTCTTCTTCCGCGGGGGCTGGCCCAGGCTCCTCTCCAATCTCCTCGGGCATCTTGTTGAAGGCTATTATGACGAAGACGCGCGCTATCAGGAGCAGCAGGAATCCGACGAGGACTATGGCTGTTAGTGCACCCCACCACACCCACGTGGCAGCGTCTTTGAACTCCTTGGTGTTGGTTATCTCGTACATCGCAAGCCAGGCCCTCCTCTGGAAGTAGGCCGCTCCGATTATCAGGGCCACGAACACTATAAAGAGCAGGACTGCCAGCCCTATCCCTGCCGATTCGCTGGGGTGCCATCTCCCAGGAGCGAGGGTGAACGTTCCGAAGAGAAGGGCGAGGGTGACAATCATGCCACCCGCAGCGAAGATGACGGCGTAGAGGTAGTTCTTGAAGGGCCTATCGTCGCCCACGGCATCGCCTATGCCCTTGAGTGCCAGCAGTATCAGGATGAAACCGATCAGCGATACCACGCTACCGACGTACGGTACAAAACCGCCAACGAGAGTGAGGATTGCCCCCCACATTCCCATGCTTTTTTCACTGCTGACGTTAACAACAACCATCGAAACCACCGTATGGGAATCCATTGGGGGCTTAAAAACCTTACCTAAAAAAATGGAAAATCATACAATCGGGTTGAACTCCTCCGCGCCGGCCCTTTCCTCCAGCTCCTCCGGGAGGTTGGTGAAGGCCAGTATCTGGTACACCGCAGCCACGAGGAGGAGGACGAGACCCACGACGACTATTGCCAGCACCGCACCCCACAGGAGCCACGTGGCGGTTTTGTTGAACTCCTCAACGCCCGTGAGCTCGTACATGACGCGCCAAGTCTTTATGGCATAGTAGATGCCGATTACTGCGGCCGCAAGCAGTATGAGTATTCCTAAGCCCAGAAAGGCGATTCCGATCGTGGATATCGTGTCCGCCTCGTCAACGAAGGCGGGTATCGAGACGGCTCCTATTGCCATGAATACAACGGCGATTATGGCTCCAGCTATGCCCGATATGACCGAGTACAGGTAGTACCTGAAGGGTCTTCCATCCCCAAGCTTGTCCCCGATTCCTTTCAGCGAGAGCAGTATCAGCACTTCTCCAATCAGCGACACCGCCCCTAAGAACGCCCCTATGTAGGGGATTATGCCGAGGAATCCCCCGACAACCATCAGAACCGAACCTATTAGGCCGTAGTTCTTTTCGCTCTTCAGGTTTACCGTCATCACATCACCCCTCCACGTTGTTGACCCTTATAACTTTAAAAGGTTACCTTTTTCTTTTGAAAGCCCTGTCGTTCCGAACGGGAGCATCTCGTCAGCTGGAGGGGAAAGAAAAGAGATGTGGATTACTCCTTCTTCTCCTCGGGCTTGGCCTGGGCCTTTTCCTCAGTCTTCCCAGCCGGCTTGACTTCCTTCTTTTCGGACGGCTTGGCGGCCTCTTTCTTTTCCTGGGCCGTGGCAGGCTTTGCCGCTGGCTTGGCCGGCGTCGGCTTCTTGGGCGGCCTCAGACCGTAGCCGAGTATCTTGAACTCTATCTTGTCTCCGTCGCGGAGGTGGTAGATGTGAGTACCGTCCTCGCGCTTCTCGATCTTGACCACCGGGAAGCGGTAGTCCCTGAACTTCTCGTTGAGCTCCCTGACCTTCTTCGGGTCTATGGGCACCCAGTCGTAGAGCTCCAGGTCCTCCTCCAGGCCGCCGGTGGTGAGGTAGTAGTTCTCGGTGAAGTCAAGGGCACCGGTCGGGCAGACGTCGACACAGAACTGGCAGAAGGTGCACCTGCCGTAGTCCACCTTCGGGTGCGGCCTCTTCTCCATCTTGCCATCTACTTCCATCCATGTCATCTCTATAGCCCTGGCTGGACATATCTGGCCGCAGAAGTTACAGCCGACGCAGGTCTTCCAGTTCAGCGTGTGGAACCCCCTGTACTTCGGTGCCGGCTCTATCTGCTCGAAGGGTATCTTTAGCGTAACCGGCTTCTTGAAGAGGTACTTGATGCCCATCCACGGCTTGACGAATGATTTCTTGAGCTTGACCTTCTCCTCGCCGACGACCCTAACCTTTGGCTTCTCAACGTTCTCCATCTTCATCACCTGTCTATGTCCGGCGGGCAGTTGTCGAGGGTCTTCAGGATGACCGGAACGTCCGCAAGGCGCGCTCCCTTCAGGAGCTCCTCAAGCACCGTGACTCCGTGGCTCTGGCTCGGGCCTCTGATGTGAACCCTGTACGGTTTGTGGGTTCCGTCGCTGACGACGTAGGCGCCAAAGTCTCCCTTCGTGCTCTCGACGTGGGCGTAGGCGTCACCCTTCGGGGGCTTGAACCTCGGCAGGGCCTTGAGCCTGGCGTCCTTCACCATGTACGGCCCGCTCGGCGGCCCCATATCGAGGAGCTGCTCCAGGATGTAGAGATCCTGCTCCATCTCGTACCTCCTCACGAGAACCCTGGCCAGGCTGTCGCCCTCCCTCAGGACCGGAACCTCGAACTCCAGCTCGGGATAGAGCAGGTACGGGTCGTCCTTCCTGACGTCGTAGGGAACGCCGACTGCCCTTAGGTTCGGACCTGTGACGGCATGCTTCAGCGCAAACCTCTTGTCCATTACGCCGACTCCCTCAGTCCTCTCGAAGGTGATGTAGTTGTCGAAGAGTATCTCATCGAAGTCCTTAAGCTTGCCCTTGAGGTATTCGACCGTGTCGCGGAGCTGGCGGAGCCATTTGTCACCGGGTATGTCCCTCCTGACTCCTCCGGGCACGGTGTAGATGTGGTAGACCCTACCGCCTGTGAGCTCCTCGAAGAGGCGCATGAACCTCTCACGATAGGCTGCAGCCCACTGGCCCGCTGTATAGAGACCTATCTCGTTTCCAAAGCCCATTATCCAGAACATCCAGGCGCTCATCCTGGCCATTTCGAGGACTACCGTCCTTATCCACTGGGCCCTCTCCGGAACCTCCCAGCCGACTATCTCGTCAACTGCCATGGAGTAGATGTTCTCCGGCACGTCGCTCTCCGGAACACATATACGGAGGAGCAGGGCGATGTTGGTGAAATAGGGCCTCTGCTCGGCGAGTTTTTCAAAACCCCTGTGGAGGAAGCCGGGGTTGACTATGGCCTTCTCAACCCTGCTGCCGTCCATTTTGAGGATTATGCTGAAGTTCTCGGTGGCCATGTGCTGCGGACCGAAGAACAGCTCGTAGGTATCCTTGTCTATGGGGTGAAGGTACATGTCGTGGGCCTTTGCCTCTTCCCTAAGCTCCTTCGGGACTTCCAAATTAGTCATGATCATCACCTCATATCACATAGTTGGTCTTGCTCTCGTCGTACCTGTCAAAGTCCTCTCCGTATATCGTCTTGACGTAGCCGAGCGTGTTGAAGTCCTTTCTGAATGGGTGCTTCTCGTACTCCCTTGGCTCCAGGATGAACGGACCGAGCCTCGGGTTGCCCTCGAATACTATGCCGAAGAACTCGTGTGCTTCCCTCTCGTAGGTTTCGGCGACCGGCCAGATGTCCATGACGGTCGGCATCTTTGCGTTTTCTCGGGGTATCCTCGTTCTCACGAATGCATGGACGCTCTCACTGACGCTCCAGAGCTGGTAGACAAGCTCGAACTCGCCTTCCTTGAGCCAGTCGACGACGCTTATCTGGATGAGCATCTCGAACTTCTCACTCGCGAGTTCGAGGAACTCCTTTATCCTGTCCGCCGGGACTTTGAACTCAACGCGCCTCTCGCGCCTGACATTGCCCTCTGCGTAGGGTGCCTTCTCAAGCACCTCCGCGACCAGCTTCCCCTCTTTGGTATCGGGGAGCTTTGGGGCCTCCACTTCCGGAACCTCCTGGGGCTTCTGATCCTCAATCTTCTCCCCGACCTTGGGCTTCTCGTTCATATCCATGCCAGCCACCTCCTGGCGTCCTTCTCGCGCCATCCTTCTCCAAACAGCTCGTCCTGATTCTTCCGGTAGTACTCGTAGTTCTCCCTATAGCGCTTCCAGCCGTCGGCGGTTCCATCCTCTATCTTGCGCATTATCTCCATTATTCCGTCCATAACTGCTTCCGGCCTTGGCATGCATCCGGCTATCGCCACGTCAACAGGCAGATACTTGTCGAACTGCTTGACCACGTTGTAGGAGTCCCAGTAGACTCCGCCGTTTATCGGGCACGATCCGTGTATCAGCACGTACTTGGGGTCCTGCATCATCTCGTAGGTTATGATTATCCTCTTGAGGGTCTTCGGCGTGACGTAGCCCGTGATGAGGAAGAGGTCGCCCATCCTCGGTGCCGGGTTCGGCATTATTCCGAAGCGCTCAAAGTCGTACCTGGCTGTGGCCAGCGGCGGCATCTCGATACCGCCACAGCCCGTACAGAAGGCCACTATCCAGAGGCTCTTCTTGCGCGCCCACCGAAAGAGGGGCTCGAAGAGCTTGAACTCCTGGAGTTCGTAGCTTATGAAATCGTCATTCTTTCTCTCACTCATCCACATCACCTCACATCGTCAGGAGCACGGCTATTATTCCCAGTATCGTGGGCCACTTCCAGAAGAACTTGGCCGCCTGGTCTATGGTGAACCTCGGGTAGATGCTGGCCACGAATATCGCTATGAAGAGCACCGCTATCTGCTTGATGAGCAGTTCGATGAGGTTGCTGGCTCCTCCGAGGAAGATTACCGCAAAGAAGGCCGTCTCTGCGAAGAGCTGAACCGCATGCTGGGTAAAGAGCAGTGCCGCGTGCTTGCCGCCGTACTCGACCATGGGGCCCATCGAGATTTCCGCCGGGGCGGTGATTATGTCGAAGGGCTCAAGGCCGAGCATCGCCTGGAAGACTATGTCGAAGACTATCATTGCCAGGAAGAGCGCCGGAACGAGTATGCTCCATCCCTGGGCCTGCTGGAGGGACACCAGCTCGTTCAGCTTGAACGTTCCCCAGTGCTGGATGATGGCTATCAGCGCCAGACCGTACGGGAGCTGCATGGCCACCATGGTGAGCAGTCCACGCTGGACACCGACCGCCGAATAGGGGTTGCCCGAACTCATGGCACCGAGCATTATACCGAGCATCGGCACCTCCAGGAGGTACGCAACGACGATGAGGTCGGCGCTGGCGCTGAAGAGGCGGAAGCCTGCGAGGGGAATGAAGAGCAGCGCTGCGATGCTGGCTCCGAGGGCGAATATCGGGCCGAAGTCGTAGATGAACCCGTGGGTGACGCTCTCCTTTTTGCCCAGCAGCTTGAGGGTGTCTATTATCGGCTGGTATATCGGCGGACCCACACGGCGCTGAATCCTTGCCATGGCCTTTCTCTCGATGCCCATGAAGATGAAGCCCATGAAGGTGGCGTATATCAGCATTCCAATGACTTCCAGGACGAGCTTCCAGTCAATCATTCACAACACCCCCCACAGTGCGAGTATGAGCAGCACTATCGCCAGGTACCACGAATAGCTCTGCACGTTGCCGTTGTACACGGCCTGCCTGAGTGAGTCCGCGAAGTCCTCGGTCATACCCGCTAGACGCTCGTAGAACCTGTCCCAGCTGTACTTGAGCCAGAAGTCGAGGGCCTCTGCCAGCGGCCTGTAGAAGTTCTTCCTGATGCTGAGGTTGAACTCCTCGGTGACGGGGTTACCCGACTGGTAGGTGTTGGTCACCCGTATCTTCCTAACCCTGGCTCCGTAGAGGTATATCAGTCCCGCTATTGCAAGGCCTATAACGAGGGCTATCGTCACCAGCATGGCGTTGTAGGTTCCGGTTGGGGTAACGAGCCTGTAGTAGTCGCCACCGACGACCTCCCCGCCGAGCATCTTGTTGATGTACTCCGTGACGATGCCCGGTGCAACACCGAAGAGGAGGTTGGGGATCGCCAGTATCGCCATTCCTATGAGGAGCGGTAGCGGGGCTTCCTTCACGTCCTCAAGGTCGCTCGGTCTCTGACCGAACCAGACCGCGTAGAGGAACCTGACCACGTAGGCAAACGCTATGCCGCTTCCGAGGAATATGGCGCCTGCAACGAGAGGCATGTGGGCACTTATGGCCGCCTCGTAGATGAGCCACTTGCTCGCGAAGCCCGCCAGCGGCGGGATTCCGGAGAGGCTCAGCACCGCTATGAGGCCCATGGCGAAGGTGAAGGGCATCTTTTCAGCGAGGCCTCCCATGTCCTTGAACTGGGTCTTCCCTGTCTGGAGGATTATGGCAGCGGTCACGAGCCAGAAGAGGCCCTTGAACACGGCGTGGCTGAGCACGTGGAAGAGGCCTCCGGCAAAGCCGAGGCTGCTGCCGAGTCCGAAGGCGAGCAGTATGTAGCCGACCTGGCTGACCGATGAGTAGGCGAAGAGCTTCCTGATGTCCTCCTGGAGAACCGCGAGGAAGCCTGCGACGACTACTGTTATCGCCCCAATCCACGCGATTATGTAGGCGAAGGTCAGGTGTCCGTGGAAGGTTCCGAGGGCCGCGTAGAGCTTGTAGCCCATGAGGATGTAGAGCAGGAGGAATCCGTAGGCTCCGGCCTTGCTGAGGGCGCCGCTGAAGAAGGTCGTGTAGCTCTGGTCGGTCTCGCTGTAAGCTCCGGGTGCCCAGACGTGGAGCGGAACGGCACCTGCCTTAACGCCGAACGCCGTCAGGAACAGCCCGAATATGAGGGCCGTCTCGGCGGTGCTTATCGCTCCGATACTGGCGTCCACGTAGAGAGCCTGCCTTATGGTGGCGAAGTCGAGCGCTCCGGTCTTGGCGTAGAGGATGCCTATCGCCACCAGCATCGCGTAGGCTCCGATGACGCTCAGCACGAAGTACTTGAGGGACTCGTGCCTGTTCCTCCTGACAACCATCATGAAGCTGGCAAAGGTCATCATCTCCCAGAGCAGGAAGAATCCCACGAAGTCCTGGCTCAGGAAGACGCCGAGCACTCCCGTGTAGCTCATCAGGGCAAAGAGCCAGTCGTATGAGCTCTTTGAGGTTGATGCCATTCCGAAGGCCATCGCGAGGCCGACGAGGGAAGCGACGGCCGCAAAGTACCAGCTCATGGTGTTGAGCTGGAAATGCAGTGTGAACCCGCTAACCGTAACCGAATAGTTTACCGTCTCGTTCAGGACGGTGGAGTACAGCTTGCCGAGGTACGCGAGGGGTACCGCCGCGCCTATAAGGCCTATGGCTTCCCTCACGCCCTTTACGTCGAGCGCCCACGCTATGATTCCGGCTATCAGGGGCGCAAAGATTATGATGATGAGTTCGTTGATCATGCTCCCACCCCCATCAGCGGCACGTTCTTAACGTACTGGGCAACGTTGAAGATGTCGTTTCCGGCCTTCTGGGCAAGGTTCCAGGCGTAGTCTGGGTAGATTCCTATCACGACCACGAGGGCCGCGAGGAACAGCACCATGAGGCCGATAACGATGTTCTCGTCTATCCTCTCTCCGTCTCCCTCGAACCACATCGTGTGGAGCAGCCTGAAGTAATAGACTGCCTCCACGACGCTTGCGGTGAGCACCAGGACAGCCGCCCACGTGTAGCCCACCTGGAGGGTGGCGAGTATTATCCTGATTTTGCTCCAGAATATGTTGAACAGCGGTATTCCGACGGTGGCTATGGCACCCACCGAAATCGCGAATGCCGTCAGCGGCATCCTCCTTCCAAGTCCCCTGAAGTTCTCAATCTCGGCCCCTCCGAGGGTCATCGCAACGTAGCCCACCGCGAGGAACAGCATGGCCTTCACGATGGCGTGGTTTATCATATGGAAGACGCCGGCGTCGATGCCGCTCTGGGTTCCGAGGGCGAAGGCTAGCGCGATGAGGCCTATCTGGGCTATACTGGAGTAGGCTATCATCCTCTTGACGTTCCTCTGCCTGAGCGCGGCGAGCTCCGCAACGATTACCGTGAGCGTCGCCAGCACGACGAGAAGCTTTAGGACCGAACCCCAGCCTCCGACGTCCTGCATCAGGTAGAGAATCCTGGCCATTGCGTAAAGGCCCGCCTTGACGACGAAGGCCGAGAACATGACGGTCACCGGGTGCGGAGCGGCCTGGTATGCATCGGGGGCCCAGGCGTTGAGCGGGAAGAGCTCCGCCTCAACGGCCAGGCCGAAGATTATCAGCGCCAGTCCCACCTGTGCGACGGTCGGGTCCATTGTTGCGGCCAGCTGCGCTATCTGTGCCATGTTGAGGGTTCCGAGAGAGCCGTAGATGAGCGCTATGCCCACGAGGAAGAAGCTGGAACCGATTCCACCGAGGATTATGTACTTCATCGAGGCCTCAGCGGCTTCACCGGTTTTGTTGTAGGCGGTTAGAGCGTAGGCGCTGATGGCGGTTATCTCCATGAATACGAAGAGGTTGAATATGTCCCCCGTCGCTATCATGCCGGTGGCTCCGAGCATGAGGAGCAGGAAGAGCATGGCGTACTTGTCTATGGGCTCGACTTCGATTGCCCTGAGGCTGAAGAGGGCCATGAGGAAGCTGATTGCCGCGACGATGAGCACGAAGAGCGCCGCGAAGTGGCCGAAGTACAGGTTGATTCCAACGGGCGGCTTCCAGCCACCTGCGATGACGATTATCGGCTGTCCCGTAGAGTAAACCCCCTGGAACACCCACGCGGCTATTCCGGTCTGGAGTGCGGTAACTGCTATGAGGAAGTACCTGACTGCGTTCTTTCCGGCGCCCTTCAGCAGGGGCACGAAGAACGCGCTGATGAGGGGTAACGCTATGAGCAGAGCGGCGTACTGCCCGTTCATCCTCTCAACCTCCTTATCTCCTCGATGTTAAGGGTTCCGTACTTCTCGTAGATCAGCATGGCGACGCTAAGGGCCATGGCGGTGGTGGCAACGCCTATAACTATCGCGGTGAGCACGAGGGCCTGCGGAATCGGGTCGACGGCCTGGTTCGGACCGATTCCCTCGCTCAGTATAGGTGCGCTCCTTCCGGAGACGTAGCCCACGCTGATGAGAAGCAGGTTCACGCCGGTTTCCATTATGCTGAGTCCTATGAGCACCTTCAGGAGGTTCTTCTTGACGAGTATCGCGTAGAGGCCCACGAGGATGAGTGCTATGGCGCCGAAGTAGTAGACGCTGATCATTCGCTCACCTCCTCCTTGAGCATGTTGTCGATGATGCCGCTGAGCTCGGTGCCGACCTTCAGGCCGATGATGGTGTAGATTATCGGTATGAATCCACCGCTCAGGAGCCTTCCAACGTTCTCCGTGCCGAAGTTCCAGGTCTGCCATATCCAGTCGAAGAGGAAGTAGCCGCCTATGGCGAGACCGATGAGGCCGACGAGAACGTAGCCCATTCCGGCGAGCCCCTCGGTCTTCTCGAAGCTTTTGTGGGGTATCTCGTAGGTTATGAACGCCAGATACAGCAGCAGGAACGCGGTGGCGATGGTGGCTCCGCCCGGGAATCCTCCTCCCGGTGTGAGGTGCCCGTGGATGAAGATGTAGGCACCGAAGAGCATGACGAAGGGCACTAGGAGTCTCGTTCCGGTTGTGAGGACTATCGAACCCTCGGTCTTGGCGCTCCTCTTCTTCTTTTTCCTCCAGAGGAGTGCGCCGACTCCGGTTGATGCTATGAACAGAACGGTGACCTCACCGAGGGTATCGAACCCACGGTAGTTGACGACGACGGCGGTGACCGCGTTGACCGCTCCGGTCTGCTGCTTCACGTTGTCGAGGTAGTACTGGCCCACCAGCATTTTGTCCTGGCCGAAGGGAACTCCAGCAAGGCCCTGGGCGAGCCAGTAACCCACGATGAGGAGCAGGATTATAGCGAGTGCGCGCTTGAGCATTTTCACCACCTCACCCACCAGCCGGGCTTTTCTTCCTCCTCCGTCTCAAAGCGCTGGGTTCTCTTGATGGCGAAGATGAATATCGCACCGCTGAGCGCTGCGCCTATAGCTGCCTCGGTCATTGCGACGTCCGGCGCCTGCAGCATGAAGAACAGCAGCGAGGCGAATAGACTGACCGCGGCCATTCCAACTGCCGCCGCCAGGAGGTCTCTCCACTCCACCGCGAGAACCGCGGATATTATCATGATGCCGACTATGATGTATTCAATGCAGGTTATGCAGTTCATTCCTCACCACCCTCCCCAGCGGGTGTTTCTTCGGGTGCCTCGGGGGCCTCAACTTCCTCCCTCATCCGTGCCTCCAGGTGCTCCCTGTACTTGTCAACAACGCTGCCCTCCCAGAGAGGTATGCCGCTCTTGTAGGCCGCCCTTATGAGCGCGTGGGCGCTTATCGGGTTGGTGAGCAGCAGAAAGACCGCGATGACGATGGTCTTCGTGAGCCAGGGGATGCTTCCGAAGTCGGTGCCGAGCGCCCAGATGCCGACGCCCACCAGGACACCGAGCGAACCGAGAGTGGCGCTCTTGGTCGAGGTCTGCATCCTGTTGTAGACGTCCGGCATTCTGATGAGACCCAGCGCCGACAGGAAGTAGAAGAACGTTCCCAGCAGCACGAGGATTTCACCGATGGCGGTGAGCGCGTTCATAGGCCTCCCTCCATGTAGCGCGCGAAGGCTATGACTCCACCGAAGGCGAGTATCGCGTAGACCAGGGCAACGTCGAGGAATATCATCCTCCTGTAGTAGAGCGCGAAGAGAACCATGAGCCCGGTGGTTATGGTTGTCATGATGTCAACGGCGACGAGCCTGTCAACTGTGGTCGGTCCTCTGAAGACCCTGTACATGCTGAGCAGCGTCGCTACGGCTATGAGCGCGAGATAAATGTTTATCCCTATCATCCGAAGATCACCTTCAGGAACTTTTCAAAGGGCTGGGTTATGTTCTTGGAGGCACCTTCAACAGAATCGTCCTTGACGTCTATCCAGTGTATGAAGTACTTGTCACCGTCAACGTCGAGGGTTATGGTTCCCGGAGTCAGGGTGATGGAGTTCGCCAGGCTGAGCTTCCCGACGTCGCTTTCAAGAACAGTCCTGCACTCGACGATTCCCGGGTTTATCGGTCTCTTGGGATGCAGAACCCTGTATGCGACGTCGAGGTTTGCCATTATCATCGCCCACAGGAAGTAGGGGATGTAGGCTATTGCGTATGCTATCCTCCTCGGGCTGAGGTTTGCGAGGCCGTTCGTTGTGAATATCTCGTAGGTGAAGGCACCGACGATGAGCGACAGTAGTAGGCCGATTTCCAGTTCCTGTGGGTCCAAACTGGCCGTTAGAAACAGCCATATTAGGAACAGTACGATAACCGTGTACAGGTAGCGGCTTATCCTGCTTGCTTCTCCCATTCGACAACCCTCCGCAGGTTGATGGAAGTGCTCCCAATAGAGTTAAGCGAAGCTAATTTTTGGTTTTAAACAATGGCTTATAAACCTTACCTGCGAATAACAAAGGTTTAAAACGTTTGGTTAAAACAGGGGCATCAGACTTGTTCTCTGATGTTAGAAAGGGTTCCTCATGGCGCACAGCTTGAGAGGAGTCACGAAGTTTCGGGATTTGATTACATAATGTATAGAAAATTGATGAAAATTTCAATCAAAATGGAAAGCCGTCAGTAGATGGATATTCTCTTGACGCCCTCCAGCTTGGAGAGCTCGTTGATGAGGTCGCCGGGGATCGGCTTTTCGGTGATTATCGTGAGGGTTGCTTCGGGATAGAGTTCGGGGTCTTCGGCAACGACCTGGATGATGTTTATGTCCCTCTCCGCTATCTTCTGGGCGATCTTGGCGAGTATTCCTATCGCCCTGGGTTCGGGCTCAATCTCTATGACGCCGTAGCCGACGTGTCTTCCAACGTATTTCATGTGAACGGTCGGTTCAAGGTTGGTGTATACCTCCTTCAGCTCGGGTATCTTGAGTATCATCCCAACGGTTTCCTTGACGACGCGCCGGTCAACGTCGAGGGCCTTCGCGATCTTGGTGTACGGAACCTCTATGTCACCGGCCTTAATCTTCATATCATCGGAAACTCTGAGGCCGTACTTGAGGAGCGTCTTGGCGATCTGCTTCCTCACGGGATACTCGTCAAAGTAATGCTCGATCTTTCCCCACATCACTATCACCCATACTAGTTCATCACTAGACTGTTTAATTCAATAATATTAAAATGTTTCCATGCCCGCATGAGGGCAAAAGGTCTCCCCTTAAAAACTTTTGGGCGTGGATGTCTGGAACCGTTTCTTCCTGCACCTATTTTCGTTGCAAACACTCGCTAACCACTACCAAGGAATTCTTGTGGTGCAGGAGGTTGGCCTCAACCACCAGCATCACAGGACTCACCGAGTCCTCAACTGGCGGCTCACAGGCCTTCGGGCTGAACGGAAACAGCCCCAACAAGTTCAAGACCGCCACAAAATCCCTATCCAAAGAAAAACCACAAACGGGACACTCGAAAACCCTCCGACGCAGAGCGTCGTCATCGGGTTTAACCTTAAACGCACCACAGTGCGGACAAACCTGAGAAGAATAAGAGGGGTTGACGAAAACCACAGGAACACCATATTCAATAGCCTTCTCCAAAACGAACCGCTGAAACCCGTTCATCCCAATATTATGAAGAGTATCCCTCAACCTCTTCTCGCTCTTCCTTCTCCTCTTGGTCACCTTCTGGTTGAAATTCTTGGGAACAACCTCAAGGACAATCGTAGTGTTCAACTCTTTGGCAACTTCAACCAGTCTCTTCGCCAACTTCCTCTGCAAATCAATTCTCCTACTCATCTTTCTCCGTCCGAACTTCCTTAGGAGTTCCTTTCCCCTCGTTGAAGGCAGTTTCCTATTCCAGCCGACCGAGTGAGACTCCTGAATCCCCTTCCTCACACTGGAATAAAACCTCGTCAGTCTTCCCAATTCAGTCTGAACCTGAATCAGGAACTCTCCAGTCCCAAAGGAAACGTTATCAGCATTGTAATCAACGCTGAGAAAGTTTCCAGTCAGTTCTCTTTCATCAAACTCTTTCTCGAAGACAAAATACGCAAGAACTTTTCGTTCTTTCTCGACAATATGGAGCTTCACGCCAGCCTTGACTTTCCATCCCTCGTTGAGATACTTGAAGAAAAGTTTGTGGGGTTTCAGAGGAAGTTTTACTCGCCCCCGTTTGGTGGTCAATCCAATCACAAGGATTTTTCTTCCGTCTTTGAGCGTGTTAAATTGGGGGAATCGTTTGTAGTCCCACAGAACATCGTCCAGCCAGAGGGAGATTTTCCTGACGACTGGTTTCTCTGTTCCCGCTCTTCCCTTCTTTTTCAGTTCAAGAAAACTTTTAGCCCTCGTTACGGCGTCTTGGCAAACCGTGTAGTAATAGTGCGTTGGAAGATCGTATTCTTCCTTGAGTTTTCCATAAAAGAGTTTTCTGAGTTTCAGGTGGCTCTTCACCCTGTTCTCGACGGCGTAATCTGTCAGGAACTCCAGAATCGCCGAGTATTCATCATACACTTCTTTTATCGCTTCGAACTTTCTCCTCGTGAGGGGGAGACTCTCAAGGACTACTGTTCTGGTTAGTTTCACTCGTTTTCAACCTCCGTGAGGAGTTTTTTGAACTCTTGGACGAACTTCTTGTTCTTGTGACTTCTTAACCCGTAGAGTCTCCCCGCAAAACTGGTTATTATGGCTATTAGGTCTTCAATGAGTTCTTCTCGGGGAGTCTTATCTTTTTTGAAGACCGATTCAATCCTCACGTTGTAGGCTGAGAAGAGTTCTTCCAAGTATTTGAAACCGAATCTTGTTAGCCTGTCGGGGTAGGTTATTAAAAGGATGTCATATTCTCCGTTCTTGGCGAGGTTGATGAGTTTTTTAAGGCCTTTCCTGTTCTCGTTCAGTCCGGAGGCAATTTCTTTCACTTCTTCAACGATTTGGTAGCCTTTGCTAACTGCGTATTGTTCGAGGGTTTTGAGCTGGGTTTCAAGGTTGTTCTTCTGGTCTCTTCCTGAGACTCTTGCGTAGAGGACTGCTCTGGTTGTCTCGTTCTTTTTGCCGAGTAGTTTTTGGACTTCTTCTTCGGGGATTCTGTAGTCTCGGCCTATTTTGATTGCCCTGATTTTTCCTGCGTGAATCCAGCGGATTATTGTGACTTTGTTGTAGTTTAAGAGTTCTGCGACTTCTGAGGGTTTATAAAACTTGGGCATTGATGACACTCAAGTAAGAATATGCAACGAAAGTATTTAAAATTATCGGAAAACACTATTTGGAGAACAGCCATCACCGGGGGACGGATGTTTTGTCCATCGGCGGGTTTTTAAAACCCCCGCGGAACCCGCAAACATGATAGCGGTAAGGCTTCCCCATACACACTTTGAAGATGCCGGTGAGAATATCAGACTGGTCTGGCGCGAGACGCTCTGCGCCGATTTTGAGAAGGAGGAACTCGCGAGAGCTATTAAACGGAAATACCGCGTGAAACCAGTCATAACCGCGAGGGACGGTGCCCTCCTGGTGGAGGCCGACTACCCCGACGTTGAGAAGTACATAGCCCTCTACATCCAGAACAACCTCGGCGCCCTGCTGAGAAACCGCTATACCGGAAGGAAGGTCATCTACATCCATGAGGGACTCGATGTTCCGCTCCTCGGCTACAACGCCTTCGGCCTGATAGACAGGGGGACCAACCTCATACAGGTCAGGGGCGTGAGCGGCTGCAACCTCAGTTGCGTGTTCTGCTCCGTGGACGAGGGACCGTATTCGAGGACGAGGAAGCTCGACTACGTCGTTGACGTTGACTACCTCGTGAAATGGTTCGACGACGTTGCGAGGATAAAGGGAAGGGGACTTGAGGCGCACCTCGACGGGCAGGGCGAGCCGCTCATCTACCCTTTCCGCGTCGAGCTCGTCCAGGCTTTACGGGAGCACCCGAACGTGTCCGTCATCTCGATGCAGAGCAACGGAACGCTCCTGAACGACAAACTTGTTGAGGAGCTTGCCGAGGCCGGCCTCGACAGGGTGAACCTCTCCATCCACTCCCTCGACCCGGACAAGGCGAGGATGCTCATGGGGATGAAGAGCTACGACCTTGAGCACGTCCTAGACATGGCGGAGGCTCTGGTCAACGCGGGAATAGACGTTCTCCTCGCCCCCGTCATAATCTTTGGAATAAACGACGATGAGGCCGAGGCCTTCATAGAGTTCGCGAGGAAAATCGGCGCCGGAAAGCGCTGGCCGGCCCTCGGCTTTCAGAACTACATCCCGTACAAGTTCGGCAGAAACCCGACGATAGCGAAGCTCGTCCCCTTCAAGGACTTCTACGCCTGGCTCAGAAAGCTTGAGGAGAAGACCGGCATGAGGCCGCTCGTTCTGAAGCCCAGGCACTTCGGAATGGAAAAGCGCGAATTCATTCCCCTCTCCTTCAGGCCGGGAGAAATCGTCAAGGCCGAGATCGTTCTTCCTGGGAGGATAAAGGGCGAGATGCTGGCGAAAGCCCGGAACCGGCTCATCGAGGTCGTAAACACGGACGCAGAGATAGGAGACCGGATAAGAATACGGATAGTCCGGACCCGGCACGGAATTTACATCGGCACTCCGGTTTAGCCGTTTACCTTTTCTCGCGAACGGCATCAGCAGGTGAGCGCGTGAGGCACCCGGCCGACGACCGCAGCGTCACCACTTGAATGATGAATCCACAACTCCTTTGGATATCGTTCAAATCTAACTCCAAAAAGTTTAAATCCCCGAAAGTGTTACTTTACTGGGGGAGAAAATGAAAAAGCTGCACCTCGTTGGTATGGTCATGGTAGTCCTGGTTCTCATATTCTACTTCGGAGACTTCACCCTGGCCAGATCAGAGACCCATGCGAGTGTCCAAACTGTGGGAGTGAGGAATACCAACGCGACTTTCAACGAGGGGTTCTGCGTGTACCCTGATTCTCCCTTTGGGGGTCTGGTCGCCTCAGAACTGAGGGCTAGGGGACACAGGGTTCTGACGCTCTCCGCCCCCGTGGAATGCGACGGCCAGTTTCTGGCGGTCTGGGTCGAGTGGGTTAACGTGAGCTACCTCCCCGTGCTCTCAAAGGGACACGTACTGGCAGTTGCCATCTACTCAAGTGCCGGCGATCCAACCCCTTACCTCAAGTACATGAACGCCACCGACAAGAAGAAGGCACTGCTAAAGCTTGAAGGGACCAAAAAGCCCCAGTTCCAGACTCACATCATTGCCGAAGTTTCTGACGAATCCGAAGGCTTCATAGCTCTCAGGGGCTATCACGATTACCTTCTGAGGCAGGCGGCGAAGGCCATCGCCGATCAGGTGGAGGGCATCCGCAGGGGTGGGCAGCGATGAGACGCCTTTACCTCCCGGTTTTCGCAGTCGTTATCCTCTGCTTCCTCTTGGTCGGCTACACGGCCTCTTCCGTTTCCGTCGGCAATGAAGCCAGGGGAGAGTTCAACTTTCTGTTTGAGGTGAATTCATCTCCCAGGGTGGTCGTTCAGCTCCCGTACAGCCTAACACTGTCTTCTGGGATTTACCCCGGCGAAAACACGGAAGAAGATTTCGAAAACGCTCTGAAAAAAGAAACCGCTGAGGCACTTGGCTCCAGCGGCCTTTATCCCGAGTTCAGGAGCGTCGAGCCGCTCGTCCTCCTCCCGGGCGAAAAACCCCCCGAGAGAATAGCGGAACCGCTGATAATATTCTTCGTGCCGTTCTACGGCCACGAGGAGAACATCTACTACGAATCCTGCTACGCGAGCGTTCTCGTTTACATGAGCTCCCGGGGCGACGTTGGAAGCTATCTATCTGTGGAGGAGAAATACTCGGGTGATTCGACCAAAACTGACGACCTGAAGTACTTCGCCAGCGACCTCTTTGACGCCGCGATGAAGGCGGCGGAGTCCGGTAACGGTTCCCATTCGCTGAAGGTGGTCTACTGGAACGTCCTTGAGGTGCGGCGCGGCAGACTGGCCGGCGGGGACTGCTGGGACATCCTCGCTGAAGAGATTGGAAAGGAAATCGCCGAGTGGGCACGGACACTCAATCCCTAACCGCAGAAGCCAAAAGAAAAAGTCAGATGAACCTTGAGCTCCTGACCCCCAACTCCCCCTTTTCGTTAAGCTCCAGCAGTATTCTCACTATCCTGTCTCCTGCCCTTCCGTCGCCGAAGGGATTCGGCGCCTCTGCCATTTTCCGGTAGAACCCCTCGTCCTCCATGAGCTTCTGGAGGTATCCAATAGCCCGCTCCTTCTCCAGGCCGACGAGGATGTTGCCGCCCGCCTTTACCGTTTCTGGCCTCTCGGTGTTGTAGCGGAGGGTAAGGCAGGGCACGTTGAGGATTATGCTCTCCTCCTGTATTCCGCCGGAGTCCGTCATTATCGCGAAGGCGTTCTTCTCCAGCTTTAGGAAGTCGAGGTAGCCGAGGGGCCGGGTGATGATGAGGTTCTCTATCGAGCTTATCCTTTCCCAGAGGCCGAACTCCTTCAGCCTGTTCCTCGTGCGCGGGTGCATGGGGTAGATGGCCTTTATCGGAAGGGCCTCAAGTATCCCAACGAGCTTTGTCAGATTCTCCCTGCTGTCCGTGTTCTCGGCCCTGTGGGCTGTTATCAGGAGGTATTCCTTTGGTTTGAGGCCGAACCTCTTGAGAACGTCGCTCTTCTTCTCCGCTATCTCTGAATTCTGGAGAACGGCGTCGACCACAGTGTTGCCGACGACGTAAACGTTCTCGGTTATCCCCTCCCGCTCAAGGTTCGTTCTTGCCTCCTCCGTTGGGGCGAAAAGAACCTCACTCGCGTGGTCGGCCAGGATTCTGTTTATCTCCTCCGGCATCGTCCTGTCGAAGCTCCTCAACCCAGCTTCGACGTGGGCGACAGGTATTTTCAGCTTAACGCTCGCTATAGCCCCGGCCAGAACCGTGTTGGTGTCGCCCTGCACGAGGGTCACGTCCGGCCTTTCGTCCATCAAAACCCTCTCAATCTTCATCATCGCGGTTCCAGTTTGCTCCGCCTGGGTGCCTGAGCCGACCTCCAGGTGGTGGTCTATCCCATTGAGCTCAAGCTCCTCCAAAAAGACCCTGCTCATCTCGTAGTCGTAGTGCTGTCCCGTGTGGATGAGGAGCGGCTTGATACCCCTCTCCTCGAACGCCCTTATGACCGGTGCCAGCTTTATTATCTCTGGCCTCGTTCCGAAGACGAAGGCCGGCCTCAATACTCCCCCCTCCCAACTCCCCTGAAGACGAACCCGCGGGGCGGTTTCTCCACAACGTGCCTCCCATCCACGAGGATCCTCGTTCTCATGAGCTTACCTAGCCCTTCCCAGTCGAGGGACTTGAAAGCCGTGTGGTCCGTGGCTATGACGACCGCATCGGCTCCCTCGACGGCGTCCTCCAGGCTTTCGTGGGTTCCTCTGACAAACGGATCATAAGTTCTGACCTCGGCAACGTCGTCCCGTATGGCATCGACGAACGCAAACGCCGGTGAGTTTCTCGTGTCATCGCTGTCCCCTTTGTAGGCGAGTCCGAGAACGGCGATGACGGCGTCGCTCGGGGGGATGTTCAGCTCCCTGAGGGCAGAGAAGAGCAAATCCTTAGTGAAGAGGGGCATGGAGTCGTTTACTTCCCTCGCGAGCTTTATCAGCCCAAAGTCCTCCTTGGCGGGCCAGACGAGCAGGTGGGGGTCCTTTGGAAGGCAGTGGCCGCCGACACCAATGCCTGGAACGTGAATCTTGACCCTCGGATGGGTGTTCGCCAGGTTTATCGCCTCAAAGACGTCTATCCCGTACTGGTGAGCTAAAAATGCGAACTCGTTGGCGAGGGCTATGTTGACGTCGCGGAAGGTGTTCTCCATGAGCTTGACGACCTCGCTGACGGTTGAGCTGGTTTTAAAGGTCTGTCCCCTGACGAAGGAACGGTACAGTTTTTCGGCGAGCTCGGCGCTCTCAGGGGTTATTCCCCCGAAAATGCGGGAGTTGTAAACCAGTTCCTTGAATATCCTACCAGGCATCACCCTCTCCGGGGCGTGAACCATGTAGAAGTCCGCCCCCGCCCTGAATCCGGTGAGTTCCTCTATGAGTTCTGCCATTTTAACGGTGGTGAGCGGTGGAACGGTGCTCTCAATTATGACCAGCGAACCCTTTTTCATGGCCTTTGCGACGGTCTCGACGGCGCTCCGCAGAAACTCCAGATTCGGGGTCTTATCGTCCCTGAGGGGAGTCTGGACGCAGATTATGTAGACGTCCTTGTCCTTGATGTCGTTTGGATCGGAGGTCGCCCGGAGGGTGCCGTTTTCGATGGCCTTTTTGAGGAGGTCGTCTATCTCGGGTTCCACTATGTGGGCCTTTCCGGAGTTTATGCTCTCGACGACGTTCCTCCTTATTTCGTACCCAGTGACACTGAAACCCGCGTTGGCGAACATTATCGCCGTCGGGAGGCCTATGTAACCGAGACCTATCACGGCTATCTCCACGCTCTTGTCCTCAATCCTGTCCAGCATGCTTTTCACCCACTACCCCCTAACTCCGTCCTTGAATAAAAGTCTTTTCCAAAAAACGATTTCCTGCCTGATTTCCTGCACCTGCAGGGTCTTGAGTCCCCTTTGGCCCCCCACCGTTTTTCTTCCCATTGTATATCACGTGACTTTTTTGGTTTCACCGAAAGAAAGCGTTTTAAACGTTTGTTCGGCCCAGCACGGTACGAAAAAACTTTGAAAAGAACGATTCACAATCGTTTTTGGGAAAGCCTTATATTGAACAGAGTTGTCCAGTAAATGGGTGGTAAAATGAAGGTATGGATTGACATCACGAACGCCCCTCACGTTCACTTTTTCAAAGGTGTAATAAATGAGCTGGAGAAGGCCGGACACGAGGTTCTGGTCACAACCCGCGAGTTCGACGGACTCACCGGAATCCTTGACATGTTCGGGTTTGATTACTACGTGGTCGGAAGGCACGGCGGTGCGACCCTTGAGGGCAAGCTCCTGGCGGGCACCGAAAGGATGTACAAGCTGTCCAAGCTGATAATTGAAGAAAAGCCCGACCTGGCGATTTACAAACATTCGGCCGAAGCCCCAAGGGTTGCCTTCGGCCTCCAGATACCCGCCATAGGCTTCGTTGACAACGAGACGGCCGTTGCCCAGAACAAGCTTATACTCCCCTACACCACGCTCCTCGTCTACCCAACCGCAATAGACGCCTACGAACTCCTCCGGTGCGGTGCCGACCCAAACGGGATGCGCCCGGTTAAAGGCTTTTCTGAGCTGGCTCACCTCTACGGCTTCATCCCCGACAGGAAGGTCCTGCACGAGCTGGGATTAAAGCGCGGGGAGTACATCGTCATGCGCACGGAGCCGATAAAGGCCAACTACTTCAACGGGCCCCCGAAGAGCGTTCTTGAGGACGTTATTCCTCTCCTTCCGGAGACTCCCATAGTCCTCTTCCCCAGGACGGAGGAGCAGAGGAAACGCTTTGAGCACTTCGAAAACGTGATAATGCCCGAAAGACCAGTCGACAGCCTCAGCCTGCTCTACTATGCCAAGCTCATGATAGGCGCAGGGGGAACGATGAACAGGGAGGCCATAGCCCTTGGAACCCCGACGATTTCGACCTATCCCGGAAAGCTGCTGGCGGTCACCAAGTGGCTCGTGGAGAAGGGAGTGAAGTTCCACTCGACCGACCCGGTGAAGGTTGCAATGATGGCGGAGCGCATGATGGAGATGAACGGCGGCTACCGCGCCTACATCCGGAGCGTTGTGAGCGGTTTCGAGAACCCCATGGACGTAATCCTGCGCGAGATAGAAACCTACGAGGAGTTCGGAACGTTCATGACCATGAAGGTGGAAGAATCGTCAGACCCCGGCAACGCGCGGGGTTACGTAGGCCTCAATGAAAGCCGCCACAAGGAGGAGCAGCACTGAGACTGCGAAGAGCTTTAACCCCTTTTCCGCTCCCCTTCTGAACCTTTCTCCCGCTTCTCCCTCGCCCCTTACTATCTCACGGTACCAGACTATTCCCGAGACCCCAGCGAGCGCTATCGCCGGTATCTCGATGATTCCATGCGGTACCAGCCCCAGGATTATCTGGGGGAACGAAAGCTCTCCGCTCGCCTGAACGGCCCTGACTACGAGGCCGACCACGAAGCCGTTGAAGGCCATTATGAGCCAGGGGCCGAGGCCGAAGAAGAGGCCGGAGAGGAGCATGAAGAAGGCCACCATTGAGTTGTTGGTGAATATCTTGACGAAGTTCTCAAAGCTGGAATCTGAGATAGGTCCCATCCGCTCGGCAAGTTTTTTAACGGCCTCAACCGCGGCATCGGGGTTCCCGAGGGCAAAAACATAACCAAGGAAAGATGCCGCGAGGAAAACTATTAGAAGGTAGCCCAGGGTCTTTTTGGGAACCTCCGCGCCAATCTTGGGCAAGGGGCTCACCTCACTTCCCCAGGGCGTTCTTCAGGGCGATCTTGAAGTCCTCGACGTTAACGTAGGGCATCTCCACGTCCATCCTCACCGCAAAGAACTCGTCTATCAGGTTCTCCAGCTCTTCAAGCCTGTGTCCCTCAAGTGTTTTTTCGAGCTCCTGAACGGTCTCCTCCGGATGCATGAAAAAGTCTCCCGTAATCTTGACGTGCTCGGCAATACCGTCTCTCTCGTCGAACTCTATCCTTATCAAACCCTTCTTGGCCTTGTGCTCTCCGACGTGGTGCCTCATACCCATCCCCAAAGTAAATCCCTCGGAGAACTTTTTAAAGGTTGGGTATAAGTGGTTGCGGTGGTGGGAATGGGATACGCTCAGGTTAAGGAGAAGATCAGGCTCATCCTCAACGAAACTCTGGAAGAAATGCTGAAAGAGGCTGGAAAGGAGTGGAAAGGTGAGATAACCTTTGACGACACCCCCAGCATCGAGCTTGGCGACTTCGCAACGACGGTTTCCTTCCAGCTGGCGAGGGTTTTCAGGAAGGCGCCAAAGCTCATCGCCGAGGATATCGTTGAGAGGCTGAGGGAGAAGTTGCCGGAGGAGGTTTCCGAGGTTCGGGCCGTCAACGGCTACATAAACTTCTATCTCAACTACGACGTCTTCGGCAAAGCCCTCGTCCGCGAGATACTTGAGGAGGGGAACGCCTACGGAGAGGGCAAGATTGGGACTGGAAAGAAGGTCATCGTGGAGCACACCTCCGTGAACCCAACGAAGCCGTTCCACATGGGGCACGCGAGGAACGCCGTCCTCGGCGACACCGTGGCGAGGATTATGCGCAAGCTCGGCTACACCGTCGAGGTTCAGAACTACATAGACGACCTCGGCGTTCAGTTTGCCCAGGTTCTCTGGGGCTATCTCCACCTGAAGGAGGAGTTCGAGAGGCTTGAGGCAGAGCTGAGGGAGAAGGGCCTGAAGGAGGACTTCATCGACCACGTCATGGGACTGCTCTACGTCGAGGTTAACAAGCGCATAGAGGAGAACCCCGAGGTCGAGAAGGAAGTTCGCGAGCTTATGAAGAAGCTCGAAGAGGGCGATAACGAGACAGCCGAAATCGGGAGAAAATTGGCGGAGCGCGTTGTCAAAGCACAGATGCTGACAACATACCGCATGGGTGTAACCTACGACCTCCTCAGCTGGGAGAGCGACATAATGAGGAGCGGAATTTTCGGCGAGGCCTACGAGCTCATCGAGGCCAACGAGAACTTCTTCTGGGCCACGGAAGGCAAGTACAAGGGTGCCTTCGTGATGGATTTGAGGAAGCTCTTTCCGGACATGAAGAACCCGTTCCTCGTCCTTAAGAGGAGCGACGGAACCGCCACCTACACCGGCAAAGACATAGCCTATCACCTCTGGAAGTTCGGCAAGGTAAAGGCGGACATGCTCTACAAGCCGTGGGACAGGCACGAAAACCACGAGACCTGGACGACCGCTCCCCGCGGAGAGGAGATGCCGGGCAGGTTTGGAAACGCGGATATAGTCATCAACGTCATCGGTGCCGAGCAGAAGCACCCGCAGATGGCGATAAAGTACGCCCTTCAGCTCCTCGGCTTCGAGGAGAGCGCGGAGAACTTCCACCACCTGGCTTACGAGCACGTCGTCAGGCCGGAGGGCAAGTTCTCGGGGAGGAAGGGAACCTGGGTCGGCTTCACGGTTGACGAGGTCCTCAACGAGGCCGTTCAGAGGGCTAGGGAACTAGTGGAGGAGAAGAACCCAAGTCTGAGCGACGCGGAGAAGGATAGCATCGCGGAGGCCGTCGGCGTCGGCGCGGTTCGCTTCAACCTCGTCAAGTACAGCCCGGACAAGGTGATAACATTCCGGTGGGAGGACGTCCTCAACTTTGAAGGCGAGAGCGCCCCCTACGTCCAGTACGCCCACGCGCGCTGTGCCTCGATCCTCCGGAAGGCCGGGGAGAGGGGCATAGAGACCGACTGGAAGACGCTCCTTGAGAGGGCAGACTTCTCAAAGCTCACAAACAGGGAGAAAGAACTGGTAAAGCTCCTCGCCAAATTCCCGGAAATCGTTGAAATTGCAGGAAATGACGTTAAGCCCCACCTGATTCCGTGGTACGCCAACGAACTCGCTTCGCTCTTCAACAAGTTCTACATGGACCATCCGGTGCTCAAGGCGGAGGAGGGAATCGTGGAGGAGAGGCTGCTCCTCGTGCTTGCTGTAAAGCAGGTTCTCAGGAATGCCCTTGAACTGCTCGGCATAGAGGCGCCGGAGAAGATGTGATCACTCCCTCAACACTTTTTCCACCACTGGGTCTATTATCCGGTACCCCCCGTTTTCCTTCTTTATCCATCCCATCTTTTCCAGGTTCCTGATAAGGCTGCCCAGCCTGGCGTTCGTTATGGGACCGCTCTTTGCCTCCACGTAGTCCCTTATCTCGGACCACCTTGATAGTCCGATGGAGACCGCGCGCAGGATGAGGGTGTACCTCGGGGAGCGCTTTTCAAGTTCTAGCAGTTCCTCCCGTATCATGTTCCTTGCCTTTGCTATCGTGGCTTCCAGGGCCTTTTTGGGGTCTCCCTTTTTCCAGGTAGAGTCCGATTCCCTGATATTCGTTGAGGGCCGCCTTTAGAAGGGAGCTCTTGCCCACACGGCGGATTCCTATGATAAGGGTTATCGGATACTCCTCCATACCCGTGAGAACGGCATCAAGCTCCGCCTCCCTGTCAAACATCTCCTCCCTTCTCTCTTTTGGTCTCGGGTCAAAGAGCATAGGTATCGCCCCCGACACTTGGTATCGGTACCGATACTTAAAAACTTCCCGGAACCCCAAAATACCCCCTTCCCCCAAAAATCTTCGGTGATTCCATGCGCGGTGTTGTGGTGCCCCTTCTGACCTCCTTCCCGCCCTGGAGGGCGAGGGTTCGGCTTAACCCCTCGCCATTGGCGGGAGGTTTGAGGGGCTTCATTAAAGCCCAATTTAAAACGGGCTTTCAGCCCCTCAGGGAGGGTCTCCCCCCGTTACCCCTCCTCTGAGCGTAAAACCCGCTCAGATTCGGGGTTATGGTTTTTACGGCCTTTTTCAAAATATTGAAACCACCAACCAAGTCCGCGTTAAAAACAAGTCCCGTCGCGGGACACTTAAACAACCCCCGAACGAAGCGAGCCTCCTCATGAGGCCTCCCGCAAACGGGACAAAGCTTAGAAGTGAAAGCCTCATCAACAACCACAACACCAATACCATACCCCTCCGCAACTTCAGTTAGGCGTTTAATGACAGTATTGAACCTCCAAACGTGAGAGAGGATAAAATTCTGCTTTTTGCTCTTATCAGGATTCCGAGCTATTCCCTTTGGGTAGCCAACGACAATCTTAGAAACTCCCAAATCGTAAAGCCTCTAACTGGAAGAGCTTTAGCTCTTGCTCCTTTGAGGGTTGGAGTTTTACCGTTACTGCTCGCTTCATTTCAAAGTATGGTATGAATTTTAGGCTTTAAAAGAGTATCGCTTCCCTGTTCGAAGGCTGGTTGGGTTGTTCACTTCATCCCCGCTGTGAACGGCAAGACTTTCAAAAGAAAAATGTAACGCCCTTCAACGAGGACTACTCCATCGATATTCCCGCCCTTGAGGAGCACATCGAGTTTCTCCAGAAGGTCGGCGTTCACGGGATATTCATCAACGCGACGACCGGCGAGTTCACGAGCCTCAGCGTCGAGGAGAGGAAGTTTCTGGCCGAGAGGGGCAGGGAGCTCGTCAACGCCTCATTCTACTTGGTCGGTACGGCCTCCTCGAACACCTTTGAGGTCATTGAGCTTACAAAGCACGCCCAGGACATAGGGGCCGACTACGTCGTGATAGCGCCCCCCCTACTACTGCCCCCTGAACGACGACGCCCTGTTTACGCACTACTCGATGGTCGCCGAGAGAACCGATATTCCTAATTATACTATACAACATCCCCTCCTGCGCCAACCCGCTCAGCGTGCCACTCATCAAACGCCTCGCCCTAGAGTACCCGAACATCGCCGGTGTGAAGGAGACGATTGACAGTGTAAATCACATCAGGGACGTTATCTTCGAGGTTAAGGGCGAAAGAAAGGACTTCAAGGTATTCACCGGCCTCGACCAGCACTTCTTGAACACGCTCGTTCTCGGCGGGGTTGGGGAATAATGGCCTGTGCTGACTTTGCCCCCGAGGTTCATCTGGCCCTCTACAAGGCCTTTCAGGAAAAGAGGTTCGAAGAAGCATTCGAGCACGCGAGAAGGCTGGCAAAGCTGTCCGGGGTCTACGATGCGGCATCATCATTCGGCTCCGCAATAAAGCTCGCCATGTCGCTCCGCGGCTTCTCGATAAAACCCGTCCTCAGACCCCCGTACTTGATGGATGGGGAAGAGGTGAAGGAAGGAATAAGAAAGCTGCTCGCCGAGGTACTGGGCTGAGCTCACTGAATCTTGTACCTCAGGAAGGCCCCCAGCCCTCCAAAGGCCTTGTAGAACTGCTGGCCCTCGTCCGTGTCGAGGGAGATGATCTCCACTTCGGAACCGCTTTCCTCGGCCATTTTTATGAACTCCTCGGCGACGTCCCATTTCTCAAAGCTTATGTTCTGGCTGCCGCACTTTGGGCAGTGGGTGAGCTTCTTCCTGTAGACGTGGAACTCGCTCTCGCTCATGGTCTTCTCCTCCTGCCAGCCGCAGTTGTTGCACTTTGCCCTGACGCGAACCTTGTCGTAGCCCTCGCTGATGAGGAGCGTGTCAACGGCGCCAAGCTCAAGGGCCTGCCGCACCTCCCTCTCACCGTAGGTTATCATTCCCGTGTCCTTAACGAGGTGCCTGAAGAAGTTCTGTATAAGGTGGCGCTCTTTGACCGCCTCGTGGTCCTTGAGTATATCGCTGGCCTTCTCCACCAGCTCTCTCAGCCCGTACTCGCCGTGGTAGCTGATGTCCACAACGCCGATGACCTTCTTTCGAAGCTCGTGGTGAAGGTAGTCGCCCTCAACGAACTCCTCCTTGGTCGGGCCCGGGCCGCCGATGATTATCCCTCTCAGCTCGCCCTTCTCAAGGAGCGGAAGGAAGGCCTTGTTGGCGTGCTCGCCGATGCGCTTCATGAACTCGTGGGTTTCCTGCTCGCGAATCCTCTCGTAACGTCTCGCGGACTGACCACCCGCGCGGGTCTTTCCGGGGACGTTTGAAGTCAGCTCGTCGATGACGTCAATGCGCTTTCCCCTGAGGAGGCCTATCGTTGCCTCGTTCTTTTCGACTGTGATGAGGCCGTAGGCGTCCTTTACGCGGAGCATCTCCTCAAGGGGTTCGGTGATAAAGGTCTGGTCACATCGATAGAGCCTGACCTTCAGCGGCTCCGGCGGGACTATCGCCCAGAGCTTTATGTCGCTGACACCCTCCTGCTCGCTGACGTTTCCGACGAAGAGGGCCAGACCGGTCTCGGGAGTCTTGCGGTAGAGCTTGAGGTGCTGCATGGCCCTCTCAAGGGCCCCAAGAACGTTCTTTCGCGTCGATTTTGACTTGATGTTCTGCGCCGTGCCGTACTCCTCCCTCAGCTGCTGCATGACCTTGTTTATGTCGTAGCCCGCGGGAATGTACAGGCTCACAAGTTCAGTGGCTCGACCTCGATAACCCTTCAGTTCATCGACCTTTTTCTTGAGTTCGTACATTTCAGCTGATTTGTGAGACATGATCATCACTCCCCAGAACCCTCTCTGGACGAAGAAAACGCGAGGAATTTATAAAAGTTTAGGAGGAATGGACTAGAACCAGTAGGCTATTATGAGTGCTATAACCCCGAGTATGCCACCTATGGCGACCACAAGGATGTTCAGCGCCGTCAGCGGCACGTCCGATATTCCTATCCAGTTCGTGAACCACAGTATTATCAGACCAATTACCGCGTTGGCCACGAGGTACCGAAGTATGGCAAAGCCAACCTTGACCACCAGCATGATGGCCAGGAACAAGAAAAACAGCAGCAGCAACTCTTCAAGCATGGTATCACCTGAAGTAGTTAAAACGAACGGGCTTATTAATCTTTCGGAACAGAAATGGGATGAATGAAGAAGAGCATTAATTCGATTTCGGACTACGAAAGTTTTTCGAGGGTCTCCTTTGCTATCTCCCCCAGCGGTACCCACTTCTTGCCCTCGAACGGGAGTATCACCTTGTCCTCAACGTTAACGAGTTCTTCAACGTACCCCCTTGCCTCACCGGCGCCCAGCTCACCCAGAAGCATCAGGGCAAAGCCCTTGGTGTTCTTGTCTCCTGTGTTGAGCTCTTCGAGGAGGTCTTTGATGACGGTGTCCCCCATGTCCCTGACTTTATCCGGGAACCTGCGGATGAGTTCGTACGAAAGAATCATCGCGTTTTCCTTCACGTAGGGGTTCCTGTTCCTAGTCAGCTCGATTGCTTTGGGGAACACCTTCCCCACGTGGGGCTCCACCACCTCTCCCCTCTGCTTGACGATCATCCCCAGAATCAGCAGTGCGTCCCCCCTGATGCCCGGCGCGTTATCGTCGAGGAGCTCTATAAGTGCATCCAGGGCTTTTTTGTCTTTAACCGCCACCGAAACTACCTCATCAAAGCGCTCCCCCTCTATGAGCTTTTTGACCTTGCCCCTCTTGGAGCCGAAGGAAAAGAATCCCATGGCAGTCACCTTAAGGGAATAGTTGCCGCCGGAACGTTAAAGGTTTTTCGTCCCGATATCCAAAGATATTTAAACGCGGAAGCACACTTTTCTATAGGCATTAAGATGGTGAGTGGAAATGACGTCCCCCGCACTTCCCGCCCAGCATGGTAACCTTGCGAGCCTGGCGTTCCCGTTCGGCAGTATGAATATCCGGCCATTGCTGGATGGGATATCGAGGAATGAAGGTGGATTTCGGGGGGTTTTAAAGGAGTTCAAAAAGAGTTTGAATGAAAAGGAGGGGCTTCTGTTCTCCCGGTTGATGGAGTTAACCCCCGATGAACCGAGTGAAGAGGCCTACATCATGGCTATTGAACGGATTTATAAGCTCTTCACCGAGGAGTTCAAAGGGGGCATCTACGCAATTGCTGATGCGGCGATTAACGTGGAGATGACTCCCACCGAGCTTGAGGAGGAGCTCAAGAACATCATCCTGCCAGAACTCGTTAAACTGAAATCGGATATTGACAGAACTTCCGAGCGACTGCTGGAGAAAGCCCTGGACGGCCGGCTCCCTGAGGAGGAGCTGGAAGAGATGGATGTCCTGGACAGATTCCTTTTCATTGAATCGAACATCCTCGGAATAATCATAGAGACCGGGAGCCTTGAAACTGCCGGCGAGCTGTCCCCCTACTTCCTGCTGCTCATGCTTCGGTTGTTGAAACTTCTCCAGAACGGAAAGTCTCTCACCGAACTGCTTGAGGACATCAAAATAGTTGCCGGTAAGATAAGGGAAGTTCACCCGACTCCAAGCGCGGTGGATGACTATTTCCTTGATGAACTTCTTGAATTGGATACCTGAGATCGGAGGTTGTCCAATGGAGCAGGGTGAAATCTGGACGGCCCCGTTTCCCTATTTTGATGAGAACGGCGGGCTGAAATACAAACATCGGCCGGTTCTTATAATCTCCGGCGACACCATGAATAACAACGGGCGGGATGTAATAGTCTGCCAGATTTCGCGGTTTGAGCTGAAGCGTGTCGCCGCCCTGTCCCCCCAGCTCAGGAAGATGGTGAGGGTGATAAAAAATGATGACCTGGACCCAAACACCAGCAGAGGGCTTAGGAACGTGAGTATGATAAAACCATTCAAGCTGTTCACGATACCCAAAACGAAACTCAGAAGCGGTAGATACATAGGGAAGCTCAAGGAGGACGTTATAACGGAGCTGGCAGAAAAGACGCGGGGACTCTTTTAAGGGCCGGTGTTAGGTCTCTTATGCATATAACCGCTCTGGCACCTCCCCACTCTTTTCCAATTCAGCTTCGTCAGCTTTGGTGTCGTGATAACAAGGGGACGGCACGCTGACCTCCTCCGGCTAGGGTTGGCTTTTGGGGCTGTTTCATAGATAGTTAAAAGCGTAAAGTTTAAGTGTTTTTATTTTATAATTCATTTTGGTGGAGTGGGGTATGAGGCTTTATCGGACGGGCAAGGCCTCACAACTCTTAGGCATCAGCAAGCCGACACTAATTAGGAAAATAAAATCCGGCGAGATTAAAGCATATCGGATTGGCAAAGAATACCGAGTTCCAGAAAGTGAAATTAAGAGAATTCTTGAGGGTAAAATCCCTGATAAAGTCGTCATTTACGCCAGAGTCTCAAGCCGAGACCAGAAAGAAGACTTAGAAAGACAGGTCGAATACCTCAAGAACTACTGCTCGTCCAAAGGATACCAAGTGGCCAAAATCATTACGGACATTTCTTCCGGATTGAACGAGAACAGGAAGGGATTAAAACAGCTCCTCAAACTCGGTGGCCTTGCTTTAGAGGATTTAACGGAAATCAGGGAGTCAATCAGGTATTCTACCGAAATGAATGGCCGTCTTCACAGGTGGAGTTTTCGGAAGCTTCAAAGCATTATCGAATACAAGGCTAAACTGAAGGGTGTTAAGGTTGTTTTCGTGAATCCTGCTCATACTTCCTCCCTGTGCCCGGTGTGTGGGGGTAAGTTAAGCCCGAATGGGGGCAGGGTTGTGAAGTGTTCGAATTGTGGTTTTGAGGCCGACCGTGATGTGGTCGGCTCTTGGAATGTTCGTTTGAGAGCCTTGAAGATGTGGGGAGTCACCGTTCCCCCCGAAAGCCCCACAATGAAGTTGGGAGTGGGGAAGATTATCCGTAACGACGCTTACGAACTTTACACAAGTTACGGCTAACCAGAACGGCTGTTTCGTAGATGGCAATTAAGTGAAACTTTACACAAGTTACAGCTAACCAGAACGGGACGGTCTAAAAGAGAAAAATGATAAAGGGCTCAAATTACCCATCCTCTCTTTTTCAGTTCCTCTAGGAACTCTCTTGGAGTCAAAATCTTGATTCTACAAACTTCATTTCCATCTTCGTCCTCAATGATTACTTCCTTGGTTTCAGGATTCCGCAGTGAAAGCAGATCATCTTGATCTTGAGTAATGAGATATTCAACACCGGCATCACAAGCCACTGACAAAACTTCATTGTCCTCCTCATCTTCACTAGCATCTACCAAACTCTCTGGACTGATTACTACGGACTTTATTTCAAACGCTGTCACAATTGCATAAGGTTTGTACCATAGCAGTTCCCCTGCTGGACCTGAAGATTTATTGGCCAAATACCTCTGGACACGGCGACTTCCCAATTTGGCGCGAAGACGCTCAAGCATCAGCTTCGAAGCGAAATTGACTATCCTACCTTCAATCATCAGGCGAATCACTTTTGCCGGCGCCGCTGCCGGTCCTCCTAACGCGGAGGACACGGCGACGTTCAGGTCTATCACTACGGGAATAGGTTCGAACTTCCTTCTCGACATCTTTCAACACCTCCTGGATTTCATCATCACCCGGAGGTGAATCCGGCCCTAGGGCCATCATCTCTAGTAGGGCTTCATCAGAGGCAGGTAACTTAAACGCGGGAAGTTCGAAGAGTGCTTTTTGGATTGCATAATTAATGAAGTCACTCCTGCTCGGGAAAACCCCCAAGTCCACGAGGGCCTCTATCTGCTCGTATGCAAATATCGGAATCCTCACGCTGATCAATTTGGTTTTGGGGCCATCCTTCCTGTTCCCAACCCTCCTGGTTATCTCCAGGGAATATGCCATCCAAACCACCCCCACAAGTATCTCGTAATACATTTGTATTACACCTTTTAAAAACTTTTTGGTCATGTATCCCTCAAGAAGTCCAAAGTCCAAGAACGCGATTCTTAGAGATGGGGGAAAATGTTACAGGGGCCATGTCTCGCCAGCCAGAAGGTTCTCACGTTATTCTGATTGAATCCCCCGGGAAAATGATAACGGTTCCACTCCGCAAAATAAAAACGGCCATCCTGGAAGATCACAAGACACTGCGGCTCAGTCCGCCCCGAGGGCGCAGATTATAACCTGACACGCGCCGGCACTGCCGCCCATGCACTCGTCGTAGATTTTCTCAAGGGTCTTGCCGCTGTCGTAGTTTATCTTCTCCGGGTAGGTGCCGGTGTAGGGGGTATCCTGCACCCTGCAGGTGGTCCTGCCGTCTGAAGTCGTAAGGGCCACCGTTTTGGACTTTATGGTGTCCCACTGATCATTGGCCTTGAGCTGGACGATGATGTACTGGGCGTCGTTCTGGAGCTGGAGGACGTTAACCTGCTCGCCGGTCTCAATGGTGTGAGGAAGGATACCATTGTTATACGCAAATAGCGTTGCGAGAACGAGAACGAACATGCCGGCGAGCATGAAGAGGTACTCCAGAGATGATTGAGCCTTCATATCAATCCCTCCACAGAATTGTACTGTGGTATAAAATAGGAGAACAAAGAAAAAGCTCACTTTCCGATATTGCCATTTACTATTGCCTTACAGGCAGTTATCTGGTCAATATTCTGGAGGCCAGTATCGGATGGCTTTTTGTTTGTCATACATAGATCATAGAGTTGGGTGAAGTTGCCATTGGTAATTGATGCTTCAGTATAATTAACCTTGAGTTTATTGAGCTCATTGCTTCCATACTGAGCCACGAGATTACTTTTTACAAGTTCTGCTTGGCTCTGAAACATTGCAAGGTCTCCTTGGCTACTTGCCTGCTGACCGCTGTTGCTAACATACCTAACAGCAATCAGTATTATGACCAGGGCCGCCGCGATCATGAACAGGTACTCAATGGCGCCCTGACCCTTCTTCCGTCTCCTTAACCTCAGCATATTATCCACCCCCGAAGGATTACTTCAATACATCAATGAACTGAAAAAGCTTATATAGCTTTCTACTCAAATTTAAGTCAAATCTACCCAATATTGCGGAAACCCCAGAGGTGATAACGTGGAATTGCTGAGTTTCCAACATGACTCCGCGAGCGTTGAAGATTGTACAAAGAACATCGTACTAACCTCGAAGGAAATCCTTTCCCGCCGGCGGGGCGTCATATCATCCGCGAAGATTCAGCTGTCCTTTGGAGCCTTTATGAACCTCGCCGTTACGGTTCTCATAGACGAAAGGGGGGACATGCTGAAGGGCATAGCCGCGGAGCATTCAACCGGTAAAAACCGGGCCGATGCGATAGGCAAGGCCGTCGAGAGGCTCAACTCCTCACTCCCGCCCGGTGCCAGGGTGGTCGATTTCGAGATTGGAACCTACATCACCCCCGTGACGAGGAGAACCTACGCCGTCGCCGTGGCCGTCTACAATGCGCCGCTCGAAATCAAGCCCCTCTCTGAGTACAGCATAGGGGAGCGGCGGGAACTCCTGGCCAGGGTTCTCAGGGATTTCAACTACAACCCCAGGGTTCTCAACATATCGGAGATAGCGAGGATGTTCGGCGTCTCCAGGGATTCCATATACTACGACATCGAGCAGATAATGAAGGAGAGGAAGAAGGGGCGGTGATTTTTTCTTCCCATGGGGGGTCAAATCGATCGTGGGAGTATTGGAGGGAGCTTGGCCGTGACAGTCTGGAGAGTCTTCATTTCTTTTTCTGCAATTCTCTCACGAATTCCCTGGCCGTGAAAATGTAGAAGTAGTGGTTCAGGATTTTAGCCCGGCCGGTTTTTGCCCCTTCATTCATAACAAAGTTGCCGAAGTGTTTGGTATTCTCGGTGATGAGGTATTTGGCCTTTGAGGCAAAGACTGCCTCCAAGAACTTAACATCATTTGGATCCTGGAGCTTTTCAACTGTCCTCTTATCTTGGAGTGAGTGTTTGGGTTCGATGTTTCGTGAGTTGGAGCGGATTATTCTGAGAATTTCGTGGGCCTTGCCGATGAGGTCCCAGTAGGTTTCAGGGGTTGAGAACTCCATGACGATTGAAAAGAGGGTTATCTCAATCTCGTTGAGGATTCCGATGGTCACGTTGTTTTCAATTTCCCGGGCCTTTAACATTCCCAGGATTTTCCAGGCCGGACTTCTGGTCTCGTTCTTGGATTTGAGTGCACTGACTAAAACTGACGTGTCGATAACGGTAGTAGGTTTCGGCATCGCTCACACCAGGCCGGCCTTTCTGAGCTCCTCCTCAATTCTCCTGTACTTTTCGAGGTTTTTCTTTCCGGCCGTGAGGAGCCTGTGGAGAGGCAGGTCTATTCCCGCTGGTTTCCTAATGATTTCGGCCTTGTCGAGCCTCCCCGAGCGAGAGGCTTCGATGAGGCTCCTGAGTTCAAAGAACCAGATAACGTCCTCTGGTTTCTCGCCGATTTTCTTGGCTATGCTCTCGGCCATCAGGCGGGTTACCTCACCGGAGTGTGTGATGGTCTCGCTCATACTCTCACCACTTTCAATTTGGCTTTGGGGATAGATTAACTTTTCCCATTCACCCGTTGACCCACATCGGCCGCGGCGTCGCCGAGATGATGAAGATTATCACAGCGATAACCGCCAGGAGGAGCCGCTTTCTGGACACGGGGGACACCTCGTCCAGCGCCCCTGGGTTCCCAACCGAGCCCATCAGGAGAACCAGCATTCCCCAGATGAGCCACCCAATCCAGAGGAAGCTCATTCCTATGAGAACGAGCCCGACGACCATCGTTAGGTATCTGTGGGCCTTCTCCCCGAGGAAGGAGCGCGCTATATGCCCTCCGTCAAGCTGGGCCGCGGGGATGAGGTTGAGGAACGTCACCAGAATCCCGACCCACCCTGCGATGGCGACTGGATGAAGGAACACGACGCTGTTCTCCGGGAACGTCACCACGTACTTCTCGATCAGCATGAAGAAGAGGTTCTCGCCGAAGACTATCCCTCCCCCCGTGGAGGGAAGGAGGTGCTGGGGCACCGGTACCGAGAGCTTCAGGCCTATTATGCTCACCGGTATGGCCACGAGAAAGCCCGCTATGGGGCCGCTGACGCCGAGGTCTATGGCGGCGTCCCTCGTTGGCAGGGGCGACTTGACCCTTATGACAGCCCCGAGGGTTCCAAGCATGCTGGGGAATGGGATGAAGTAAGGCATCGTTGCCCTGACGCCGTGATATGCCGCCGCAATCTTGTGGCCCAGCTCGTGGGTTCCGAGTATGGCCATGACGCTTACCGAGAAGGCCACGGCGTTGACGTAGGGATTCCTTATCCCGGGAAGGTTGTAGTAGTCGAGGAGCTGGATGTAGAGGGACGAGAGATAGTAGCCTGCGAACAGCGTCGTAAAGATTGTGGCTATCAGGAAAATCCACGGGAGCCATCTGTTATCTTCCTTTATTCCCTCAGCGGGGAATACGAACAGCAAAACCTCGCCGCCGCGTTTTTTAAGCGCCGCCCAGTATCCGAGGTCCTCCAGTTCGCCCAGAACCCTCTCAAAGTTTCTCTCCCGAATCTCGCGGACCTTAAACACGAAAACCCTTCCGTCTATTCTATCAAGCTCCGCATCGTAGAACTCCATTACCTTCCGTTCAACGGTCTCAGGGAGGGCTGGGACATCCCGGCGGACGGGAAGCACATGTCCCTCTTGCTCCGTCTGAAACTCCACCAGAACCATGTCTCCGCCGCATCTGGGGCAGCCTTTCTCTATAAGCGGCTCCGTGGAATCCCGCACCTCCCGGTGCCCGCAGCTGATGCATTCGTAGACTCCCTTCGTCATTTTAACTCCCTGAAGAGGAATTGATCGGGGGCTTAAAAAGGCTATTCCTCAATTTCGACCAGCCCCTCGTCGGCGTTAACGCTGACCCTCATCCCGCTCCTCAGCTTCGAAACGTCTATCCCGTCCACCATGGGGATACCCGCTATTATTGCCCCCGTCGCGACTATGGTCTCTGCTTCACCTACGATTATGGCTTTCGGTGCCTTTCCGTTCTTTTTAAGGGCATAGATAACGTAGGAGCCGACCGTCGAGCCCTTCCCCCTTGGAAACGCGAGTATCTTTCCGGCTATGTTCTGCCCTCGTATGTCGCTCTCCGCGTCCGTCACGATTCCCGTCTCCGGATCGACGCCACCGAGGAACGAGAGGGGCTTCTGGGAGACTATCAGCTCTCCCTCGGCCTTTCCCCCGACTATTTTTCTTCCACTGAGCCTCATGCTCTCACCTCACGGCGCCTCCATTATCAGGTTCTCCGCATCGTCGAGCCTCACGCTGAATCCGAATGAGCGGAAGTAGAACGCGGATTTGCCGCTGTTGGTGGCTATCCCCCTGTACCATCCCCTGATGGGGGACACGACGAAGCAGACGTCCGGGATAATGCGCCCGTTGTAGCGCTCTATCGTTTCCGTGTACCCGAGTGCATCAGCCAGGGCCTTGACCGCCCTTCCGGCGGTGATGAACAGCGGAACCTTCAGGGGTTTTCCACGGGTTCTAAGGAGTTCCGCCACCTCTTTTATCTCCGCCAAGGAGGCGTGGGGACAGCCGATGAGTATCATATCTATCTCGCTCCAGTCGTCTGAGAAAGCCTCCTTTACCGCCCGTATGTCGCTCTCCTCCACGGCTATCGTTTCGAGTTTATCGGCAATGGCCCAGCGATACTCCGGGGTCTCTCCCTCAACGTGGTAGAGCGCTATCGATCCGCTCGCGGCCATCGCGGCGCCCATCTCCTTGAGGTACTCGGCGTTCGACGGCCTGAGTCCCCTGAAGTACGGGACATCGCTGCCGAGAACCTTGCCGAGGTGATAGCCGAGCGCGGAATAGTCAACGAAGGTTTCCACCTCCGCGTCAACGTTGACAATCACCGTCGCTTTCCTGTTCTCGTCCAGATGGAGTCCGTAGTTCGGGGTTTTTCCAACTATCGCGGCGGCCAGGCTTGAGGGGCCACCTTCCCTGTTTGTCCTCGCACCCAGGACCGAGTTTGCAAAGCTTACCGCGGAGCTCTCGCTCCAGGCCAGGTGGTCGCCGAACTTCGGAAGGTTCGCGCCGTAGTACGGGGTGCAGGTGGAGGTAATCTCTATTCCCATCTTCCTGTAGAGTTCAAGAACCTCCATCTGCTTTTCCATGAACTCATCGTCCCCTATGCCGGCCGGATTGAGCGTTGTGTACACTGAAACCTTTGCCCCGGCGTCGACGAAATCACGCAAAAACTCCATGCCCGCATCGCCGATGTTCTTGTAGGAAACGCCTGCAATCTGGGCGCTCTTTATCGGGATGAGCTTATCGGCGCCGTAGATTTCCCCGAGGGCGACGAGTATCTCCATCGCCTTCTGGAGGGCGTAGCCGTACTCCCCCGCCAGAATCAGCTCTTCCTCCTTCGTCAGGTACATTCCACCACCGGAGAATCTGGGGAGGGGAGAGTTATAAACCCCTCCCGTAAAATTTATAAACCCTGCACGGTTCACTAACTACGGGTCGAGCAGCGGGGTGGGGCAGCTAGGAGTGCCCGCCGGGCTCATAACCCGGAGGTCGGAGGTTCAAATCCTCCCCCCGCTATACGACTTAGTTTTGTGGTAATCTCTTTCGGATGTATGTGAGTAAAAAGCTTCGAGGAAGGTTTCTAGTTTCTCTTGCTTTCGAGAGATTGAGAAGCCTATCTTCTCCGCGAACCTTGCAACACTAGTTCTTCTGTGGATACTAATCCTGTAAAGGTCGTTGTTGTACTGATATTCTTGTCCTCGAATCATAACTTTTGTGCCTTTTTTCTTGACCAAATATATTGTCGAGTGAATTCCCAGGGTTCCTAATAACTCCTTGCAGAGTTTGAGGACTTCTGTATTATAGTGATCTGCCACAACGGCTGCTCTTCGTGGATCCTTAGTATTCACATAAACGCTTCCCTCACTGTCAAAGAACCCTCTCAGAAACTCCCTTGGATACTCCCTACCAACTTCGAAAAGCTTCTCTTTCGGTCCTTTCAGGAACATGAACAGTTCTTTGTTGGTAACCTCGACCCACCACCTGTTGGCTCTGCTGCGATTGCGCTCAAAGCCCGCTCTCGGATTCGCTCCAATGGCTCTCACAGCTCTTTCAAAATTCTGGGCGAACTCTCTGTCCACGACCTTCAGGCGGATTCTGTACTGGTAATTCCTCTCGCTGAGGGAGGCATCGCCAAGATAGGCCCCAACGATATAGGCCAGCTCTGGGGAGGGTTCTAGATTGACGCGCTTGGTTTTGTTAAACGTGTTGTGGCTTCCTTTGCACCATCTAAGAACTGTCGCCTTTGATACTGAAACGTTAAACTCCTCGGCCAATTCTTGTGCGATCTTTAGGTAGCTCATTCCAGATTCACGAAGCTGGCGGGCGCGTTCCTGTATTCTCTCCACATCGGAAGGTGGAAGGTCCCTCAGGGTTCGCATGTAACTATCTTAATTCGTTTGTATAAAACTTTTTTGTTTCGTAAACATTGGGGCAAACCTTTTTAAACCCCACCTCAATTCCCAACGCGAAGGGGCGGCTGGCGGGAGCTGGCCGTCACCGGGAGGTGTACGGTATGGCAAGGATACACGCGAGAAAGAGGGGTAAATCTGGTTCTAAGAGGCCTCCCAGGACCGCTCCGCCGACCTGGGTTGAGTACACGGCGGAGGAGGTCGAGGGGCTCGTTATCAAGCTTAGGAAAGAAGGCTACAGCGCGGCGATGATAGGAACCATCCTCAGGGACCAGTATGGCATTCCGAGCGTCAAGCTCATCACGGGCAAGAAGATAACCAAGATACTCGAAGAGAACGGTCTCGCACCGAACATCCCCGAGGACCTTATGTCCCTCATCAGGAAGGCGGTTAAGCTCAGGAAGCACCTCGAACAGCACCCGAAGGACAAGCACTCCAGGAGGGGCCTTCAGCTCACCGAGAGCAAGATTAGGCGCCTCGTCAAGTACTACAGGAGGACCGGCAAGCTGCCCGCCAAGTGGCGCTACGATCCGGAGCAGGCCAAGCTCCTGGTTCGCTGATCCCCTTTCCTTCTTATAAGGTGGTAAAATGGACCGGGGCGCTTTCTTGGAGAAGGCCCGCGAGGGAGCAGAGCTAATCAAGATGCACATCGAGTTAGGGCACACCATCAGGATAATCTCTCACCGCGATGCCGATGGAATAACCGCCGGTGCCGTTCTAGCTAGGGCCGTTGCCCGCGAGGGTGGAACCTTCCAGCTCAGCATAGTCAAGCAGCTCAGCGAGGAGCTCATTCAAGAGCTTGCCTCGGAGAAGCACAGGATATACGTCTTCAGCGACCTTGGAAGCGGGTCAATAAGCCTGATCGAGAGGCACCTCGACTTCGCAACGGTCGTCGTTGCCGACCATCATCCCCCCGAGAAGGACGAGTTCTCCACGGACTCTCACGTGCTGGTGAATCCGGTTCCCTTTGGTGCCAACAGCGTTCGAGACCTCAGCGGCTCCGGCGTCGCCTACTTCGTGGCCAGGGAGATGAACGAGAGAAACATGGATATGGCGTACGTTGCCGTCGTCGGCGCCGTCGGTGACATGCAGGAGATAGACGGAACGTTCCACGGGCTCAACAACGAGGTACTCGAAGATGGGAAGAAGCTGGATATCCTGGAGGTCAGAAAGGAGCTGCGCCTCTTTGGAAGGGAGAGCCGGCCGCTCTATCAGATGCTCGCCTACGCCACCCACCCGGAGATTCCGGAGGTCACAGGGGACGAGAGGAAGGCAATAGAGTGGCTTCGCACCAGGGGCTTTGACCCCGACATGAGGTACTGGCAGCTCCGCGAGGAGGAGAAGAGGAAGCTCCACGATGCGCTGGTGATACACCTCATCAAGCACGGTGCCCCCAAGGAGGCGATAGACCGGCTCATCGGCGACGTGGTGATAAGCCCGCTCTACCCGGAGGGCGACCCCCGGCACGAGGCGAGGGAGTTTGCGACGCTCCTCAACGCCACCGGCCGCTTAAACGCCGGAACGCTGGGAGTTGCCATATGCCTCGGCGACGAGAATGCCTACAAGAAGGCCAGAAAGATGCTGGAGGACTACAAGAGGGAGCAGATAGAGGCCAGGAGGTTCCTCATCCAGAACTGGAGCATGGCCGACGAGGGGGAGCACGCCTACGTCTTCTACGCCGGCAGAAACATCAGGGACACGCTCGTTGGAATAGCCGCCAACATAGCGATAAACGCCGGCCTCGCCGACCCGGAGAAGCCGGTGGTCGTTATAGCGGACAGCGAGGAAGACGAGAACCTCGTGAAGGGTTCCGCAAGGACAACCGAGAAAGCCCTGGCGAAGGGCTACCACCTTGGGGAGGCGCTCAGGGAGGTCGCGGAGAAGCTCGGCGGCGAGGGCGGGGGACACGCTATCGCAGCGGGAATCCGCTTCCCGAGGGACAGGCTGGACGAGTTCATAAGGCTCTTCAACGATGCGCTTGGAAAGCAGGTGGAGGGAACGGGGAGTGAAGATTGAGGCGCGGGCGGAGATGGTCTGGCACTACGGCGACACTGGAAGGGCCGAGGCGATAGCCGGGGCACTCGAAGTGGACAACGTGGGCCTTCCTGAGAGCCTAAAGAAAAGTTTAAATGTGCTAACCCGATGGGAAGATGGGGACGTCATAACAAAGGTTAAATACTCGGGTGAGATTGAGACACTCATCAAAGCGCTGGATGATTTGGTGTTTTCAATCAAAATCGCCGAAGATGTTACCGAAAAGGTGTGAACTGGAGGTGTTGAGATGGCAAAGGGTAACCCAAGGAAGAGGGCTGCTGCTACCAAGGATAAGTGGAAGATGAAAGAGTGGTACATAGTTTACGCTCCGGACTTCTTCGGAAGCAAGGAGATAGGCCTCACCCCCGCCGACGACCCCGAGAAGGTCATCGGAAGGGTCATCGAGACCACCCTCAAGGACCTCACCGGCGACTTCACCAAAGGCCAGGTCAAGCTCTACTTCCAGATCTACGACGTCAAGGGCCAGAACGCGTACACCAAGTTCAAGGGCCACACCCTCGCGAGGAGCTACATCCGCTCGCTCGTTAGGAGGAGAACCACCAGGGTTGACGGCATATTCAACGTCACCACCAAGGACGGCTACAAGCTCCGCGTCATGGGTATGGTCATTGCCTACAGGCGCATCCAGACCAGCCAGGAGAGGGCCATAAGGGAGATCATCAGGGACATCATCTACAAGAAGGCCGAGGAGCTGGACTACAAGGACTTCATCCTTGAGGCCGTCAGCGGCAAGATGGGCGCCGAGATGGCCAAAGAGGCGCGCAAGATATACCCGATTAAGAGGGCTGAGATTAGGAAGATCAAGGTTCTCGCCGAGCCGGAGGCCTGACGGCCTCATCATTAAATTTCAACCACATCCTCTTTCTGCAATTAATTTGGGGAAATTCAGTCCCGCCAAATCTTTTTAAATTTCACACCCATATTGCATGTTAGGTGGGGCTGTCATGGAATCTGCCACAAAACATGTGCAAACAGAAATAGATGAAAACCTGTACCTCATGTTAAAAATGATAGCCATCCGAAAGGGCGAGCCCTTGAAGAATATCCTGCGAGAGGCCATAGAGCGGTACGTTGAGAGTGAGGAGAAAAACCTTAGGGAGAATCTGAAGACCGACCCGATATGGAAGCTCGTGGGCGCCGGAGAGCTCGAAGAAAATGCCAGCGAGAGCGAAGACTGGGGGATCGTGGAATGGGGAGACGAATAAAACCTGAGGTCATATACCTCGACACAAGCGCCCTCATAGCACTCTTTAACTCCAGAGACAGAAACCACGGGGCAGCTGTGGAGTTTCTGAGCCGTTCTCTTGAGGAGGGAAGGGTGTTTCTGCTTTCCAGGCCGGTTCTCCTTGAGTACCTTAACGGACTTGCCAAGAGAGTGGGGAAGGGTATCGCGAGGGAACAGTACGAGGCCTTAAAGTCCAGCAGCTTTGTGTACCTGGAGCGGGAAACGGAGGAGGACTGGTCAAGGGCGTGGGAGCTGTTTTTCAAGTACCACGACCAGCGGGGGATAGACCTCTTCGATTCCCTAAGCTTTGCGATAATGGAAAGGCTCGGCCTCAGAAAGGCCTTTACTTTCGATCACGATTTTGAAATCCATGGCTTTGAAAAACTACCATAAGAACGCAGGAGGTGCATTTATGAAGTTCATAGTCAAGACCCAGCGGGGGATGGAGAGCGTCGCCGCCAACTACATCAAGGAATCCCTCCCGGATGCCCGCGTTTGGGCGTCCCCAATGGGCTACTACGGCCTGATCATCGTTGAGACGGACGAGGAAAAGGCCGCTGAGACGATACTCCAAATCCCGGAGGTTGAGAGGCTGATTCCGGTCGTTGTTGAGGTTCCGGCCGAGCTTGAGAAAATAGTCGAAAGCGCCGAGGAACTCGCTTCCATGATCAATGAGAGCGAAACTTTCGCCGTGAAGACCAAGAGGCGCGGAAAGCACAGGTTCACCAGCATGGACGTTAACCGCGAGCTGGGGGCTAGAATAAGGGAGCTCACAAACGCCGATGTAAACCTCAGCTGGCCGGACAGGGTTGTTCAGGTTGAGATAATCGGCGACAGGGCCTACATCTCAGTGGTTCCGGGTGAGGAGTTCAGAAAGTTCACGCCCGATAAGATAGACGCGAGAAAACTTTTCCGCAAGGTTACGCTCATTCAGATGCCCTACTGGGGCGATTACAAGGCCTGTCGCTCCTTCGGTGAGAAGATTGGAAGGGCCGCGCAGGCCTTCGAGGTGAAGGAGTTAATCATCGCCCCCAAGGAGAAGATGGACGCCTTCGAGCTGGCGGAGTTCATAAACGGGGTTAGGGTTGGCCAGGAGAGCAGGCACAGGATACAGCGCGAGGCATATCCCTGGAAGGTTGAGAAGGTTCCGGTAAGCGTTTGGGACATCTACCAGGTCGTCAGGGACAAGAGGCGGAACAAGAGGCTGCTCATCATCACCGACCCCAAGGGACCGACCCTCGCGGAGGTAAAGGAGAACCTCGCAAGGGACATGTTTCATGCAAAGGAGGTCGTAATCTTCGTCGGCTCCCGTGAGGGCATCCCGCGCGGCCTTTTCAGGTTCGCCGACTACATCGTTGACCTCGCACCGTACATGACGTTCGCGACTGAGCACGGCATTCCGGCTGCGCTCGTCTCGCTCTGGGAGGTTTACGAAGAATACGCAAGGAAGCGCGAGGAAGGGGCCTAATTTTTCTTTAATTCTTTAATTCAGGAATTATGTTCTATATTCCTCGGAACGGCGTCAGACCCTAAGGTCCTCCTCACCGCTCGGGAATCCGCCGTACTCATCATCCGCCGAGAAAAGTTCTCGTGACGGTTTTAAAAGTTCACGCGAGGAGGTAGAAGAGCCCAGCGCCGATGAAGCCGCCGAGGAGACTCGCGAGAAAGTTCGTCGAGTTGTTGTCCGTTATCCCCTCGTTCTCAAGGGTCGCCCCTATGAGGCTGTCCAGGTTGACCCCGATGAATCCACCGATGGTAACCGCGAGGAGCATGATGCCCTTTTCCTCAGTCAGAGGGAGGGCGAAGAGTGCTATGACCAGCGCGCCGGCGAGGGCGAAGAGCTCCCCTGCCCAGGAGACGGCACCGTTGGTTCCGGGTTTGGCCGGTCGTAGGGTGGTGATAAGCTTCGGGCTCTTTCCAAATATCTTGCCGAGTTCACTGGCCAGTGTATCACCGTTTGCGGTTGCAATTGCAGCAAAGCTGGCGGCCCAGAAAACGTCCATGCGGGAGAAGTACTCAAAGGCCAGAAAGATAACCGCCGCAAGCCCGTTGCCGATGACGTTGCCCCAGCTTCTTACTCCGTTCCTGCTCTGGGCGGCACCGAGTCGGGCTTTCTCCTTGAATTTGTACTTGGTGGCCAGAACGCCGAGAACCACGAAGGTCAGAAGCGCGGCGAATGGGTACACTCCGCCCAGCTCGATAACCGAGAGTCCGAGGAGTGCCGCTGCAACGGCCCCTTTCGCGTCCAGTGCCTTGAACTTGTAGGAGCCGAAGCCGAGTCCTGCAACCACTGCGATGTCTACTGCCGCCCTCTCAAGCATCTCTGCCACCTGGGAGAAGTGCAGGTGGAGGCTTTATTATTCTTTCCCTCGGCGGTTGACGTAATGAAATAAAGGGGATTAAAGAACCTCGAACTTAACGGTCTCGGTTACGAAGGTTATGTCGAGCTTATCAATGCCCGGTATCTTCTTGGAAACCTCGTTTATGATCTTCTCAAGCTCCTTCATGTCCTTGGGACCAACGATATGGATGATAAGGCTGTGGGAACCGAGGGCGCGCTCTATTATCTTGATGTTATCGTCCTCGACGAGTGCCGGGATGATGTCGTCTATGTCGATTGAGGGCTTAACGGTTATTCCAAGGACGACATGAACGTAACCGAGGGCGTCGTAGTTGGGTATTACCGTGTACTTCTTTATAATGCCGTTCCTCTCAAGACGGTCCATCCTGCGGGATATCCTCTGCCTAGTGGTGCCGAGAATTTCGGCAAGCTCCTTGTAGGTAAGGCGGGCGTTCTTGGCGAGGAGCTTCAAAATCCTTACATCTATTCCGTTTATTTTATCAGCCATGTCTCCACCTCCCCCGAATTATGGTGAAACTTGAGCACCCAATTATAAAAATGTTTCGATAATTTGGAGGATTTCTAATCACTTAGTAACTTGAGCTTCCGTGTCCCCGTATAACCCAATTATATGGTAATCCATTATGTTACAAATCCCTACCCTACTTGGCTTGACTTACCATCAGTTTTGGAGTATGAGGTTCCATCGGGAACCCCTAATCTAAGTGGTGGTTTGAGGGTCTCACCCGAACTCACTAAAAGGCGGCCTTTGACCCCTGCTCGTCTTCGGACAATACCACTGACCTCCTCCCCGCCGTGAAGGGCGAAGCTTTCAAAAGAAAAAGTTTCATACGCTGATCCAGCGTTCCCTGTCTCGTTCCCTGTACTTCTCTATGGTCTCCCTGAGGGCGTCCATGAGGTCTACGCCGTAGTAGTTGGCGATGCATGCGAGGGCAAATGCAACGTCGCCGAGCTCTTCCTTCAAGCGATTTCTGTCCCCCGGGCCTTTAACGCCCTCCACCTTCAACAGTTCATCTGCAAGCTCTCCCGTCTCCTCCACAAGGGCTGCAAGCATCTCGAACGGCTTCCAGTATCCCCCAAACTCCATGACGATTCTGTCAACTTCCCGCTGGAGGTCGTTCATGGTGTCACACCAGCTCAACGCTGATCATATCGAGGTACCTCTTAAGCGCCTCGGTATTGGTTCTGTAGAAATGCATCTTGCCCTCCTTGCGCTCCTCTATCAGCCCGAGACCCTTGAGCGTGCGTAGGTGGTGGCTTATGAGGGTCTGATCCTGGTCGAGTATCCTCGAAATGAGGCACACGCACAGCCAGTTGTCCTTCAGGAGCTTGAGTATTTTGAGACGGAGTGGATTTGAAATCGCCTTCAGGAACTTTATCGCATCGGTTTCCACCTGGAGGTCAACTTCCCTGTCCAGGTCAGGGATTCCGCACGTTTCTACGCACTGCAGGACTGTTTTCCTCTGCTTCTCGTTCAGTCCATCCAGAAGGTCCTTAATCCTCATGGGCAACACCTCTGACCTCCTCCCCGCCCGGGGAGGGTTTGGCTTAATTCCCTCGCTGACGGGCGGTTCGGTTTACGGGCCCATCACCTACTCCGGTTGCCCCTTTCGGTTCAGCCCGCAGGCCCGGTCTCGGGCACATTACCCCACCGGCAAGGCCAGATCGCGGTTGTGGCTTAAGGCCACCGTTCAAAGTTTCGAAGCCGCCCAAGGAGGCTCTTGGAAGACGCCTACCGACATCCCCCTCCAACGCTGGAGGGCACGTGAAACACCTTTATCTCATCGGGTTTGTTTGTGGCGGCCTCTTTGAGGCCATATTAAACGGAACACTCTTTAAGGGTTTCGGTGATTTAATGGTCGTGAGAGTTCATAGCATCCTGTCCTAAAAGACGGGGCTTTCAAGAGAAAATGCTGATCATGCTTGTCTCCTTGAATTTTCAGATGTTACATTTTTCTTTTGAAAGCCTCACCCTCAGCTATGAGGAGGTCAGTCCACGACCTCTATTCTGAGCCTGCTTCCGTCACTGCGGTACGCTCTTACGCTGTCCTCGACGAAGGGGTACGCGATTATCAGGTGAACTCCCCCGAACTTAGAGAAGAAGTTCAAATCCGCTTGGGATGGCCAGGGGCTCGGTCCCGGATGGGAATGGACGGTGCCCTTAATGCTCTCGTCGTAGGGCAGCATCCATGTGTCGAAGAACGCGGAGCTACTCCCAAAATGGGGGTTGGGGGCTATCAAAACCTCCTCGAATACCCCGCCCCTCTCCCGCAGAAAGCCCGCGAATTCGTTGGGATAGAAGTCGCTGGCGAGCTCCAGCAGGTACTCCAGAAGCTCGCGCCTAATCCTTACCGCTTCCATTTTCGTCCACCGGAAATATTAAAATTAGAGGACCGCTATGGCCTCTATCTCCACGTCAACGCCCTTGGGAAGGTTTGAGACCTCAACGACAGCTCTAGCGGGCTTGGACTCGGAGAAATAGCGGTTGTAAACCTCGTTGAATTTGGCGTAGCTGCCCATGTCCCTGATGTACACCGTTACCTTCACCACGTTCTCGGCGCTTCCGCCCGCAGCCTCGACGACCGCCAGGAGGTTTTTGAGCGCCTGCTCGGTCTGCTCCTCAATGCTGCCCCCAACGAGTTCACCCGTTTCGGGGTTTATTGGTATCTGTCCCGAGACGAAGAGGAACTTCCCTTCCGCGATTATTCCCTGGCTGTAGGGCCCTATCGGGGCGGGCGCCTTCTCCGTGAGAACAGTCTCCTTTTTCATATCTTTCACCTCCAAATGGAATGGGAATCAGCGAAGCGAAGACTCCTCATCGGTTTCCCTCGGGTGTCCTCGGCTTCATCACGACGGTTCACTTTTCTCTCACTTTTTCTCCAGATACTTCTCAAGGCTCTTGGCCGGGACGTCCAGCGGGAGGCCTATCTTCTCCAGAGCCTTCCTCAGAGCGTAGACCTTCGCATGTTCCTGGAACGGGCCCGGGGCGTAGTTCTCGGCCGGGAAGTGTCTGTATTTCTCCACAACGGCGGGGATTTCGGCCTTTTTAACCTTCTTGAACTCGCCGAACCAGGCGTCTATACCCTTAATGTCAATGCTTGCGTAGACGGGGAGCTTCAGGGTTATGCTCTCGTTTATGCTCGCCAAAAGCCGCGCGACGTCTGCCATCGGTGTTTTGTCGTCGATTATGAGCCTTCTAACGGCCCTCCACTTACCGTGCTCTGCGCTGAGGTGGAACGCCGTGAAGTTCACGTGATCCTCGCTGTACGGGAAGACTATCCTGACCTCGCTCAGGGGCTCTTCTGGGTACTCCACGGGAACTTTCTTCGAGAGCACTTCCCTCACAAGGACCGCCTTGGCCACGTCAACGAGGTGCTTCCTGAGCTTCTTATCCTCTTCAAAGACGAGGGTACCGAGTTTCCTCGCCGTTCCCGGCGATTTGAGGGCAACGACGGCATCGCTTAGGTCCTTCTTCCCGATTTCTTCCGCGAGGCTCATTATCCCTGCCACGTTCATGACCTCGGTTAGGTACTCTGGTATCTTGGCGTTGACCGCGTTGGAGATGCTGGCCAGAAAGTGGGCCACCTTCTCGTCCTCTAGGTCAATCAGCCTGTCGGCCACCTTCCAGCTCCCGTGATGTGCCGTGAACACAATCTGATCCTCAACCTTCATCGCTTCCACCAAGGGTTATGGATGGCAAGGCCTATTTAGCTTTTTCTTGACCTTCTCAAAAAAAGTTATAAATCGCCCCGAGCATTCCAGTTTGAGAGAGTGGAAGAGGGAATCAAAATGGGGGAAGACGAGAAGGTCAATAGGGAATCCCTGGCCCCCAGGGAATATGGAGAGAGCCTTGAGCTGGGCATGGAGTTCAGCACGACCGAGGAAGTCAAGGTTCCGGAAAAGCTCATTGACCAGGTCATAGGACAGGAGCACGCTGTGGAAGTCATCAGAACCGCTGCAAATCAGAAGAGACACGTTCTCCTCATAGGCGAGCCAGGAACCGGTAAGTCCATGCTCGGTCAGGCAATGGCGGAGCTGTTGCCCACGGAGAACCTTGAGGACATACTCGTCTTTCCGAACCCCGAAGACGAGAACATGCCCAAGATAAAGATCGTTCCAGCCTGCCAGGGAAGGAGGATAGTTGAGAAGTACCGCGAGAAGGCCAAGGGCCAGGAGAGTATAAAATCATACATCCTTCTGTTCGTCATGTTCACGGTCATGCTCGCCCTGTTTATAGACTTCAGCGCGACCACGCTCCTCATGGGGCTCTTCGTTGTAATACTCACGATAATGGCACTCTCGAACATGCGCCTCAAAGGCTCAGTCCTCGTTCCAAAGCTCCTCGTTGACAACTGCGGCAGGAACAAGGCCCCCTTCATAGATGCGACGGGAGCGCACGCAGGCGCACTACTTGGGGATGTAAGACACGACCCGTTCCAGTGCTTTAGTGGGAACGAGAGCGTCGTTATCAGGGAGAACGGGAAGATAAAGGCTGTAAAACTCAAGAACTTCGTCGAGAATGCCCTGGAGAACCCGTCGGGGGAGGGAATGGATGGAGACGTTAGGGTAATCTACCACGACTTCAGGGATGAGAGCGTTGAGGTCCTAACCAAAGACGGCTTCACAAAGCTCCTCTACGCCAACAAGAGGGTCGGAAAGCAGAGGTTGAGGAGGATAGTTCACCTCGAAAAGGATCACTGGCTCGCACTAACGCCTGACCACAAAGTTTACACCGCCGGTGGCCTCAAGGAAGTTGGCGAGCTCACCGAAAGGGACGAACTCATCAGCGTTCCGGTTACCGTGCTCGATGAGTTTGTGATAGCCAAAACTTACGGAGAGGAAGGCAAGCTGAGGGACTACCTCCGCTGGACGGAGCACCGCGAAAAGACCGGCCACGGCTACAAGCGGGCCTCGAAGGAGCTCGGTATAAAGGCGAGCACCCTCCGCTGGTGGGAGGAAGGGGCTAAGCCGAAATCGCTTAGAATGGCAGAGGAGCTCAAAGGACTCGGCCTCCTGCCGCTTAGGAGCGACGACGAAAGGCTTGAGAAGGTCGCTCTCCTGATGGGAGCGCTCTTCAGCGACGGCAACATTGACAAAAACCTCAACACGCTCAGCTTCGTCTCAGGGGAGAGGGAAGCAGTTGAGAAGTTTGTTGGAGTTCTTAAGGAGCTCTTTGGGGAGTTCAACTATGAGATAAAGGAGAACCGCGAATCAAAGGGCAGGAGCGTCCTCTTCAGGACGTGGGACAGGAGGGTTATAAGGTTCTTCGTGGCCCTCGGTGCTCCTGTTGGCAACAAGACAAAGGTCAGGCTTGAGCTCCCGTGGTGGGTTAAACTCAGACCGTCACTGTTTCTGGCCTTCTTCGACGGTTTCTACAGCGGCGACGGTAGCGTTCCGAGGTTCGCCCACTACAAGGACGGCATAAAGTTCAACGGGACGCTTGAGGTTGCCCAGCTTGCGGAGGAGCTTGACAACAAGCTACCGTTCTTCGAAGAGCTCGCCTGGCACCTCGGCCTCTTCGGAATAGACGCCAAGGTCAGGGTTGATGAAGCGAAAGGCAAACACAAGGTCAGGCTCATCCTGTCGCAGTCCATAGACAACGTTCTGACCTTCCTTGAGTTCGTCCCGATAAGCCTCTCTCCGGCGAAGAGGGAGAAGTTCATCGCCGAAGTTGAAAAGTACCTGGCTGGGGCAGGCGATTCAAGGCACGCCGACAGGCTCGACGAGCTCAGAAAGTGGCTTGGACGCGTGAAGAGAGGCGAGAGAAGAGCTTTTATCGAAACTTGGGAGGAAGTGGAAGTAACATACAACCTGACGACGGAGAAGGGCAACTTAATAGCCAACGGCCTCTTCGTCAAGAATTCCGGCGGTCTTGGAACCCCTGCCCACGAGCGCGTTGAGCCCGGGATGATACACCGCGCCCACAGGGGAGTGCTGTTCATAGACGAGGTGGCGACGCTGAGCCTCAAGATGCAGCAGAGTCTCCTCACCGCGATGCAGGAGAAGAGGTTCCCGATAACCGGCCAGAGCGAGATGTCGAGCGGTGCGATGGTCAGAACCGAGCCGGTCCCGTGCGACTTCGTCCTCGTCGCGGCCGGAAACCTCGACACCGTCGACAAGATGCATCCAGCATTGCGCTCCCGTATCCGGGGCTACGGTTACGAGGTTTACATGCGCACCACGATGCCGGACACCGTGGAGAACAGGCGCAAGCTCATCCAGTTCGTGGCACAGGAAGTGAAGCGCGACGGCAAGATACCTCACTTCACGCGCGACGCCGTTGAGGAGATAGTCAGGGAGGCGCAGAAGCGCGCCGGCAGGAAGGGGCACCTGACCCTACGCCTGCGCGACCTCGGTGGTATCGTGAGGGCCGCTGGAGACATAGCGGTCAAGAAGGGCAAGAAGTACGTGGAGCGTGAGGACGTCCTTGAGGCGGTCAGGATGGCCAAGCCGCTTGAGAAGCAGCTCGCTGACTGGTACATCGAGCGCAAGAAGGAGTACCAGGTCATCAAGACGGAGGGAAGCGAGATTGGTCGCGTTAACGGCCTTGCCGTGATAGGCGAGCAGAGCGGTATAGTCCTGCCGATAGAGGCGGTCGTTGCCCCGGCGGCGAGCAAGGAGGAGGGCAAGATTATAGTCACCGGAAAGCTCGGGGAGATAGCCAAAGAAGCCGTGCAGAACGTCTCGGCAATAATCAAGCGCTACAAGGGTGAGGACATCAGCAGGTACGACATCCACGTCCAGTTCCTCCAGACCTACGAGGGCGTGGAGGGTGACTCCGCCAGCATAAGCGTCGCGACAGCTGTCATCTCCGCCCTTGAGGAGATACCCATACGGCAGGACGTGGCGATGACCGGTTCGCTCAGCGTCCGCGGTGAAGTGCTCCCGATAGGCGGCGCGACGCCGAAGATTGAAGCGGCGATAGAGGCCGGCATAAAGACCGTCATAATCCCCAAGAGCAACGAGAAGGACGTCTTCCTCAGCAAGGACAAGGCGGAGAAGGTGCGGATCTTCCCGGTTGAGACCATAGACGAGGTGCTTGAGATAGCCCTTGAGGAGAGCGAGAAGAAGAGGGAGCTTCTCAGGCGCATAAGGGAGGCTCTCCCGCTTTCCCTCTGAGTTTTTCCAACTTTTCCTGGGAACATCTGCTTCATAGTCTTCTACACCTTTGTCCAGAAATGCTTAAAAAACGACCAATCGAGGTAAGGCTGGAGGTGAAGCGAGTGCTCAACGTTGAGAACCTCATGGTCACTGTTGGGAACAGGGAGATTCTTAGGGGTGTGAATCTCTCGGTGGGCACTGGAGAGTTTCACGTCATAATGGGGCCGAACGGCTCCGGGAAGTCCACCCTTGCCCTGACCATAGCGGGTCACCCGAGGTACGAAATCAAAAGCGGAAGGATAACCTTCAACGGCGAGGACATAACTCAACTCGCACCGGATGAACGCGTCAAGCGCGGCATAATGCTGGCCTTTCAGCACCCGGAGGAGGTTGAGGGAGTAAGGATAATGGAGTTCCTCCAGCAGGTTCTGGCGGAGGTCAAGGGTGTGGACATGGTGGAGGCCTACGACCGCATAGTTGAGACGGCCAGGGAGCTCTGGTTCAAAGAGGAGGACCTGATGAGGTACGTCAACGTCGGCTTCTCCGGCGGCGAGAGGAAAAGGTTTGAAATCCTTCAGGCCCTTCTGCTGGAGCCAAAGCTTCTCATCCTGGACGAGCCGGACAGCGGGGTTGACGTTGACTCTCTCAGTGTCATCAGCAGGAAGATAGAGGAACTCCACGAGAGGGGAACGGCGGTTCTCTTGATAACCCACTACGGCAGGATACTCGGACACCTCGACCCGAGCAGATTCCGGGTTCACGTGATGCGCGAGGGAAGGATAGTGCTTGAGAGGGGCGGTGAGTTCGTTAAGGAAATTGAGGAGAAGGGCTTCCAGAGGATATTCGAGGAGTGTGGCTGTGATGAGTGAGATAACCGTTCAGGAGGCCAAGGAGATAATAGCGGCGGAGATAGAGAACCTCGCCAGGAGGAACAAAGAGCCGGAGTGGATGACGAGGATAAGGTACAAAGCTCTGGAGGCCTTCGAGAGGGCCCCCCACAGGGACCCCGTAATCAGCGAAGACGAACTGCTGAGGTTCATAGCCAAGCCCGAGATAGCCGGCGTTCCCGAGAACATCGAGAGTCTCGATGACCTGCCCCCGGAGATGAAGGCCCTCCTCGACAGACTCGGCATTAGCGAGGTCGAGCAGAAGTACATAGCTGGTCTGGCGGTTCAGACCGACACCGGAGTCATCTACAACGAGTTCCTCAAGGAGTGGGAGAAGAAGGGGCTCATCGTTCTGCCTATGGAAGAAGCGGTTAAGAAGTACCCCGATGTTGTTAAACAGCATTTCCTCCAGCTTTTCCGTGCAGATGAGAGCAAGATGGCCGCGTACCACACGGCGGTATGGAACGGCGGAATCTTCCTCTACGTCAAGGAAGGGTTGAAGGTTCCGTTCCCGCTTCACCTGTTCTTCCTCATCCAGGAGAGCGCGCTGGCCCAGGCGCCGCACATAATCATAATAGCCGAGCCGAACAGCGAGTTCCACCTCATAGAGGGATGCACCGCCCCGGTGCTCGTCAAGCACTCCCTGCACCTCGACATGACCGAGGCGTACATCCGCGACGGCGCTAAGGCCCAGCTGACGGTTCTCCAGAACTGGCCGGAGTACGTTCACACGAGGCCGATGACTAGGGCGAGAATCGGTAAGGGGGCCCGCTTCATCAACACCACCGTCGGCCTCGGAACGGGCAGGAGCAACATAGCCAACCCCAAGTACTGGGTGGACGAAAACGGCTACGTCGAGCTGAACGGCATAATCCTTGGCCAGAAGGACTGGTACGTTGACCTGGGGGGAGAGATGTACCTCCAGGGCAGGGGCGCCGCTGGAATAAACGCCAGCAAGGCGGTCATAATGGACGAGAGCACCGTGATAACCCGGGGCATCATAAGGGCGGAAGCGCCGATGGCCAAGGGACACATAAGCTGCGACGCACTGCTGATGAGCGATAGGGCCACGATGGAGACCTACCCAGGACTCGTCAGCAAGGTTGACGACGCCGAGCTCAGCCACGAAGCCGCGATAGGCAAGATACGCGAGGAGGAGCTGTTCTACCTGATGTCGCGCGGTCTGAGCGAGGAGAAGGCGACCCAGCTCATAGTCAAGGGCTTCCTCGAACCGATGCTCAAGGACATCCCGATGGAGTTCCTCGTGGAGATAAGGAAGATTATCGAGCTCGCCGTGAGCGGGGGCATGTGATTGAAAATTTTTTCTTTTGTTTTGGAGCACTCCTAATTTTTCCCAAGTTCTCGCTGGAAAATCCTAACGAAATGTTATAACCGCTCCTTCCTCTCATTTTAGGGTGATAACATGGATCCGATGGCAAAGGCCTTTGAAGAGGCTAAAAAGAATCCCAAAATGAGGAAGAAACTTAAGATAAAGGCCGCTTTTTCAATGCTACTGTTCGTGATGTTCCTGGGCGTGGTATTCATAACGGTCGGAACTGTGATCGCCAGCAAAAACGGCAGCTTCCTGGGGATGACCCAGCTCGACTTCCTCAAGCTCCGCGCCCGCTACGGCATCATCATGATGTTCCTCATAATCGTCCACCTGCTCATGAACAGAAACATAATGAGAAAGGAGCTTGAGATGCTCCTCGGCTGATTTTATTCAATTCTTTAATTATTTTTTGCAGAGCTCCTCAACCAGCTCGACGACCCTCGGCAGGGCCTTTTTAACTTCCTCGGTGAGCTCCATTCCAAGGTCTATCTCCTTGGCAACGACGCCGATGAAGTGTATATCCGCTTTGGCAAGGCGCTCGTCCATCGCCATCAGGAGTTTGAGCCCGTCTATGGCCCCCATGAAGTGGGCGCTCCTTATCTCGGCCTTCAGCTTCTCGAAGACCTCCTCGCCGCTCAGGTGAATTATCTCGCCAGGCCGGAACTTTTCGCTCAGGATGGCGTCTATGATTATCAGCCTCTCCTCCCCATTGTAATGGGCGGAGAGCATGAATATGTCCGTGCCAACGTCGAGGACGTTGTACCCCTTTTCCGCGAGTATCCTGCCTGCCTTCAGTCCGATTCCATCGTCCTTCATCAGTTCGTTGCCGAGGGCAAGGATGAGGATTTTCGTTTTCATTATCACTCACCTTTGATAATCTGTAATTATGGAATTGGATTAAAAAACAAGAGATATTGATAAACTATCCAAAGACTTCCAGTGGAGGTCTTAGCGGTTTGAAAGAGTCAATGTTATCTTGGACAATTGTTTGTATTTCTCGTAGGAGTGATGCTACTAATGCTGCTTCATTTTTCCACCCTTTTTGTTCTATCAGTTTCTTTATTGCCAAGATATCTTTTCCTTTTAGGTTGTTTCTTTCAAGCATATTTATGAGCCTGCTACTTCTGCCAGATTCGGGTGATGACGACATTTGTTCTCTGTACATTTTGGCCATGCCGGGAATCGCTTTTTCTAAATCTGCCTCCAATGTTGAGATAAATCTCTCAAGGGCATTGTATGAAACTGGAACGGGGAGGCCACCAATTTCTTGTTGAAGGAAACGTCCAATGAAATACATAATCAACCATCTTGTTCCCTGGAAGAATCGAACATTACCCGTGCTGGAAATGAGGGTTTTCTGCATTTTCTCAGAGGCTTTGTAAATCATATGTGCCTGTACATAGTACAATAACAAGCTCCTAAGGAACTCTAAATGTCTTTCTAAATAATTTACTGACGATAAGTACGTGTTTGCAATCCTAAGATCATCAGCTCTGAACACTTTTCTGAGGATCTCTTTATACTCCTCTCCAAACAGCTCCTGATTGTTATGTGTCTTTCTGGTATCCACCCCAGAATATGCTGAAGCATAGAAATAGTTTAGCGCTTTTGTTAAATGGTCTGCTCTCATTACGATATCAGCACGCTTGGAGGTTATATAAGGCCTCTTAAAACTGTATATTGTTTCCTTGTCAATAATGGTTTTTGAGCGCCTAGCAAGATTATGGAGCCACACATGGTACACCTCAAATGAAAACAGATCTGCTTCTTCAATCTTATTCTGCCTATTTGATGACTGGCCAATCTTTGCTATTAATTCTCTTAGCTCAACATCCGAAATGTCCATTAATGTTATTATCTTTGCAGGAACTAGGACGTTACTTAGACTTTCTTCTCCGACGGCTTCAGGATTAGCTTTGGATATTGATTCAATTGTCTGTGCTCCATTCACGACGCCAAACCCCTGTATCTTTACAGATTTACGGCTCCATTCAGTTTTTTTGGCAACAATGGTTATTCCATTATTCAGCAGTGGAAATTTAGTTGGTTCTTGTCGAAGTGTAGCTTTGATTGCTCTGTTTACTTTAGATTTTTTTAGAGGATTTCGTGGATTACTTCGGAATAATCCGTCTTTAAAGCGTTCGTATAACCTCTTGATATCTGATCCCCTTAAAAGGGTTAATCCAATCTCTACTTTGCCTATTCCCTCCAAAGATATCTCGTGTACTGCATATGTTTCAGTGGGTATTCTGAATGTGAAGTTCCCTTCGACTAAAAGCCTGTCCTCAAGCTTATTTAATAACTCGTCCCACTTTGTCACATCTACAACCGAGCAAGTAATATCTGGAACGTTTTTTATAGAGCCCATCCATCTTTCTAAAACTTTGTCATCAATATGTCCAGGAATCTTTGTGTTAGTTACATAAATATATTCAATCTGGTCTATTTTTTCAATATCTATTGTCTTTCCTACTTGGTTGTTGATCCTATTTACTAGGCGATTGAATCGCTTTTCATCTTCCAGTGTTTTCATCACTTTACTGATATCTTCTTTTATTAGTTCCTCGTTTAATTCAAGTGGTCCCTTTGCCCTATACGAGCGGTATTTCCCCTGGATAAGATAGAGCGTAGAGTTATCCAAAAAGAAAGCATCTATGCCGAGGTCTCTTGGGCCATCTACAATGTATATTGTTGATATGCGCTCTATAATGTCATCTTCGCTGTAATCCGTTTGATCTTCCTTTAGCTGTTTTTCAATGCCCTTTCTTATTTCTGGGTTATAATACATATAGAAGACCAATAATGTCTTTGCTTTAATTTTATTGTTCCATCCTTTTCCGTTGGGATCTATCTGATTGTTATATCCCTCGTAGAAGGACCTGAGTTCTCCTTCAAGCCTTTTCATAGTCTCTTTAAGATTATCTGACATTTAAATCCCTCCAAGAACTTTACACCTTTAAATGTTAATACTAGAATTCTTAAGATTTTTGGATAACTAAAAAAGAAAGTCGTAATATTAAGGCCCCTAAAGCCTCGCCACGTGCACCGAACAGGAGATGCACGGGTCGTAGGCGCGAACGACCATCTCGGTGAGGTACTTGAGCCTCTCCGGGTCGTCGTTGTAGTGCTTCTCCGCCATCATCCTGACGTGGACCTCCATCATGGCGAAGTTGTAGGCCGTCGGAGTGATTATGTCCGCGTAGGCAACCCTTCCGTTCTTGACTTCGAGGGCGTAGGTGACGATTCCGCGAGGGGCCTCGGTGGAGCTGACACCGAAGCCGTCCTTCACCTCAACCCTGTCCCTCGGCGCTATCGGCCACTTGGCGAGGGCCTCGTCTATGAGGTCTATGCCGTGCTCGATGAAGTAGACCAGCTCAAGCGCCTGGGCGAGGTTGTTTGCGAAGGGGTTGGTCGGCCTGAGCAGGTCTCTGTGGCTCTCGTAGAGCTCCCTGGCCCTTCCGTAGAGTGTCTCCGCGTTGTTGACCAGCCTCGGAAGCGCACCGACCATAAAGGGCTTCTCGCCCTTGTAGAAGCTGTGCTTGGCGAAGCTGTGCTCGACGACCTTTTCGACGATGTGCTTCTTGTAGTCCTCGACAGGGAATTCGAAGCCGTCGCTCACCTTGATGTAGTCGCCGTAGATGCCGTAGACGTCTCCCCTCGGCTTTACTGCCATGTGGATTATCGGCCCCTCGACCTCCTCGTACTGCTCCAGCTTGGAGAACAGCTCGAAGGTGTACTCCGCCTTCGGGAGTGCTTCGCTGAGGCGCTTCTTCATGGTCTCAAGGGTGGCTTTGTCGGGCAGCTTGCCGAAGCCTCCGAGGACCACGTTCTCCTGGTGTATCGCCCTCGCTCCGAGTTCGTCCATCATCCAGCTTCCGAGGTTCTTGAGATCGAGGGCTATGCCTATCTCCTTCTTGTACTCGTCCACCATCTTGAGCGGGTTGGAGTAGCCGAGGTAGTCCGGGAGGACGAGGAGGTACAGGTGGAGTGCGTGGCTCTCTATCATGTCGCCGATGTAGAGGACCTCTCTGAGTGCCTGGATTTCCTCGCGCGGGGTGAAGCCTATCGCCTTTTCGGCGGCCTCCACCGCGGTGAGCTTGTGGGCAGCCGAACAGAATGAGCATATCCTCGGGTAGACGGCTAACGCCTCGTCGAGCTTCTTGCCCACCGTTATGGCCTCGAAGAACCTCGGGCCCTCTATGATGTTGAGCCTGACCTCCTTGACGCCATCGTCGCCGACGACTATCTCAACGCCGCCCTTGCCCTCAACGCGCGCTATGTGATCAACGGTGATGGGAAGGTAGAGGTTCTTCATTCTTCCACCCCCTGGAATATCTTCTCAACCATCTCTTCGAGCTTCGGGTTGTGGGCGTTGAACATCTTCATGCGCTGGAGTATATCCTCCTTGCTGATTCCCTTCTCCTTGAACGTCCTGGCGAGTGAGTCGAACCAGGCAACGTCGTAGCCTATCGCTCCCCTGCAGCCGATGCACGCCACTCCAAAGCCTGGGCACCTCGCGTCGCAGCCGGCCCTCGTTATCGGGCCGAGGCACGGCTCTCCTTTCTCTATGAGTACGCACGGGTGTCCCTTCAGCCTGCACTCGACGCAGACCGGGTAATCTATGTCCTCCGGCCACGATCCGACGAGGAAGGTACCGAGGGCGTAGAGGAAGTCCTTCTTCTCCGGCGGGCAGCCGTAGATGCGGTAGTCAACCTTGATGTAGTTCTCGACCGGCTCGGCCAGCTTCGGCTCGAACTTAACTTTTCCATCGCCGTAGACGGTCTTCCAGAGCTCCTCAAGGCTCTTGTCCTTCTCCCAGCTCTGCACACCGCCGTGGACTGCACAGGAGCCGACGGCAACCACTATCTTCGCGTTCTCGCGTATCTTCTTGACGAGCTCGACCTCCTCCCCGGTGGAGACGCTTCCCTCGATGAAGGCTATGTCCACCGGCTCGTCCTCGTAGCTGTCGCGCTCAAGCATGAACCAGCAGACGATTTCCGCGTGCGGGAGCAGCTGGAGTATCTCGTCCATCATGGCAAGCTGGAGCTGACAGCCGTAGCATGAGGTGAGAGCGTAAAATCCAATTCTGACCTTTCCTTCCATCTCCACCACCTCAGTCCAGTAAGCCAGGCGTTGATACTATGTCGAAGTACGTGAAGACCGGGCCGTCCTTACAGATGTACTTCCAGCTCGTGCTCGTTCCGACGTTACAGTGGCCGCACTTTCCTATTCCGCACTTCATCTTTCTCTCCAGCGTGACGAATATGTTCTCCGGGCGATAGCCATAGTTGATGAGGGACTCGAAGACGGCCTTGTACATCCTCGGCGGACCGCAGATGGCCACTGCCGTGTTCTTCGGGTTGGTGTTGGCCTCGATGATGAAGTTCTGCGGCCTTCCGTGGAGTCCGGGCCACTCGGGGTCGCGCGTAACGCTCTGGATTATCTTGACGTTCTCGGCCTCGGCGAGGTCCTTCATGGCCTCCAGCTCCTTGTAGAACAGGAGGTCCTTTCCGTAGCGGGCCGTGTTGATGAAGGTTATGTTGCCGTACTTCCAGCGGTTGTCCATGGCGTAGAGGAAGACACTCCTGAGCGGGGCGGTTCCAAGACCCGCAGCTATAAGGAGCAGGTCCATGCCCTCCCACTCGTCAACGGGGAATCCGTTTCCATAGGGGCCACGAACGAGGACAGTGTCACCGGGCTGGAGCTTGTGGATGACCGTGGTGACCCTTCCAGCTTTCCTGATGCACAGCTCGAAGAATCCCTTCCTCATCGCGGAGGAGCATATGCTTATCGGAACCTCTCCAACTCCCGGAATCGTCAGCTGAACGAACTGGCCGGGCTTGAACGTCCACTTCTCGGCCAGCTCGGGGTCTTCGAACCTGAAGAGGAACAGCTTCTCCTTTTCGGTGAGTTGATAGACCTTGAGAACCTTAACCTTGTGGAGTGCGTATGGGTTCTCGTCCGGCATCATAATCTCCTTGGGAACTACCTCGCTCATATGTCCTCACCCCTTATCTCCGAAGCGTAGGCGAACCCCCTCTTCGGGATCTCCTCACTTATCTCTGATGGGCAGCTCTTTTCGCCCTCAAGTCCCATGATGGTGCGCAGGTTCTTCACAAAGCTTATACCCGCCGGGCAGAAGTAGGTGCACCTTCCGCAGCCGACGCAGTAGCTTATGCCGAGCTTCTCGTTGTAGGAGTTCTTACAGAGGTACCTGTTGCGGAAGCGGTCCTTCTTGGTGGGCCTGAAGTTGTGGTTTCCTGCAACGAGACCGTGGCTCCTGAGCTGGCAGGAGTCCCAGCGCCTCTCGCGGTAGCCGGTTTCACCGTCGAGGTTGACTATGTCCTGAACCTCGTAGCAGCGGCACGTCGGGCAGGTGGTGTTGCAGTTGCCGCAGGCGAGACAGATGTCGGCCTGCTCGTCCCACATCGGGTGCTCCATCTCAAGCTCAAGGAGGTACCTGAGGTTGCTCCAGTCCTCATGGTACCTGAACGACCTGGAGCGCCTGTTTTCGAACTCGCGGAAGTTGCAGATGTCCTCAGTGGTGACCTCCTCGAAGAGCTTGATGTTCTTGTCGACTATCCTGTGACCGGTTGGCGTTCCAACGCGGACGAGCCATCCGTCGGGCAACTCGTGCAGGAACAGGTCGAAGCCGTCGTCGGCAAAATCCGTCTCGCGCAGGTTGCAGAAGCAGTATTCGTCCGGCATACAGCTGATGCCTATGATGATGCCCTTCTCCCTGCGTACCTTGTAGTACTTGTCTGGAAGTTCGTCGAGGTATATGGTGTCAAGCACCTTGAGGCCGAAGATGTCGCAGGCGTGGAGACCGAAGAGCACGAAGGGCTCGACGTCCTCTATGACCTCCCTGTACTCGGCTTTGGTGAGGTTGAACTCGAAGAGCTTCTCCCTTGGAAGGAAGAAGAACTTCTTCGGCGGCATTATCGTCCTGTTGTAGCTGAACTCTACCTTTTTGACGTCGTCTATTTCCCTGAAGTCGTAGAACTTCTCGGATATCTTAACCGGGGCGTAAAGCTTGCCCCACTCCTTCAACCTTTCAAGGAACGCGTAGGTGTTCTCCTTCGGGAGTTTAACGTATCTCAACCCAACCACCTCCAATGAACATAACTATGCATGTGCTCATCTTTGTCCCCTCAATTGAGGCTTCTCCGCAGATTAAAAAAGCGTTTTTAAACCCGAAAATTCTAAACCAAAGGTTGAAACGGTTTTGTTTTCGTACGACGCATGATATAAAACAAAAGAGTTTATTCTTTTTTCTGGTCACGCCGGAATTTAAGTGTGCATTTCTGATTTTAAGGCTCCAGAACCTTTAGTTTTGGAAATACGGTTTTGGAAAGCCCTTTAAGAGGATGCTCCACACCTCAGGATGAACATAGATGGCAACATGCACTCCTGTGTTCATCATCGGGGGGAGTTGGATGCGTACTATCGTCACGTGCTTTCACTGTGGCATCGGTTGCCGGATGGGGGTGAAGAAAAAACATTCACGCCCTCATGAGATACATTATCTTCGAGATTTGGGCGCCCCGAATGGCTCCGGCAAGCTCTGCTCACGGGGGAATCTGATGTTCGAACCGAGCGCTGGGAGTAACCGAATAAAACGCCCTATGAGGGCTTTGGAGGAAGGAAAGTTTGTGGAGATTAGCTGGGCGGACGCCCTTCGCGAAGTTGGTTTTCAGCTATCCAAATACGCCCGCGATGATCCCGAGATGCTTGGTTTCATAGGTGGGGAGATGGTATCAAACGAATCGGCGTATCTATTTCAGAAGCTTGCCAGGTTGCTCGGCACCAACAACGTCGATACAACCGCCTCCCTTTCCCAGGGGATTTCCACTGGGGCTGTTCTTGAAATGGACGCGTGGGGCCACTGGGCAGCCTTTACGGATATCGACGAGGCAGACCTGATCATAGTCTGGGGGGCAGACCTGGCGGGAAATTACCCGGTACTGCTCGGAAGGATTGCCAGGGCAAGAGAGCGTGGGGCAAGGGTAATCCTCGTGGATCCTGTAACCGGGAGAACATCGAAATTTGCCGATTTCCACCTTCGGCCCCTGCCGGGTACGGACGTCTTCCTCGCGCTCTCCATTATGAACCGGCTGATAAAAACCGACGAACGCTTCGGGGCAGTCCTTCCGGAGGACGTCCTAGGACTCGTATCGAGGTTCCCCCCGTCGTATGGGGAGGAGCTGACTGGAGTTCAGGAGAGGGTTATAGACGCCGTTGCAGGGGAAATCCTCAGATCCTCCCATGGAATCATTCTCTGGGGTTCGGGGGTCACAATGAATGAAAACGGTGCCTCCTGCGTGAGGACTCTGATTACGCTCACCTTCATTTCAGGGATGAAGTTTCTTCCCCTCTCAAGGTACGGGAACTCCCAGGGTGTCCTCGACATGGGGCTCATCCCCAACCTGCTCCCGGGTTATACTCCCCTCTGTGAAAGCGGAGACTTTCAGAAGGCATGGCTTGTTGAGGGCCTGAACCCCCACCCTGGGAAATCGCTCCCTGAAATGCTGGATGGGGGTACTGGTGTGTTCTACATCCTCGGGGCGGATTTAACCCGCCATATCCCGGGTGCCATCGATGCCCTGAGGAACGCGGAATTCGTTGTTCTGCAGGATTCGTTTATGACCGAGACTGCCAAGTTCGCCGATATAATCCTCCCAAGTGCCCTTATCTACGAGGAAGGCGGATCGACGACGAACTTCGAACGGAGGGTTCTGTGGTGCGGAAAAGCCAAAAGGCCTCCCGGTGAAGCACGGGGTGCGGTTTCGATTCTTGGGGAGATTGGAAAGGCCATGGACCTCCCGAGCTTCGGTTATACCTTCCCCGAAGAGGTGCTTAGGGAGATAAGCCTCCTTGTTCCGGGATACCCTGGGCCGAGGAAGCTGGTGGGGATTCCAGGGGGGACTTTACTCGAAAGACCCTCAAGGGCAAAGCGAAAGTTTGCCCCCATAACTCCATCCAGGCCCCCTCAAGGGGAGATGCTTCTCATTCGGGGCCATTCAGGTCGATTTATGCCCGGTTTACTGGCCGGGAGAATGGAGGAGACTGATGCCGCCCTCATAAGCCCCGAGGATGCATCGCGCCTTGGCGTTTCAAGCGGCGACAGGATTGCGATTGAAGTCGGGGACGGCAGGATAGTTGCGAGGGCTAAAATCTCAAACCGCACGCTCACTGGAGTCGTTGTGGTGCACTGGGACCTTGTGAGGGAAGCATTACCGTTAGAGCCCCGGAGGAACTTTTTGGTATCCAAGGCCTGCCCCTGCAGGATTCGGAGGGATGAACCGTGAAAAAGGTGTTCATTGACTTCAGGAGGTGCATAGGTTGCGGCTCCTGCGAGGCGGCCTGCGCGAGGGAGCACAGCGGGAAGCCGAACATATCCATCGTGCAGACGTCCGAACTAATGATGATGTCCTTCAACTGCCGTCACTGTGAGAACGCCCCCTGCATGCTCATCTGTCCTGCGAGGGCGCTTTACAGAGACGAAGACGGGGCCGTTCGCGTTAAATACCATGAATGTATTGGCTGCATGCTGTGTTCTATCGCCTGTCCCTTTGGAACACCGCGTTTTGACGAACGCCTCAAGGTCATGGTGAAGTGCGACCTCTGCGCCCACAGGAGGGCTGAGGGCAAGCTTCCAGCCTGTGTCGAGACCTGCCCGATGGATGCGCTGATTCTGGCCACCGAGGAGGAGATAGTGGGGATGAAGCTGAAGGAGGCCGCCGTCAGGAGGGAGGAGTTCATCAGGAAAGTTGAAGACATGATGGGGTGTGGGCCATGATTGCGCTCGTACTCTCTTCAATAGCGCTCGCCTATCTCGGGGTTGTATGCTTCGTGCTCGATGACAGGAGGGCAGACACGGTAATGCTCCCCCTGCTCTGGCTGTCTTCCCTGATTCAGGTTCTTGTTGCGGCGGTGTTTTACCGCTCCCCAGACCCGATTCACGCTGTGTTCCTTGACATGAATGGATTTGGAGAGGTTTACGGACTCAGGGTAGACGGCACGAGCGTTTTCACGGCGTTCGTCGTTTCCACTGCGGGGGCGGTGTTTCTGACCTATGCCGTCCGCTATATGGATGAAAAGAACGTCGGCCATCCGCACAGGGGGCAGAAGGGCCGGTTCTACGGCTGGATGATGCTGTTCCTTGGTTCAACGCTGGCTTTCATATACTCCTCCACGGTGCTCCAGATGCTGATATTCTTTGAGCTTATGAGCCTCGCGTGCTGGGGCGTTGTGGGGTTCTATGGCAGTAAAAGGGCGGAACGGGCGGCGCTCAAGGCCCTGCTGATTCCCAACTTCGGGGCCATAATCGGCTTCTACACAGCGGTGGCGTATGGAATCAAATACGGGAACCTCGGGCTTGACTTCCTGGGAGCACTCCCCGAGAGGGAGAAGATGATACTGTTCCTGTGCTTTATGGTGGCAGCGTTTACCAAGAGCGCCCAGTTTCCGCTCTACTCGTGGATCCCGGACGCGATGGAGGCCCCGACCCCGGCAAGTGCCTTTCTCCACGGCGCAGCTATGGTAGAGATGGGGGTCTACCTTCTGATAAGGGTCGTCCAGTTCATGGAGCCCCCGGCCACCGTTTTCTACCCCATGGCGCTGATTCTCGTGGCAACCCTCACCGTTGCAATGCTCCAGTATCCGAGGCAGAGGGATGCCAAGAAACTGCTGGCGTATTCCACGATAGCGGAGTGTGCCATAATGTACACCGGTGTCGCCATTGCCGTCCTCGGAAACCCCCTCGGAATTAAAGCCGCGCTCTTTCAGCTGATGAACCACGCTTACCTCAAGGGACTGGCCTTCCTGACGGCTGGATCGTTTACCTACTACTACGGGACGCTGGACATGGGGAGGATAAAGGGCCTGAAGGAAACCCCCCTCCTGGCGTACTCATGGAGCTTTTCCCTACTTGGACTCGCGGGTCTGCCCCCGTTTGGGGTGTTCTTTAGCAAGCTCTACATATACCTCAACGCCGGGAAGATGTACGATGTCCCGCTCGGAATCCTGCTCCTCCTCGTGGTTCTCGCGGATTCGGTAGTTCTTCTGTACTCAGCACTGAGGAATATCAACTCCATGATATTCAGTGAAGGGGAGCCGAGAAGGGTGGACGGAATCGTAAGTGTGGCACTGTGTTCGCTTATCCTCCTTTCCCTCACGTCCGCCTTTATTGGCTACGCCCTTCTGGGGGTGGTAGGATGATATTTGCGCTGATGTTTCTCCTGGCTATCATCGTAGGACTGGTGTTCAGAAACTCGAAGGTAGTGAGCGTTCTTTCGGCGCTCGCGTCCATTTCCCTGGTGGTTGAGGCTACCGGAGGAATCGTCTTCCACACCGCCATCTCAGGAATCACCGTTGCCTTTGCCACCGATGACCTGTCCAGGTTCTTCGCCATACTCGTGGGGGTGGCGGGCTTTGCCGTCTCCGTGTACTCGCTCTCCTATATGGGCAGGAGGCACCTCGTGACCGCGGCGTACCCCCTATTTGTGCTTTCTATGGCCTTGATAGTCCTCGCCAGGGACTTCCTCACTCTCCTGATTTTCTGGGAGCTGATGACGGCCGCTTCCTACGTCCTCATCATGTATAACCACGAGAGGAGGGAAACCCTGAGGGCCAGCGTCGTGTACCTTGTTGCAATGCACGCCCTGAACACTGCACCTCTGATTATGGGGCTGGGCTACATCTACAGTCATGCGGGAACCCTTGACTATTCGGCGCTAAGCGGTGCTGTAGTTCCCTCATGGGTGATCTGGGCATTGACCGTGGGGTTCCTAGCAAAGGCGGGCATTTTCCCCCTGCATTTCTGGCTCCCCGAGGCCCATCCCGTTGCACCGAGTAACGTTTCGGCACTCCTCAGTGGGGTTATGCTCAAAATGGCGGTCTATGGGATGTTAAGAACCTTGGAAACGTTCGGTAGGGCGGGTTCAATAGCAGTCCCGCTTGTGGTGCTCTCAATCGTCACAATCGCCCTCGGTTCGTTGCTGGCACTCAACCAGAAGGACATCAAGAGGATGATGGCCTACTCAAGCATCGACAACATGGGATACATATTCCTAGGAATTGGGGCGTACCTGCTCCTTTCGGGGGAGCTTAGGGAAGTGGCCATAACAGCCGTCCTGCTGCACTCCTTCAACCACATGCTGTTCAAGAACCTCCTTTTCATGCTCTCCGGCAACATCCTCCACGCAACGGGAAGGAAGGACACGGGCATCAGGGGGCTCTCAAGAGAGATGCCCATCACTTTCGGACTGTCAATCGTTGGAATCCTTGCGGTGTCGGGTGTACCCCCTCTGAATGGCTTTGCGAGCAAGTGGCTGATTTACAGGGCGACATTCCTATCGAAGAACCCTCTCCTGGTGGCGGGCGGTGCAGTTGCACTCCTCGGGAGCGCGCTCACCCTGGCGGCCTACCTCAAGCTTTACCGTGTGTTTACCGGTGAGCCAAACGTCGAGGCCGAGGAGGCTCCCTTACCAATGCTCCTTGGCGAGGGGATTCTTGCGTTCCTCTGCGTTGTGGGCGGTGTTGTTCCCGGTGTGCTACTGCGTCCGGTGGGCCTTCCATACCCGACAACGCTTGACCTCCCGCTCTTTACCCTGATAATAGCTGTGCTCATTGCGTCCCTGCTCGTGGCACTGCCTCCCAGGGCAAGGGAGAGCGGAGTCTGGACCAACGGGGAACCCGTAGAGGAGTTTGACATAAAGCCGGAGCACATGTACACCGGCGTTTCGGGGGCAGTGCAGAGGATCTCGGCGGCGGGGGAGGGAATCCAGTCCCTGGCACTATCCGGGAGCAGGTTCTACCGTTCGACTGGAGGGGGCTACATTGACGAGGCGCTGTTCATGCCGCTGATCAGGCTCTCCTGCGGGTTCGGGGCATGCTTCAAGGAGCTGTCGAAGGAGCTGAACGGGATGCTCGCGACAACTTTCCTCGTGCTCGTGGCGATGGTAATCGCGTTCCTGGCCTTCGTGGGGGTGATAGGATGAACGCTCAGGACGCCGCTCCAATCATCGTGCCCCTAATGGTACCTTTCATTGATGGGGTTGCAAGAAAGGTCCGAGCAGTGATTCAGAAGCGTGTCGGCCCATCGATTGTCCAGAGCTGGTACGACCTGCTGAGCTTTTTGAGGGTAGAGTGTAACTCTCCCGTGGATTCCCTGACATTCAGACTGGCCCCCTACATCGCCTTTGCGAGCGCCATAGGGATGCTCCTGTTCCTGCCCTTTGGAGAAAAGGCACCCTTTGGGTTCGAGGGAGACGTCATAGCCTTTATCTACGTCTTCACGATGTTCTCGGCCGCCGTTGTGATGGGAGCCCTGAGCGTTCCCAGCTCCTACACATCTGCCGGTGCCGGCAGGGAGGTCACGATGTCCATAGCTTTCAAACCGCTTTTCGCGGTTGTTATTGGAATATTTGCGATGAAAACCGGTGCTTTAACCATAGAGGACATAGCGCCAGCATTAAAACCCTCAATATCAGTACTCGGCGCATACCTTCTGCTGATTTATCTGACGTACGTTGAGGCCGGTTTCGTGCCGTATGACATAGCCGAAGCGGAAACGGAGCTCCTCGGTGGTCCCCTTGCCGAGTACAGCGGAAGACTGTTTGCAATTATGTTGTGGGCGTTCCAGATAAAGAGGTTCGCCATGATATGGCTGCTGGCGTCAATGCTCGTCCTTCCATTCGTGAGCGGGGGTGCTGTGTTACTGTTCCAGTGCGGTGCGTTTGCACTCCTTTTCCTTGGGATGGTCGTGTATGAGGCGATGAGCGCCCGCTACCGCATTGATCAGGCTGTCAGAAATGGGACCCTGGCATTGACCCTCGGAATTTTCCTCCTGCTCGTTGGATGGATGGGGTGGTAATATGATAGCGGAGTTTGAGACCAGGTTTGGACCGATCCTTGAAAAGAGAGCCCTCGGCGAGAAGAAAGTGCTGTACACGATAATGGCGAGGCCAGAGGACTTTCAGGATATGGTTAGGTTCCTTTTCGCTGGCCAGAATGTAAGGCTCTTTACAATGGTTGGGACTGACGAAAGGACTGTCGAAGATGCGTTCAGCATAACGTACTGGTTCGCGGATACCTCTAAGGGAGAAATCCTGGGCGTGAGGTTATACGTCCCCGAGGACAGGCCGGTGTTTCCGAGCGTGGCTCAGTTCCATAGGGGCGCCCTATGGTTCGAGAGGGAAGTTCAGGACCTCCTCGGCGTTGAGGCGGAGGGTCTGCCTGATCAGAGGAGGCTGATACTGCCCGACGACTGGCCGGAGGGTGTTTATCCCCTCAGGGAGGACTTCAAGTACTCGGAAAGCCCGCCGGGTGAGAAGAGGTATCCCTACGTCCGACCCCCCGAAGGCACGAGTGTTCATGCGATAGGGCCGTACCACATCGCCCTCGACGAGCCGGCGCACTTCAGACTCTTTGTCAGGGGGGAGGAAATCGTAGGCGTCGATTACAGGGGCTTCTACTCCCACAGGGGAATTGAAAAGCTCGCGAGGGGCAGGCTGAACTACAATCAGGTGTGCTTCATAGCCGAGAGAATCTGCGGGATATGTGGTTTCTGTCACTCAACGGCCTACGCCCAGGCAATAGAGGAGGCCGCCGGAATAGAAGTTCCTGAGAGGGCAGAGTACATCAGAACACTGCTTCTTGAACTTGAGCGGCTCCACTCCCACCTCCTGTGGATTGGTGTTGCGGCACATCTTGTGGGCTTTGACACCGCGTTCATGGAGGTCTGGCGTATAAGGGAGAGGATCATGTGGCTGGCTGAGAGGCTAACCGGGAACAGAAAGACCTACGGACTCGTCGTCGTTGGAGGCGTGAGGAGAGACCTCCTTGATTACCGGAGGGAGCTTGTGGAGAGGGAACTCGATGCGATGAAGAGGGAATTCAACGATGTTGTGGAGTTCCTCCTGTCCTCCAGCGGGTTCATCAAAAGATGTGAAGGGGTTGGAGTGCTGTCAAAAGAAAAGGCGCGGGCCTGGGACGCGTGTGGGCCGGTTGCAAGGGCGTCTGGTGTGGACTACGACGTCAGGAGGGACTTTCCCTACGCTGCATATGGGGATTTGAGCTTTGAAGTTCCGGTTGAGAAGGAGGGGGACGTTCTGGCGAGGGCCACTGTTAGGATAGAGGAGGTACGGCAGAGCATCTCATTAATTGAGCAGGTTCTCGACGCGATGCCTGGCGGGGGCATCTTAGCGGACTTTGGGGATATCCCGGAGGGAGCGGAAGGCATCTCAGCCGTGGAGGCCCCCAGGGGTGAGAACGTACACTACATCCTGGCGGGGGACAGAAATACCATCTACCGCTGGCGCGTGAAGGCCGCCACGTACAACAACCTGCAAACTGTGCCGGACATGCTCGTCGGTTACACGATAGCGGACGCACCTTTGATTATAGCCAGCATCGACCCGTGTTACTCCTGCACCGAGAGGGTTCAGGTGGTTGATATCGAGAGTGGAAAGTCGAGGGTGGTGCGGCTGGGGGTGGGAATTTGCCGGTAACCAAGGCGTACCCGTTCGAGCCTGAAGAGGCTCCTCCGGAATACAGGGGCATCCCCCGGATCGACCCCGTGCTCTGTATAGGCTGCGGTGCCTGCGCCAACGCTTGCCCGCCGAACGCGATACTGAGGATAGACGACCCCCAAAACGGGACGAGAAGGATAGTGCTCGACGTGGGCAGGTGCATAAGGTGCGCCCGCTGCGAGGAAGTCTGCCCGACGGGTGCGGTCAGGCTCACCACTGAGTTTGAGGCCGCCACCGATGATAGGGGTGATCACGTGGAGGTCGTTGAGCTGGGACTCGCCAGGTGCAGGGGCTGCGGGAAGTATACCCACTACACTGAACGGCAGGTGGAGAAGGTACTGTCCCTGATTCCGAGGGGAATCCTTGACTTTGACAGGGTGAGGGAAAAACTCCCCCTCTGTTCCGAGTGCAAGCTGAAGCTGACGGTACTCAACGCCACCAAATTCGGGGAGGTGGATGGACTGTGAAATCCCTTTGGGTCTTCCACGTGAATACTGGGGCCTGCAACGGCTGCGACATAGAGATACTGGACGTGCTCACCCCGTACTATGACATAGAGAGGCTCGGAGTAAAGCTCGTCCCAACGCCGAGGCACGCCCACGCCCTCCTGGTCACCGGGCCCTTGACGAGGCAGGCATACCATGCGGCCAAGATGGCCTACGAAGCCATGCCGCCGAAGCCGAGGATTGTCATAGCCGTAGGAACCTGTGCGTGTTCCGGGGGGATATTTCACGACAGCTACGCCCTGAGGCGCGAGTACAGGGAGTCCCTCGAATACCCTCTGAAGGGTGGAACCTCAGAGTTCCTGCCCGTGCACCTCTACATCCCGGGATGCCCTCCGAGACCGGAGGAAATCCTCTACGGCGTTGCGCTCCTCAAAAACATCGTGGAGAAAAAAATTAGGGGAGAACTGTTCCGTGAGGGCACCTTCGTTCTCCCGAGGGAGAGCTTCAACGCGTGGGTGGAGGTCCTTCTCCGCGCAAGGATAAGGAAGGAGCTGGGCTATTTTGATGGTTACTCTCTGCTCAAGCGTTTTATGGAACTCGTTGAAAGCTCAGAAAGCAAAGAAGAGCTGGAAAAACTCGTTGAGAAGGCCATAAATGATGAGGGCGATTCTAGGCTCAGATACGGCCTTGAGAAGCTTTATTCCTACTATCTTGAGGTGGTGAGAACCTATGAGGGCATACTTGCTGCGAAGAGGGCGATCATTGGGCTTCCAAAATGAGGTGGCGAGGGTACTCGACCATTTTGAATCCAGTGCATTGGTTGAGGAGGTAATCTGCGAGATAAGCCCCGAAACCGCGAGTCTGCTGGAGAAAGGTGTCCTTGACATCGAAGCGTTCCCCAGGGAGGACAGGGAGATTATAGAAAAACATCTGGAGGCCCTCAGGAAAGGAGAAATCACGGTGGGGTGGATTCCCAATGTTTGAGCACACAATTCCCGTCCTGATTGCGCTCTACGGGATTGCAGGGGTAGTCTATTTCATAAGGGTGCTACTGGGCCCCACGGTTCTCGATTCAATACTCGCAGGGGATTGTGTAAGCCTTGACGTCGCCTTGATTGCACTCCTCGTAGCGGTGTACTACGAAAACAACCTGCTCGCGGGGGGAGCCTTCTTCCTCGTCCTCTGGGCGTTCGTGCTCGACGTGTTCGCGTCAAAGTACCTCGTTAAGGGGGAGGTGGGGGTATGATACTCTCGTTCATCGGGGTTGTACTGCTCATCGTAGGGGCAGTCTGTGACATATTCGGGGCCATCGGGATGCACCGCTTTGGAAACTTCTACCTGAGGCTCCATGCTGCAACCGTTGGTACGGTGGGGGGGAAGTTCTACCCCTTCCTCGGGGCGGGCCTCATTGCCCTCGACAGGGGACTGCTCCCCGTGGCGGGGGTGGCTTTCCTGAGTGCATTCACCCTGTTGATAACGACATCCGTTGGGAGCCATGCGCTTGCCTACGCCGCTGAGAGGGCAGGGGTGGTGAAGATTGAGCACAACGAGCTTGGAGGGGATTGGGATGATTGAGCTTGCGGCCCTTGCCCTGCTCGGCTGCCTTGGGCTCGCATACCTTGTGGTCACGGAGAGGGATCTGCTGAGGGCCGTCATCTACACCGGGATCTTTGGTGGTCTCGTAATCCTCGTAGCGTACACCCTCATGGCACCTGACATAGTACTCGCCTACGTTGCCATTTCCGTCGCTCTATCCACGGGCCTGATGGTGTTTCTCGTTAGCAAAACAACTCGGGAAGAGGTGGTGTGATTGAGGATTGCTGGAATGCTGGTGATCATGCTGATTACACTCTCCGCCGCATACCTGCTCCAGCCCCACGTCGAAGGCATCGTCGGTGTCGGGGCGCTTGGTGAGTTCTACCTGGGGAACAGCTACCTCGGCGAACGTTCGGCCGGCTCGCCTGAAGTTGTCACGTCAATCCTGTGGGACTACCGCGGCGTTGACACGTACTTCGAGACGGCAGTACTCTTTCTTGCCATAATAAGTGCGGTTTCGGTGTTCCGGGGCTTTAACGGGCCGAAATTCCGGGGAGACGGGTTCACAGAGGTAGTCAAAACTGGGGTCAAGCTCGTGGCCTTCATCACGTTCGTGGCGTCTGCTTCGGTGGCGTTCCACGGGCACCTCACCCCGGGTGGCGGCTTCCAGGGGGGTTCAATGCTCGCCGCTGGTTCCCTGCTCATCATAGTCGGCTTCTCCAAGAAGGCCCTTGAGAGGAACGGGATAACGAAGGTGAGGGCGCTCGCGATAAGAACCGCGGGACTCGTGACCATAGCCTGCGTCGCGGCGTACCCCCTGCTGAGGGGACTCCATTTTATGCAGAACCTGCCCGTTTATCCAGTCAAGGTGGGGGGACTCCTCGTGAGCGGAAGCCTGCTTCTCTATAATCTGGCCGAGTTCTTGGCCGTTGGGGCAGGGTTTACGATAATCTTTCTTCTCCTTGCGAATCCGGAGGAGGGATGGCAATGAGCCTCGCAGCGTCTCTGGTGATAACGGCAACGGTAGCCACCATGCTGGTGGCGCTCTACGGAGTGGCGGTTAGGCCAAACCTCGTTAAGAAGGTGCTCTGCCTGTCCCTGTTTTCAGATATGGTAAACGTCCTTGTCATATTCCTGGGCTACAGGGACGTCAAAAACCCCCTTCCTCCGGTTTTAACTGAGTACTCGGGTGAAGGCGTGACGAAGCTCGTGGAGAGAAGCGTTGACCCGTTCCCTCAGGCGCTGACGATAACTGCCATAGTTATCGGCCTTGCGGTTACCGTCCTCATGGCCTACGGTGTGATACACATCCAGAGAAAATACGGGACGGTGGATGTCCGGAAGCTCGCGGGGTGGGATGAATGAGGTCTGTCCCTGTGATGATTGCGGCGTTCGTAACTTACATCATCATAACGGGCTCGATAACGGCTTACGATATAATCACCGGTGCGATAACCGCCTTTGCGGCAGGACTGCTCTTCGGGAAGCACCTCGTTAGTAACCCAGGCAAGGCCCTGAACCCGGCGAGATGGGTGCGCTTTGCGCTCTACTTTCTCAAGTACATCACGGTAATCGAGGCGAAGGCCCACGCCGACGTCATCAGGAGGATACTCAGTGGGGATGTCAGGCCGGGCATCGTTAAAGTGCCCCTGAACCTGGGAGACGAATACGCCCGTTTCCTCGTTGCCGCTTCAATAACCAATACCCCCGGAACCGTGACAGTCCACATGGACGATGGCTGTGTGTACGTGAACTGGATAAGCGTCTCCACTTCGGACCCTGAAAAACGCAGGGAGGAAATCCTCGGAGAGTTTGAGGAAAACGCAAAGAAAATCTTTGAGGGGGGAGGAGCATGAATCCATTGATACTGCCCGCGATTCCAATGGCCTTCGCTTTCGTACTCCCCATACTCTCCACCATAATTAAGAGCAGGCGCTTTATCTTTGGCTACGCCCTGTTCGTTACCGGAACAGCGCTCGTGATGGGGGCTGAGCTCTTCAGGGAGGTCTATTCCTCTGAGCTCCCGTTAACCTATTCCTTCGGCGGCTGGAAGGCGCCGGTCGGCATAATCTATGAGGTGGACAGGTTCGGGGCGGTTATGGTGCTCGTAACGGCCTCACTGATGTTCCTCACGGCGGTCTACTCGGTCCGCTACCTGGGTCGTGAGGACGGTGTGGAGTGGTTCTACACCCTTTACCTTGGCCTTGAGGCGGGTCTCCTCGGCATATTCATGACGGGGGACGCGTTCAATCTGTTCGTGATGCTCGAAGTGACGGCGATAGCATCATACGGCCTAGTGATGTTCTACACGGAGGACGGCTATCCCGCTTACTCTGGCCTCAGGTACGCGATAATAAGCTCCATAGGAACGACTCTCTACTTCCTTGCCCTAGTGCTGATCTACCGGGGGCTCGGCACGGTGAACTTTGCAGACATCTCCGCGAAGTTGCACGGAATTGGATTCCCAATATCAACACCCCTGAACGGCACTGTTCCCATCCTAGCCATTTCAATGGCGCTGATAACGTGGGCCTTCACGATAAAGGCCGCGATAATGCCGAACCATTTCTGGCTTCCAGGGGCTCATTCCGCGGCTCCAAGTCCGGTCTCAGCCATACTGTCTGGCCTGGTGGTTAACGCTGGAATTTACGGATTCATGAGGTTCCTCAGCCTGACTTATGTCCCGGAAGTCTCTCACATTGGCGACATCATGTGCATGCTACTCCTCATTCTCGGGGCGGTCTCTGCCCTTTTATCATCCATCGCAATGACCGTTCAGGACGATGTCAAGAGAATAGTGGCCTACTCAACAATACTCAACATGGGCTACCTGGCGATGGCCGTGGGAGTGAACAGCGAGGCCGGAACCGCCGGCGCGGTGTTCCACATGGTAAACCACGCGGTAGCGAAAGCCCTCCTCTTCCTCGCGGTGGGAGTCTTCATCCATGCTGCGGGAAGCAGGAAGCTGAACGAGCTAAAGGGGCTTGGAAAAAGTATGCCCTTCACTACGGTGAGCCTGGCGATAGCCACGATGAGCCTTGTGGGACTGCCCCCTACAAACGTTTTCTTCAGCAAACTCCTGCTTTACAGGGCCTACGTGGAGAAAAGCCCAGCTCTCGTTGCAGTACTGCTGATATCGAGCCTATTTGCTCTTGTGAGCTATATGAGGATGCTCTACTGGCTGTGGATTAAAAAGCCGGATGGAGAGAGTGAGGTCCGTGAATCACGTTCGATGGTGGCGGTACTCCTGATGCTTGCCCTTGCGTGCCTGGTTCTCGGGGTACTCTCCCCGATTCTGGTGGATAGACTTGTGAACCCTGCCGTGGTTCAGCTGAATGACGTGGAGGGTTACATACGGGCCGCACTCACCGCGGGGGTGAAGTAGATGATTGGAGAGTTCAGAAAGCACTACGGTGAAAACCTGCTCGGGGTTGCACTCCTGGGCGAGACATGGCTTGTGGTTTTGAAAGAGGGAGACAAGGCGGAGCTACTCGCCGATGCCGCAGAAAAGTGGGAGGGACTGGACGTGATTGTGGTGCCGGCAGACTCTATCCACAACCTCCATCCCGAGCTCTTCGGAGAGGTCAAGATTGTTCATGACCCCACGGGAGTTGTTTCAGAGGTCATGGGGATGGCTCTGGAGATGAAAGGCGCCTACCCGACGGTGTGGAACCTACGGCTTATTGACGTTACGGAGGTGGAAAGATGAGCGGAATGCGGTTTGCATTTCTGTGCAAGTCCCGGCCGGAGCCCACTGGAAAGAAGGTGGCCATAGTGGGGGCCGGTCCTGCCGGCTTAAGCGCTGCAGGTTACCTCGTCTGCCAGGGACACGAGGTGCACGTCTACGACAAGCTCCCCGAGCCCGGGGGTTTGATGCTCTTTGGAATCCCCGAGTTCAGGATTCCGATATACCGCGTTAGGGAGGGCTGCGGTGAGCTCAAGGATCTCTTTGAGGTCAAGTTTTTCCCCAGGACCAAGGTGGTCTGTGGGGAGTGTGGACAGGAGGCAGGAGACGAGTTCGTTGAGAGGACTGTGCACATAGCGGAGCTTAAGGAGAATTACGACGCGGTGCTGATAGCCACGGGGGCATGGGAGCCATGGACGCCCGAACTTGAGGGCGCCGAACTTCAGGGAGTGTATCCCGCGCTGGAATACCTGTTCAGAATAAAGAGCGCTAAGCTCGGACACATGGAGTGGACGGACATAATACATCCTGAGAGCAAGAAAATCCTCGTCGTTGGTGCGGGACACACGGCGGTGGACGCGGCCCTTGAGAGCGTTCTCCTTGGGGCTGATGAAGTATACCTCAGCTATCGGAGAAGCATAAAGGAAGCCCCCGCCGGCCCGTATGAGATAAATCAGCTCATCCAGAGGGGGGTTAAGTGGCTCGAAAAAACCATGCCCGTCAGAATCATAGGAGATGGAAAAGTAAGGGCCGTCGAGATGGTCAGGATGGAGCTTGGTGAGCCCGATGCGAGCGGAAGAAGGAGGCCAGTACCTGTTGAAGGCTCGGAGTTCAGGTTGGAGGTTGACTACGTCATATTTGCCGTGGGGCAGACCCCCACACCACCTGCCGGAGAGGGCGTGGAGATAGCCAGGGACAAAAAGGGCAGAGTGGTCGTGGATGGGAGACACATGACGAGCGTTGAGGGCATATTTGCTGCGGGAGACGTCGTCACGGGCCCGTCGAAAGTAGGACAGGCTGTTAAAGATGGTCTCTACGCCGCGAGAAGCATGCACATGTGGATGATGGGGGGTGAGTGATGTGGCAAAGAAGATACTCCACGTTGATTATAGCCTCTGCATTGGCTGTGAAACCTGCCAGGGTGTGTGTGATTTTATCCACGATGGGAAGCCCAACATAAGGATATACTACACTGTTTCGGGCCTTCCGGTGCCCATAAACTGCCGCCACTGTGAGAGGGCCCCTTGCCTTGAGATATGTCCCGTTGGAGCGATATATAAGGACCACGAGGGGGCGGTGATAATAGACCCCGGGAAGTGCATAGGCTGTCTGATGTGCCTTGCCGTCTGCCCGTTTGGAGTTCCGAGCTTCAACGTCAGAATCCGTGTGGTGACCAAGTGCGACATGTGCGCCGCGAGGAGGGCCGAGGGCATGGAGCCAGCGTGCGGGGAAATGTGCCCCGCCGAGGCAATATTCTTCGGCGAATCTGAGGAGATTGAGGACAGAATAATGAGAAGAACCGCGGAGAAGATAGCAAGAGAAAGGATATCCTCCATGAATCTGGAGGGGGTGGGGAGAATGCTCTAGCGGTCTGTTTTTTAATCTGTTTGATTAAACAATGCAATTTACCAGTCACGGGCCGGGAAAACAAAATATCTTTCTGACAATATTGTCGTAACATTTATAAGTGTTTGTTCCGATTAAACGTTCGAATATTGCGATTATATGTCCAAATATCACACCTTAAGTTACAAACTCATGGTTGTATACATTTGGTCCAAAAAAACCTTTTATTGGGCGTCTACTACATACGAATGAGCACATTTGGAGGGTCCGCGATGGTGTGGGAATCCCACGTTTCGATAAACCAAGTCTTCGAGATGAGGTGCAAAACAACCAACTACTTCGGTCTGTGCGCCATACACAAATTTAACGATATTGTCCGGGAGCTTAAGGGAAAGGGCGTGGACAAGGTTATCCTCGTCACCGGAAGGAGTTCCTACAAGAAGTGCGGCGCATGGGACGTTGTCAGGCCTGCCCTCGAAGAAAATGGCGTTGAGTACGTTCATTACGACAAGGTGGGAGCCAACCCAACGGTCGACATGATCGATGAGGCGGCTGAGATGGGAAGGGAGTTTGGGGCTCAGGCCGTCATAGGCATAGGTGGCGGCAGCCCTATCGATAGCGCCAAGAGCGTTGCGATTCTGCTGGAGTACCCGGACAAGACTGCCAGAGACCTCTACGAGTTCAGGTTTACCCCTGTAAAGGCCAAGCCGATAATAGCGATAAACACGACCCATGGAACCGGAACCGAGGTTGACAGGTTCGCGGTGGCTTCGATTCCTGAGAAGGAGTACAAGCCGGCCATAGCTTACGACTGCATCTACCCCCTTTACGCAATCGATGACCCCGCACTAACGACAAAGCTTCCTCCGGAACAGACCCTGTACGTGACCATCGATGCACTCAATCACATCACCGAAGCCGCCACAACCAAGGTAGCTAATCCATATTCAATACTTCTCGCCAAGGAGGCTGCGAGGCTGATATTTACCTATCTCCCGGAGGCCCTCAATCATCCGGACAACCTTCAGGCCAGGTACGCACTGCTCTACGCCTCCGCCATAGCTGGAATAAGCTTCGACAATGGTCTGCTTCACTTTACGCACGCCCTTGAGCACCCACTGAGCGCAGTCAAACCGGATCTGCCCCACGGCCTTGGTCTTGCAATGCTTCTTCCGGCGGTAATCAGGCAAATCTACCCCGCCACCGCGAAGATACTGGCCGAGGTGTACAGGCCGCTCGTCCCAGAGGCCAAAGGTGTCCCGGGAGAGGTGGAACTCGTCGCCAGGAGAGTGGAGGAGTGGCTCTTCAGCATCGGCATCACTGAAAAGCTCGCGGATGTTGGGTTTACCGAGGGAGATGTTGACAAGCTAACACAGCTGGCCATGACGACCCCGAGCCTTGACCTGCTCCTTTCTATGGCCCCGGTGGAGGCTACCAAGGAGAGAATAGCGGCCATCTACCGTGATTCGCTTTACCCTATCGGCAGAGGCTGAGGAGACGCTTTCTTTTATCCTTTTTGATTTAATCATTTTTAGGTTCTATATGCATCTTGAGTATTTTATTTTTAACCTTTGGTTCAAAAAATCTTTTTATTGGCTTGTTTGCAGGTCGAATTGAGAAGGAAATCGGGGGAGATCATTTTGGGGGAAATTGAACTCGGCAAAGTCTGTCGAGTATCCGGGGATGCAAAACTTATAATGTACGAGGAGGGGGGAGAAGTCCAGGACGCCCTTTTCATATCCACCGCCCCAGTCAGGGGATTTGAAAAAATGGTCGTCGGGAAGAGCCCGTTCTTCGTTGTGGAGGCCGTCATGAGAATATGTGGCCTGTGCCATGCCTCCCATGGCATAGCCGCGGCGGAGGCCATAGAGGATGCAATTGGTGTGAAGCCCCCTAAAAATGGAGTGCTCCTGAGGGAGGCACTTGGGCTTATCAACAGGATTCAGAGTCATCTACTCGAATTCCTCATGGTGGTTCCTGACTTGGTAGTGCCTGAAGAGCGGGAGAATTTGATCCTCAGGCTGATTGATTTCCACGCAAAAATCGGCGATTTTCTGCTAAAACTCGGAGGGGCCATGACCCATCCACCCAATCTCACGGTTGGGGGCATAAATCCCGTCCCCAAGTGGAGCGTGTTCAATAACCTCAAGGCCAGACTACCCAGGATGCTCCGCTCGTGGGATGAGCTGGCACACCTGCTGGTTGACGAGGACATCCAAACCGATGTCGCGATGGAGTTGAGGGAAAGGAAACTCGATAACCGGTATCTATCCAGCGGACTCTTCTACGGCGATAGATTCAACATCGATGTTCGTAAGATAAAGCTGATTCCATACTACGAATTTCGGAAAGATAATCCCGGCTCCAAGGAATCGACTACCATGATAGCGATGTACAAGGGAAAACCCGTTGAAGTTGGCCCCAGGGCCAGGTTGAGTACCTACAGGGAAAAGAGCTATTCAACGCTCTACGGCCTCCACACTGCGAGGGTTGATGACGTCAGCATTGCACTCCATAGATTGAGCAGCATCCTGGATTCCCTTGATATGAAGGAGCCGTTCAGGAACCAGAACATTGTTTTTGGACCGGGTAAGGGTGTCGGTGTCTACGAGGCCCCGAGGGGAACTTTGGTGCATATTGTTGAACTGGGAGATGAGGGAAGAACACTCTATTCGAGGATAGTTGTCCCCACGATGTTCAATATCCCCGTCATGGAAGAATCCGTAAAGGGGTTAAGTGTTGAAGCTGCTGAGACCGTTGTGAGGCTTTATGACCCCTGCATTCCGTGTACAACACACGTTGCCAGGCTGAGGCGGTGAGACCATGGAAAAGATTAATGTTCTCCACAGGGATTTTGGTGGATGTGCCGGATGCAGCGTGAGCATCGTGCGCGCATACCCTGAAATCAGGGATATCGTTGAACTGGACACTCCGTATATGGTGGACAGGTACCCCCAATCGGACGGCTACAACGTTGCTGTCATCACAGGAGGAGTGTGCGTGAACGAAAGGGGAATACTGGATAAACTCAAATATATCAGGGAAATCTCCGATGTTGTCGTTGCCTACGGTTCGTGTGCCGCATTCGGCGGAATCCTGCGCTTCTGTCGCGGTGGCCAAGACCCCCGGCCGGACCACAGGAGCTTTCAGCCAATAAACAGCATTATAAAGGTTGATTACTCCATTCCGGGCTGTCCTCCAGCGCCGCTGATGCTCCAGTCATTTTTCAGATTTTATCTCAACGAGGACGAACGAAGACTGGAGCTTTTCAGAATCTGCGGAAGTATAAAGAAACTAAGCGGTTTTGACCTTTTGGATGATGTGGTACTTACCGGCCTCTGCATCGGCTGCGGGGCATGCGAACTATCCTGTCCCACCCATGCCCTCAAGCTGGTAGATAAACGGCCAAATCTTGTCCAGGAGAGGTGCATACGTTGCGGGACGTGCTATATTCGATGTCCCCGGGCCACTCAGATTTTAACACTTGGGGGTGGTTCTGATGATCAACGTTACTGACTCCTTCGTGGGGCACGTACTCAACATTTACCTCGCCAGGGCCACTGATAGGGAAGTCCTCAACACAAAAGTGGCAAGCGGCGGTGCCGTGACCGCCATTCTGAACTACGCCCTTGACGAGGGCATTATAGACGGTGTTGTTACTGCAAAGAGAACCAACGGACTTGAGGGTAAAGCCGTGGTTGCAAGAAGCCGGAAAGAACTCCTGGCAACGGTGGGCAATAAATGGAGCATTGTACCCTTTGCATCCCGGATAAAGACAAAAATAGAGGAGAATAACCTCAACCAAGTTGCCGTGGTCTGTTTACCCTGCCAGGCACAGTTCTTTGGCCAGATGAGGGACTTTCCAATGCTGGAGACGGACTTCGGCGAGAGGATCAAATACATCATAAGCCTGTTCTGCATGGGCACCTTCGCCTTTGAGACCTTCATAAACTATCTGTACCTGAATCACGGCATAAAGGGACGAGACGTGAGGGATATAGTCCTCAGAGGAGACGTTATAGAGGTCTACCACCCTGAGGGGATTCTGAAGCTCTCGATTGGGGAAATCTACAGGTATCTCCAAGTTGGCTGTTTGGTATGTACTGACTATACAGGCAGCTGGAGCGATATCTCCGCCGGGGTCATTGAGACGAAACCGGGTTGGACGATACTCCTTGCCAGAAATAAAAAGGCGGATGAGCTTATAAAAAATGCCAAAAAACGCGGCTATATCGAAGTTAGGGATGGGTCCCCGTTTATTGGGGAGGTGATCAATGGAGCCAGAGAAAAGCTCGCTCGATCTCAGAAGAATATGATGTGCATGTTCTAACCCCTGTTCTTGGGTTACTTTCCTTTTTTGGGTAAATCTGTACACCGGTCCATGCATTCAATGGGTAGCTTCAGGAAAAAGATAACGTTAAAAGTCTCCCCTTTCGTATCCTCTTCAGGTGGGAGCATGGAGCGAAAGACGTTCTACAGAATCCTGCTCGTCGTGGTTCTTATCCTCACGGTCATCTACACCCTCGGGATAATGGGCCTCATACCCTTCCGGTGGAGCTACTACATCACCATCTTTATGATAGCCCTCTTTTTGGCCCTCAGGATAGAGAGGAGAGCCTCCGGCCATTAGGGATTTAAGCGGATCAGGATGATAAAAAAGAAACCCTAAACCTCTTCGCTGCTGGAGGCGGTTAACTCGCTGGAGCTTAACCATCAAGCGCAGGGAAGAGGTAAGCGCTAGTAAATGTCATCCTCCAGCACTAAGAACGCTGAGGAAACCTTAAACGCCAGTCCCTTGACCCTACCTTCCCTTTCAGCTGCCGCTATGCTTCTTCCAATCATCTCGGCTATTTCGGTGTCGCTCCACGACCTAGACTTCCTGGAGGCCCCGATGATGACCTTAAATTTACCTCCTTCCCCCGTAGGAACCCGGATCCAATTTACTTTGACTTTCTCGACCTCTGAAATCCTTTCCAGGAGGAACGCCTCCAGCATCCTTGCTGAAATCTCCTTTCCACCGCCTTCCTTGAGTTTTTCGGCAAGTCCCCCGATATCTGCCTCGCGGAGTATTTTCTCAACCTCCGCTTCCACCTTCTCCCTGTTTATTGCCGAGGTTTCCTTCCCACCAAGAGGCACCTTGAGAACCCTTCCTCCCCTAACGTGAGCGTGAGTCCATGGTGCCGAAACTTTCAGCACAGGTTTTCTTGAGGTCCTGGTCAGGTTGAACTCTCTGATCACAACCCTTGTGTCAAAGCCTGTCTCCCGGGATATGGCTTCAGACAGAAACCGTGCCAGCTCGGTTTTTTCTGCCTTGTCGGTTGAAAACGCCTCTATGTTGGCCTTAACTAAGAGAATGTACCTGCCGGTTGCGCCGTACCTTCTGGAGGCCTCCAGCTCGGCCTTTCCAACGGCGACACCAAGGGCTCGGTATGCCTTTGACACGGCCCTCGGAAGGGCTTCTTCAAGGCGCAGGTAGATGTCGCTCGGGGCGTCGAGGGAGTATGAAAACTCCACCGCCGTTGGAGCGTCCTTGGGTTCCTCCCCCTGGAGGTAGTCGAGAAACTCAAACTTACCTAGTTCCACTATCTCGACGTTTCTCAGCTCCTCGGGGGGCTCGGTGTATCTCTTCACAACCCTGCCGCCCCCGTGGAGGAGGATGTTCTCACCGGACGCTCTAACGAGAAGAAGCCTGTTCCCCATACCCTTGAGCCTCTCAAGCAGTTCGTCGAATTTAATCGAGTCGAGCGATTCGATCGCCCGCATGGTATCACCGTCAGTGTTATAGAACTGGAATATAAAACGGTTACCTCGGGAATGTGTTGTGCGTTTCCGGGATAAATAATAAAAGTGGGCGATTCAGCCCCCTGCCTCGGCCGTAGCGTTGCAGGCGAGCGGCTGGGGCTGGTAGTTGAAGACGTCCGGATGCAGGTATTCGGCTATCTCCTCAAGGCCGTGGACTATCCTCGGGCCGGGCCTGACCACGAGGTTCTCATCGCTTAGGACGTAAACGTGTCCGTTCTTGACCGCATCAACCTCGGAGAGCGGGCCGGAGCATAGGTCCTCGGGCTTTATTCCTGCGTTCGGTGAGATTATAATGACCTCGGGGTTTCTGGCGATTATCTGCTCCTCACTCGCCGCTCCCCAGCCGCTTACATCGCCGAAGATGTTCTCTCCGCCGGCGAGGTTTATGAGGTCGTCAACGAAGGTTCCCGCCCCAGCCGTCCAGTAGCCGTTGTAGTAGCTGAGGATGAAGAAGGTCTCGACTTTCGGCTTTCCGGCGACCATCGCGGAGACATAGCTTACCTTGGCCTTCATCCCGGCCACGACCGACTTCGCACCCTCCTCGCGGTTGGTTACCCTGCCGAGCAACTCGATGGCGTTGTAGATATCCGTGATGTTCTTGGGGTCGACTATGATAACCGGGGCTATCTTCTCCAGGCTGTCGAGGATGTCCTTGGAAAAGCCGTCCGCCAGTATAAGGTCTGGCTGGAGCGATGCTATGGCTTCCAGGTTGGCGTATTTGCCGTAACCGCCGATTCTAGTGATGTTCTCCACCGCGGGCGGGAAGTCCTCGTAGTCGGTCACGCCAACGACTTTGTCGCCAGCGCCTATGTAGAACAGGCTCTCCGTTATGCTGGGTGCTAGTGAGACTATCCTCTCGGGCTCGCCCTCGATGGTGACCTCCCTTCCGGCGAAGTCCGTGACGGTTAGGGGATAGCTCACCTGGAACGCATCGGGATGAAGGAGTTTTGCGACGGCCTCAAGTCCCTTAACAACGCGGGGGCTGGGATGTATCAGGTCGTTTTCGTTCTCAATCATGTAAACCCTGCCCTCCTTGGCGGCCTTCGTGTTCGCCAGCGGGCCCTTGTAAACGTCCTGAACGCTCATGCCGCAGTGGGGGGTGAGCAGTATTACGTCGGGGTCGCGCTCCAGAACCTGTTCGGGGCTTACCGTCGGCCATCCGGTGGTGTCGTTGAAGATGTTCTCTCCGCCGGCCAGCTCGATGACGTCGCCGATGAAGGTTCCGCCTCCGGCGGTCATGAGCGGGTTGTTCCAGACAACGTAGAAGACTCCAACCCTAGGCTCTCCCGCGACCATCGAGCTTATCGCCTTTACCTCCTCCTGAAACTCGGCAGTGACTCTCTTGGCGCTTTCTTCTGCGTTGAAGACCCTCCCGAGGAGCTCAAGCGCCTTCGGGATGTCGTTCATGCCGTGGGGGTCAACGACCACGACCGGGGCTATCTTTTCAAGGTCGCCAAGAATGGCCGTCGAAAAGCTGTCAACGAGTATCAGGTCGGGGTTCAGCGACGCTATGACCTCAAGGTTCGCGTACTTTCCGTAGCCGCCTATTCTCGTAACGTTCGCAACCTCCGGAGGAAAATCGTCGAAGTCGGTGACTCCGGCAACCCTGTCGAAGAGACCCAGGTAGTAAAGGTCTTCGGTTATGCTTGGGGCTATGGTGACGACGCGCTTGGGTTCTGATTCTATCGTGACGGTTCTATTGGCAAAATCGGTGATGGTGATGGGGTAGTGGCTCTCTACGGAGGATGTCGTCGTTTCCGGCGAAGCGCTTGAAGTCGTCGTGGTAAGCGGCGAGGGGCTCTTGCTGGGAGTTCCGCTGCTCGTGGTTGTGGTTGCATTTCCGCCGATACAGCCAGCGGCCACAACGGCTCCCAGCATGAGAATCATGAGCAAAACGGCGGTCTTCTTCATGCGCATCACCTGGATTATTTGTCCATCACTGATTTGGCCGAGGGTATATAAAGTTGTTGGATATTTTTTCCATCTGGCCCCTCCCAGCCCCTAAGGGCGGAGCCTGTGGGAAGAAAAAAGTCATCCAGCCCCTTTTCCAATTCGGAATATGTCCACACGGGTTATGATGCCCGCTATCTTCCCCTCCTTGTTTTGAACGAGAACCGCAGGGTGCTCCTCAAGCAGGTACTTAACGACCTCAAGGTCTTCGTCCTCGTTGACTATTGGGAAAGGCTCCTCCATTACCTCCATGACCTTCCGGTCGTAGATGTCCTCGTACTCAAGGCTCTGCCTGACCAGTGTCCGCTCCGTCACCGAACCAACGACCTTGTTACCCGTGATAACCGGAATCTGGGAGATGTTGTGCTCGTTCATTATCTTTATGACGTTCTCGACGAGCTCGTAGGGCTTGACCGAAATAACCGGGGAGGACATGACGTCTCTCGCCTTTAGTTGGGCGTTCTTGCATTCCAGCAGAGCCTGAAGAATTCGATTGAAGGTTGAGAGCCTCGGGTCAACCTTCCCCGCCTCAAGTTTGGCGATGTAAGCCTGGGTCACACCGGCTTTCTTCGCGAGTTCCTCCTGGGTTATGTCGAGTTCCTTCCTGATTCGTCTTATCTCCCTCGGGTCTATCGGGCGGGGGATTATCACCATACATAACCACCAGTTATTTACTTCAGTCTTGAAGGTTATAAGCCTTCCTCAGAAGTGCATCGAATTGTGGGCCGGGTACAGAGGCCCGCGTTCATTCGCTCGCGCGGGTGGATGCTCCCGGCCCTGTGGGCTCGGCGTGAGCACGCTCCGCTCACGGAACCCGATACCTCGCGGAGGCGGGTTGACCGAGCCCATGAGGAGACGCATTGTCCCCTCACTGTCGGCGGTTTGTTCTATGGCCGACCACCTTAAAAACCTGAGCCTCATGCCGTCGAGATGAGTATCACTCCGAGAACCGCCAGGACGAGGCCCTCCAGTATCTTCTTGTTCGGCGGCTCCCTCAGGAGGGCTATGGCTAGGGCGGAGGCTATTATCGGGTTCACCGCGGATACAGGGGCGGCTATCTGGGAGCCCACCTGGTTTATTGAGTATACGAAGAGGTACTGGCCGAGCATTAGACCAGTAACTGCCGCGCCGATGAGAAGAAGGGCCTCCTTCAGGGTTATCCTCCTCACCTCTGCCCCGTACTTGGGCAGGAAGAGGGAGACTCCAACCGCCGCGAACATCATCCTTATCCCTGCTAGGGGAAGGACGTCTATGCTACTCGTCAGCCAGTCCATAGTCAGGATTGCAAAGCTCCATGAGAGCGGGGCGAGGAGCGCGAATACGAATCCCTTGGGATCAATCCTCTCTTCCTCCTCCGCCCGTCGGACAACCACTATGGCTGTGACGACGAGAACTGCCCCGATTATCACCTGGGGGCTTATCCTCCTGCCTAGGAAAAGGAACGCCCATAGTATGGCCCAGAGGGGGTACGTGGAGGTTATTGGGACCGTCCTTGAGACGCCCATCATCTTGAGAGCGTTGAGGTAGAAGTAATCACCGATAACGAAGCCAAAGAGACCCGAAACGAAGGCGACCGCCAGGAGGGTCGGGGAGAGCTGGGCTATCTGGGAGAAAGTGCCGTTTATCCAGAACACAACGGCGAACATCACCGCAACGGCATAGAGCCGAAATATGTTGGCAGCGACGGGGCTTTTTTCCCTCATGCCGACTTTTATCAGTATGGTGGAGGCCGCCCATGAAACGGCAGAGCCCAGCGCAGCCAGAACACCGAGGATTACGCCGTCCATGTGAGAACGGGTGGCGTTTAGCTTAAAAACTTAACGTTTCTATAAATGTCGACATGACAATATTTTTATACATCCGCGACTCTAGTTTGGGCAAATGATGACCTCGGCAGAACTGACGTCAGGATGATGACGATCTTGAGTGCTGATTAATAAAAAGAAATCAGCGGATGATAATGTTGAGCCTCCTCAGCTCTATCCTTATGCTGTACTCCTTTGAGACTTCCCGTAGAATGCGCCTTATGGTACTCTCGATGTCCCTCTTAATCTTGCTGTCCGAGACCCCCGAGAACGAACCGAAGAGTCCCCCCGTCTCCTCCCTCAGGAAGCTGGCTTCGATATCGAGCTGAATCGTCGAATCCTTGACCTCGTGGTTCATCTTGAGCCACTTAAAGGTGACTCTCGGAATCAGCTTCATCTCCGCGTGTATCCTGTTCTTCAAGGTCTCAATGGCAGGCTGGATGCGGCCCCTCAGCATGGCTTCCTCGGCTTCCTTCTTCTTTTCCTCAGTGAACGGGGCGAGTTCATCTATTCCTGCCTGCTTTAGAAGTTGCTCGACCTCCTTTTCGAGGAGCTCCTTCTTTGCTAAGACCTCCGCGGCTTTGCTGGACGTCACTACCGCCGTTTCCTTGGCAGTCTTGGAAGTGACGGCTGGCGTGAGAACCTCAACGTCAATGTTGTGCACGGTTATATATCTCTTGAGGGACCTTCCGAGCTCCCTGGCGTGTCTGGTGAGGATATCCCGGAGTATCCTTTCGACCGCCTCCTTGGTCATCCCGGCCTCCGCAACCATCGAGAGGTTTACCTCAAACTCCCTTCTTCCCTTCACGTCGAAGTAGGCCTTCTTGACTTTGATTCCCGTGCTCTCAACTTCCGTGATGACCGTTCTGGCGTACGCGCTGAAGTATGGCCACACGTCCTCCAGAACCGCGAGGCTTATCTTGCCGTCCTTCGTCACGTTGCCGGTCTTCTTTTTGTCCCTGTTAACGATTTCCTGGGGCTTCACTTCCTGGCCGTCTATGACTATGCTGACGTCCTTGACTATCGGTTTAACCTCCGCCTCCCTCAGGAGAACCGGCGCGTACTTGCTGACCGCGTGGAGCATCCTCTTCTCTGCTATCTCTATGTCCCTGGCACCGCCATCGGAGTTTCCGTAGATGTGGACGTTGAGGTAGACCACGCCCTCGCCAACGTTTGCATCGAACTCTATCCTGCTGATGGTTAGCCCCTTGATCCTTTTGGCCTCCTTGAGCAGGTCTTCGGCGTAGACCTGGAACGCCTTCTCCGGAACGCTTCCTCCGTTAAGGTTGACAACAACCTCCGGCTTTCCGGCGGGGGCCGGCTTCTCCTTCACGGGCGCCGGAGCGGTTTTTGGTTCCTCAGGTATTGCCTCCGGTTTCTCCTCAACGGTCTCTTCGACCTTCTCTTCCGCCTTTACCTTTTCGACAACAGGGAGCGTCGCTGGAACCTCGCTCTTGGCCACCGTTGCGGTTGTCGTTGCCTTCATCTCCTCCGTCTTTGCGGGCGGTCCTTCCCCTGTCGTTTCAAGGAGTTCCTTCAGCGGTGTCTTCGGGGTCCGGACGTAAACATCAACGTTATCCGCTATGGAGAGCTTGATTTCCAGCTCATCAAGGTCATAAACGTCAACGACCATGGGTTTACCGATGAGTGACTTCAACACGCTGATGGCTTCTTCCCCGTTAAGGTCCTGCTTCTTGTCCACAATGAGGCACTCAGCGGCCAGAACTTTGGACCTGTCGAGGAGTACGGTAAAGTAGTACTTACCGCCCGAATCCTTGGCGAATATCTTTAGAAACGCCCCGTTGCCCTTCGAGATAATCTCTTCAACGAGAGCCCTCAGCTCCCCCGCCGAGGTCACTACCACGTTCTCCATGAGCGGTTGCTTGTCCGGCAGCTGCATTCTCATCACCATTAGCTATATATATCCTTTTCATCAAAGAAATCCCGAAAGGAATCACCGTCTTAGTATATCGGCGCTTGTATTTAAACATTATTGTGCAAAAGGGTGAGAAACATGCGGGTGCTCATACTCGGAGGTGGCGCAATCGGCCGTTCGGTGGCAGACTCCCTCAGAGGGGAGTTTGAGGTTATAATCATCGAGAAGAATCAACTCCGTGCAAAGGCCCTTGAAGACAGCGGTTTTCAGGTTGTTCAAGGTGATTTTTCCTACACCGCGACCCTGCTGAAGGCGGGTATTGACAAGGCCGAGCTTGTTATAATTGCCACGATGGACGTTGACACCATAAAGAAGACCGTCTACGTTATAAGAACCAACAATAAGGAGGTTCCCATTCTAACGGTTCTCCCCGATGAGGTAAGCCTCGATGACCTCGTCTCGCAGATAAACGAGGAGTTTGAGGCCGATGTCAAGGTTGACTACGCGATTTCTCCGAGGAGCGCCCTTAAGGATGCTATGGTAAAGACCGTTATGATGCTTGGAGAAAAGAAGAACGCCAACCTTCTAGTGAGAAAGCTCAAGGAGCTTAAGTCCAAGAACGACTCCCTCCTCATCGTCATGCACGACAATCCCGACCCAGATGCCATAGCCAGCGCAACTGCCCTCAGCGTCATAGCGCAGGCCCTTGGTTTTAGAACCCAGATCGTCTACGGGGGAGACGTAACCCACCACGAGAACAGGGCCTTCGTCAACCTCCTCGGCGTTGACATAAGGAAGATTTCTCGCGGCTCCTACGAGCTCAAGCGCTACCCGGTGATAGCCCTCGTGGACTGCCAGCCCAACGGGAACCTGACGGTACTGGAAGGCAGCGACTACGAGAAAATAAAAATACTCATTGATCACCACCAGATACTTCAGCACCTGCAGGATCTCCTGCCGAAGGATGCGTTTCTTGACATACGGCCCGAGGTGAATTCTTCATCCGCCATACTGGCCGAATACCTCCGCACCCTCAACATATCAGTCACACCGGTTCTCGGAACGGCCCTCTTCTACGGCATCTACATAGACACCAAGAAGTTCTCCAAGCTGAGCCACGTTGACCTCAAGGCCATCGAGTTCCTGGCGGGCAAGGTTGACTACGAACTCCTTGACAAGATAGAGCACCCCGACATAAGCACTGAGACGGCCGAGATACTGGCCAAGGCCATAATGAACCGCCGCATATACAAGAACGTCGTCGTCAGCAACGTCGGCTTCATCACGAACCGCGACGCCATAGCCGAGTCTGCTGACTTCCTCCTCCGGCTGGAGGGCATAACGACGGTTCTGGTGTTTGGAATCGTTGACGATAGGATAGAGATATCCGCGAGAACCCGTGATGTCAGGGTCAACATCGGAACAGTTCTCAGGGAGGCGTTCGGCGACATAGGCAGCGGCGGAGGACACGCGCAATCCGGCGGCGCCAGAATCCCGCTTGGAATCTTCAAGCTCGCGAAGGACAAGAGCTCGCTGCTGAGACTGGCGGAGGAGGCCATAACAGAAAAGTTCCTTGAGGCTTTAAAAGTTAAAGAGGGTTGATCATTCTTCCCTGGCCTTTACCAGTATTATATCCCCAATAGCGGTGACCCTGTCGTAGGGCACGCCCACCTTCTCCCCGGGAAGTCCCAGGGCGAGTATCTTGGCATGTCCCCTGTCAATCTCGATCAGTATCTCGTCAACGTAGCCGATGTAGTAGCCCTTGGTGTTGTATATCTGCTTTCCGTAGAGCCTTGAGAGGCGCATCACCATTTTAATCACCGGATTAGGTTATTGGTGAACGTATTTAAACGTTACCTCCTTGGAATGTTTCTGGCCGCAGTGAAGGCCCACCTTCCGAAGACCGCGAAGAACGCCAGTATCGCCCCCATGACCCCGAGGGTGAACAGGCCGACGACGGCCCCCTCCGTCCCCTGAAGCGGCTGATAGCCCTTGAATGTCAGCATGGCGACTGCAAAGCCGCCGAAGTACGTCAAGGGTACGAGGAACATGTCGAAGAATCCACCGGCGCCGACGAGTATCATGGCCGCCATCACGACGGCGAGGAACGCGTACACATCGTTGGACGCCACCGGTTTCACCATCCACAGCCCGGCGAGGAGGGACGTGACGGCGAAGCCCAGCGGAAAAGCGTACGCCGATGCTCTGCTCTCGATGGGGTATCTCACCCCGAGAAGGGCGCCTAGGAGCATGCCCGCATATATCAGGTACACGAGGTTTTCGTTTCCCCCGCGGGAGTAGGCAGCAACCGCCATTATGAACCCGAGGAAGGAGCCAACCCCCGCCCAGGTGAGGACTGACTTCCAGTTCATCCTTTCACGACCCTGATAGTTATCCTGTCTCCGTCCCTCAGTCCAAGGGCTTCCCTCAGACAGACCGGGGCAACTATCTCGGCTATCCTGGGGGGGTGGACCGTCCGTGATGGAATTACTATCGCTCCCTCAACGTCACCCATCTGAACACGATAGGCTTTGACGTCACCGAAGGTCCTCCCCTCCTTCACGAAACCCGGAAGGATTACGGGTCTAACGCCGCAGAAAGCATCGAACACGGTCTTTGGAAACAGCACCCTGACGTTGAGCGTTCCGGGGTACGGCTCGAATCCCAGGTACTCCCTTATCAGATGGGCGTACTGCCTAACGTAGTACGCGCCCTCGCCTATTCCAGAGATTACCTCGCCGATTATTATGCCGTTGTAAAGGGCCTCCGAAATGGCATCGCAGAGACTCTCAAGGAAGGTCAGGCCCTCGTGGCTGATCTCCACGTACGTTTTCCTCCCGATTACCTCCTTTTCCACGAGCCCCTCTTCCTCCATTTCCTCCAGGAGCCTGAGAACCGACTGGGGAGAGATTCCCAGCTCGTTGGCAAGTTCCCTAAGGGTGATTTTTATCTTTTTTCCAAGCGCTCCCTTTCTGGCGAGCAGTATGAGCATTTCTATCCTCTTCATAGGCCTCCCCTCTTCGATAGCCTGTCGGCGAGCCTGAGCGGCTTTGGATAGCCTCCCTCAAGCAGGGGCTCGATGAGCCTCACCGCAGATTCTAAATCGAGTAAATGGCCGACGCTTACATAAGCTTTTCCCACCTTTCGGAAGTCTTTCTCCGAGACCCCCAGCAGGGGCCTCTTGGCGACCCCTACCACGGGCTTTCCGATAAGCAGACCGATGTGGCAGGCCAGTCCGTATCCCCTGGGATGCGCCTTTCCGTGCCCTTCCACCAGGAGGAGGTCGAATTCCTCCCCTCTGAGGGCCAGCAGGACGGGTCGGGTCTCGCGCAGGAAAAAGAAGGTGGGTATGTAGGGGAAAGGAACCTCAGTTTCAATGACCCTCGTCCTCAAAACTTCGCAGTCTGGGTAAGAACAGAGAACGAAGGCCGCCCTGGCACCCTCCCCTCGGTAGGCAACATCGACCGCCGCGACGGTTTTTACATCCTCCAGTCTGAGCGGTCTTTCCTCTATCCTCGATGCCAGCTTTTCTTGGACTCGTTCGATTTTCCTGAGTTTTCCCTTGAATTCATTAATCACATAATCACCGAATTATGTAATTGTATCATTATTTGTCGGCAATCGCGGTCTCCAGCTTCTCTTCCAGCTTCCTGCTCAGCTTTGCCCTCGTCAAATCCTCAAGGGTTCTCTCAAGGATGTGCCTGGCCTGATCCTGCTTGCCCCTGATGTTCACGAGCCCCTTTGGATACTCAAGCGTCATGAGTTCCTCGTAGATAGCCTCCATGAAACGGTAGACCTCCTCGGCGCCCTCCATATCTCCCTCCAGGAGCAGTATCAGGAAGCGCCTCCGCAGCTCTCCGATGAAGTCGCCTATCCCCAGAGCGTAGTCCGCATGCGGAACCCCCAGCTCGGAGGGGGAGGGGAACCTCCCGTCCGTAATGTATGCAAAGAACAGGCTGGCCTCAACGAACTCCTGATGGGCGCTCTGGACGTAGCCCGTGAAGTATATGTCTGGATGCTCCATGAGCTTTTTCCTCAGGCTCTTTACCTTCTCGCCGGCAAGTTTGAGGCGATGGGAGGCTTTATCGGCTTCGCCGCGATGGAGGGCCTTTATGGCATCCCCGCTCAGGCGAACTATCTCCCTCGTTAGTCTCAGCGCTTCCTCCCTCAGCGCGTCCTTCTCATCCAGCACTGTTCTTATCTCCTCTATGATGGTCTTCAGCTCCATGCCCTCACCGGGGAATGTTAGGAAGAACCGGTTAAAAATGTGGGCCTGGCCATCCCCCACCATCATCGGCAGCCGACGGCACCCTCCGGTGGTCCGGAGACCAGGCCCTGTCCGCCCGGCATCGTCGCACCCCTTCACCGCCGCCCGAACGCTCCGGGGCCCGGGCCACCGGGCGTCGTCGGATGCCGTATGGAGAATTTTCGGGAAAAATTTTAAGGATTTTGGCGTTGATAACCCACGGGAATATTCGGCTCCCGAATTCATGCCGAAAAATATATAAACTGATGAACAGAGCCGTCCATACAGGCCTTGAGGGGTGACGATCATGGCTGAGAAGGTTAGGAACATAGTTGTTGAGGAACTCATGAGGACTCCGGTTGAGATGCAGAAGGTTGAGCTCGTCGAGAGGAAGGGAATCGGCCACCCGGACAGCATTGCCGACGGCATAGCCGAAGCCGTCAGCAGGGCGCTCAGCAGGGAGTACATCAAGAGGTACGGCATCATACTCCACCACAACACCGACCAGGTCGAGGTCGTCGGTGGAAGGGCCTACCCGAAGTTTGGGGGCGGTGAGGTCATCAAGCCGATATACATCCTCCTCTCCGGAAGGGCCGTCGAGATGGTTGATAGGGAGTTCTTCCCCGTTCACGAGGTTGCCATAACGGCGGCGAAGGACTATCTCAGGAAGGCGGTTAGACACCTCGACATCGAGAACCACGTCGTCATTGACTCCCGCATAGGCCAGGGAAGCGTTGACCTCGTTGGAGTCTTCAACAAGGCCAAGGAGAACCCGATTCCGCTCGCCAACGACACCAGCTTTGGAGTCGGCTACGCCCCCCTCAGCGAGACGGAGAGGATAGTCCTCGAAACCGAGAGGCTCCTCAACAGCGACGAGTTTAAGAGGAAGTACCCGGCGGTCGGTGAGGACATCAAGGTTATGGGTCTCAGGAAGGGCAATGAGATAGACATCACCATCGCGGCCGCCATGGTGGACAGCGAGGTTGCCAACCCGGACGAGTACATGGCAGTGAAGGAGGCCATCTACGAGGCCGCCAAGGGCGTCGCCGAGGCCCACACCGAGAGGAAGGTCAACATCTACGTCAACACCGCCGACGACCCGGAGAAGGGCATCTACTACATAACCGTCACTGGAACCAGTGCGGAAGCTGGAGACGACGGTAGCGTTGGTAGGGGCAACCGCGTCAACGGCCTCATCACCCCGAACAGACACATGAGCATGGAGGCCGCCGCTGGAAAGAACCCGGTCAGCCACGTTGGAAAGATTTACAACCTCCTCTCGATGCTCATCGCCAACGACATCGCCGAGCAGGTTGAGGGCGTCGAGGAGGTCTACGTCAGGATACTCAGCCAGATAGGCAAGCCCATCGACGAGCCGCTCGTCGCGAGCGTTCAGGTTATCCCGAAGAAGGGATACCACCTTGAGACCATTCAGAAGCCGGCCTACGAGATAGCGGATGCATGGCTCGCGGACATAACGAAGATACAGAAGATGATACTGGAGGACAAGCTCAGCGTCTTCTGAGCTTCTCCCCTCTTTTAAAAATCTTTGAAAAACTCAGACTGCAGTGTAGCCGTTCTGCTTGAGAACCCTGACGAGCCTCGCCTCTTCGAGGGCAAGGGCGACCTTTTCCTTCTTGACCTTGGCGAGTTTCTTGGCGGCCTCCTTCTTCTGACGGGTCACCCTTATGAGTTTGGCCTCCTCAAGCATGAGGAGCTCCTTCTGCTTCTTCACAACGTGCAACTTCCTCTGGAGTAATTTTAACCTCTCCATTTCGTGTCACCTGTGTCTATATAGAAACTATAGTCCTTAAAAGGTTTTCGCTGAATGCTACATCAGTATTCGACAATTGACGGAAGACAAGGATATAAGCCCATGCGCGTACCAGTTCCGGTGGATGGAATGATAATCGCGGTGAGCGGTACCCCCGGCGTTGGCAAAACCACGGTCTCCAGAATCCTGAGCGAAAGGCTCGGCTACGAATACGTAAGCATAAAGGACTTCGCCCTAGCGAGGGGCATCGGGGAGAGGGTGGGGGACGAAATCGAGATAGACGTTGATGAGCTCTCCCGCGCCGTTGGGGAGGAGTTCTCCGGGAGGGACGTTGTGATAGACGGTCATCTGAGTCACCTGGTTCCTGCCGACGTTGTCGTCGTTCTCCGCCTGCACCCAAGGATAGTTGCCGAAAGGCTCGAATCCAGAGGCTACCCCCGCAAAAAGCTTGCGGAGAACGTTGAGGCCGAACTTGTTGACGTTATCCTCATCGAGGCCCTCGAAGAGAAAGAAAACGTCATAGAGGTGGACACGACCGGCAAAACTCCTGACGAAGTGGCTGACGAGATTCTGTCCCTCCTGAATGGGGGAGTGAGGAAGAGGGTTGGGATGGTTGACTGGAGCGACGCGTACGATGAAGTTCTCCCATATCTGAATCTGGGCGGTGAGGCGGTATGGAAATACTTGCGGTGACAGATATTCACGGCAACGCGAGAATCGTTAGAAAGCTCGCAGAGCTTATCGCTAAAGAGAAACCCGACGCCCTCTTAATAGCGGGCGACATAACCCACTTTTCGAGCGCTGAAACCGCCAGAAAAGTCCTTGAGCCCCTCCTGAATGCGGGCGTTCCAATCCTGGCCGTCCACGGCAACTGCGACGGGAGGGACGTCCCGGAGCTCCTGACGGAACTGGGCATAAACGCCCACAACAGACGGGCTGAGGTCAGAGGAACCGGCATAGTTGGAATCGGAGGCTCCAACATCACGCCGTTCCACACCATATGGGAACTGACGGAGGATGAGATTCGGGGAATACTTGATCGGAACTATCGGGAGGGCGACGTAATCCTCTCCCACGTTCCACCCCACGGAACCGTCGCCGACAGGGTTCATCTCGGCCATCACGTTGGCAGCGGAGCGCTCAGGGAGTTTATAGAGAAGAGGCAGCCCCCGCTGGTTGTCTGCGGTCACATACACGAGGGGAGGGGAATCGACAGGGTTGGGGAGACCATGGTGGTGAACCCCGGCCCGCTCTTCAGAAAGCACTATGCGGTTATAGATTTCGATGAAAAGAGGGGAAAAGCTGAAAACGTTGAGCTTAACAAGCTTTAAACGAGCTTCTTCTCCTTCAGCACTTTCTCCATCCGGTTCATGGCCTCTTCGAGCTGCTCGTAGGCCGTCGCGTAGCTTATCCTGATGTAGCCCTCCCCGGCGCTTCCAAAGGCGGAACCCGGAACGACCGCGACTTTGGCCTCCAGGAGCATCAGCTCGCTGAACTCCTTGCTGCTCAGGCCGGTGTCTTTCACGCGCGGGAAGATGTAGAACGCCCCTTTGGGCTTGACCGTTGGAAGCCCCATCTCGTTCAGGCGCTTCCAGACGAGGTGCCTTCTCCTGTCGTACTCGTTCCTCATCTCCTCGACGGCCTTCCAGCTGCGCTCGTCCTTCAGGGCCTTCGCCGCGGCGTACTGTGCGAACGTAACCGGACAGGTGGCGTTGTACATCTGGAAGCGGGTCATCTTCTCGATTATCCACTCCGGGGCGGCCACAAAGCCAAGGCGCCAGCCGGTCATGGCAAAGGTCTTGGAGAAACCGTTGATGGTGAGGGTCCTCTCGAACATGCCGTCGAGGGAGGCTATGCTGTGGTTCTTGACGCCGTCGTAGACGAAGTGCTCGTAGACCTCGTCGCTGAAGACGATAAGGTCGTGCTCAACGGCGAAGTCCGCTATCTCCTCGATGTCCTTCTTGGTAAGAACCGCACCGGTCGGGTTGTTCGGGGTGTTTATTATGAGGGCTCTTGTTTTGTCCGTAACGTGCTTCTCAAGGTCGTCAACGCTAAGCCTGAACTCGTTCTCCTCGTAGGTTGGAACCTCGACCGGCTTTCCGCCCGCAAGGAGAACCGTTGGGGCATAGCTGACGAACATCGGGCTCGGGATGAGAACCTCCTCCCCCTCCTTCAAAAAGGCCGCGAATCCCATCAGAAAAGCCTGGTTCGCCCCGACGGTCACCATGACCTGGGTCTTTGGGTCAACTTCGATGCCGTTCTGTTCCTTCAGCTTCCACGCGAGGGCTTCCCTGAGCATCATCAAACCCGCGTTCGGCCCGTAGTGGGTCATTCCCTTGTCGAGGGCTTCCTTCGCATACTCCTTGATATGCTCCGGGGTGTCGAAGTCCGGTTCACCGATTCCGAGTGAGATAAGGCCCTCAACACCCTGAGCAAGGTCGAAGAGCTTCCTAATCTCAGAAGGGTTGACGAGTTCCAGCCTGTCGCTCAGCGCCATAAGCATCACCAAAGGATTTTGGGAACAATGTTTATAACTTTACCTCAACGAAAAGATGTTCATCGAAGTGCTTAACGGTTCATTGGTGAACAGCAAATCGTCCGAGGATCAGCAGGTCAAGCTTTGCCTTTCTGAACGTCCTCAGTGCGTCCTCCGGCGAGCATACTATGGGTTCGCCGTGCATGTTGAAGCTCGTGTTCAGCACCGCGCCCAGGCCCGTCTCCCGCTCGAAGGCTTTGATTACGTCGTAATAAGCCGGATTGACTTCCTTCCTTACGGCCTGAGGTCTGGTCGTCCCATCCACGTGAACGACGGCTGGAGCGGCTTCTCTGAACTCCTCACTCGCCGTGTAGCTCATCGTCATAAACTCGTTGGGCATTCCATTGAGGTCTTCGAGGTACCCTTCGGCTTTCTCCCACAGCAGGGAAGGCGCGAACGGCTGGAAGACGTCGCGCTTCAGGGCAACGTTGAGCCTCTCTTTGATCCCCTCGTTCCTCGGGTCGGCTAAAATCGAGCGGTTGCCCAGGGCCCTCGGTCCGAACTCCATCGCCCCCTGGAAGAATCCGACCAGCCTGCCCTCAGCGAGGGCGTCCGCGACGAGGCCCGGGACGTCATCCACCTCCTCGAACTCAACGCCCTCCCTCTTCAGGAATCCTTCAACTCCTTCCCTTCCGTAGGATGGGCCGAGATAGACGTGCTCAAGTTTGAAGGGCCTCCACTTCCCGTCGAGCCTCTCGAACTGGGCCTTCACAAAAACCGCGGCGCCGAAGGCCAGACCGCCGTCGTCCATCGCCGGAAAAACCCACAGGTTATCGTCCCCGAGGATATGCCTCAGCACAGCGTTGGCCTTTACGTTCTGGGCGACTCCGCCCGCGTAGGCAACGGGGAGTCCCTGCCCGTTAAGCCCGAGACCGAGCTCCTCAATCAGCCTTTCCAGATGCGCCTGGGCGCTGGCGGCTATCTCTATGGCCTTCCTCTGGAGCTTACCCTCAAGCTTTCCGAGCTTCATCTGGAGGGCGATATCCCTGGCGTGTCTGAGAGGATAATCAAAGAGCTCTGCGAGCTTCCTCGTCGCTTCAACCCCGATTACCCCGAGATGGTTGTCGAAGCTCAGTCCGTTCAGTTCTATTATTGAGCTCAGGTCGTAGACTGGTCTCCCATATGCCGCGAGGCTCATGACCTTGCCCTCGTGCCGCATGGGCTTGAATCCCAAAAGCTCGGTAACGGAGGCGTAGAAATCCCCGAGGGAGTCGATGTAGGTGCTCTGGGCTATCCTTACCATCTCCCCGTCTCTCGCCACGTATATCGAAGAGCTCAGTCCGTCCCCCGCGGCATCAATGCTCACGGCGAGGGCATCACGCCACCCGGAGGTGTAGTAGGCCGATGCCGAATGGGCAAGGTGATGCTCGACAAAGAGGACCTTCCTCTTAAACTCGGGGCCGAAGAGCGCACGGAGGTTCTCTTCAAGCTCAAAAAGGCGTTTCTGCTTTCGGAATATACCCGCCACGGCTATGATTTCAACGTCCTCTGGTCCGGCCCCCGCCATCTCTAGGACTTTCCGCACGCTCAGGACCGGGAAGCCCCTGTACTTCTTGATCCTGTTGAGTCTTTCCTCGTTAACGGCGAATACTCTGTCCCCGTCAATGAGTACTGCACCCGCATCGTGACCGTCGTGGATTCCGAGTATCATGATGGCTTGTTGGAGGCCGGTTTTTTAAACGTTGGGAAGGGAAGGATTTAAAAATCCCGGGGGTTAACGTGCATTGGAGGTGATAACATGAGGAAAGTACTGGCGGTGTTAGCGGCCTTAATGGTAGCCCTCCTCCCCCTTGCCGGAACAGTTAGTGCATCGGGAGGGGGCATCACCTCCGCGACTATAGCGTGGTACTACCTGTACCTCCACCAGCAGGACAAGTTCAACGAGCTCTACAACCTCAGCGTTCAGATGAACGTCAGCAACGAGACCCTCCAGGAAGTGTGGAGCCTCTACGAAAACGCAACCGCCGAGTACAGCAATGCCACTGCGTTCGGGCTTGCCCCAGGAAAGTCCGCAGGAGTCAGGTGGCTTTCCGCAATGGTTCACATAAGGAAGGCTTATCTTTACATGAGCCAGGCCGTTGAGCTCCTTGAAGAGGCGCTCGCACCCTTTGAGAACCAGACCGCCTGATTTTCTTTTTTATAATTCTTTGATTTTGATAAAGTGTTAAAGAAAAGGTCTCAGTAGGTTCTGGCGAACCTCGCCACGAATTTTGCCTCCCTGCCGCAGATCGGGCACTTTTTGCCTTCGGGAGCTTTGGCCTTCTCCTCGGGGTATGGCGTTCCAAGCATCTTGGCGTCGAGTATCTCCTCCATCTCAAGTCCACAGCTCTCCTCGCCGCACCATGCTATCTCAACTATTCCGCGCCTGTCCTCGAAGACGGCCTTGGCCTCCTCGATGGTCTCAACGCGCTTTATGTGGCTCTCAAGGAACTCCCTGGCGCGGAGGTACAGGTTCTCATGGATTGCATCGAGGGTTTTTCTGACTTCATCAACGATGGCATCACGCTCAACCGTGATCTTCTCAAGGGTGTCGCGCCTCGCAAGAACTGCCTTCCTGCCGGCAACGTCCCTCGGGCCGACCTCTATGCGGAGGGGAACCCCCTTGAGCTCCCAGTCGTAGAACTTCCTGCCCGGTCTTATGTCGCGCTCGTCAACGTGGACTCTGAGACCTGCAGTCCTCAGTTCCTCCGCTATCTCCCTTGCGTAGGCGAAGACGTCAGCCTCGGCGTCCTTCTTGGGAATCGGCACGACAACGACCTGTATCGGGGCCACCGTTGGGGGCAGAACCATCCCCCTGTCGTCGCCGTGTATGGCTATAACCGCTGCTAGAAGGCGCTCGCTCATTCCGAACGTCGTCTGGTGGGCGTACTCGTGGTCCCCGCTCTCAGTCTCGTACTGGATGTTGTACGCCTTCGCGAAGTTCTGGCGGTAGTTGTGCATGGTTCCTATCTGGAGAGTCCTGCCATCGGGCATCATGACCTCTGCTCCGAGGGAGTAGTAAGCGCCTGGGAACTTGTCCCAGTCGGGCCTCTTGGAAACGATGTATGGAATGGCGAGGAACTTTGCGAGCCTGTCGAATATCTCAAGGTCTTCCCTTATCTGCCTCTCAGCATCCTCAAAGCTGTCATGGGCCGTGTGGGATTCGAAAAAGCGGCTTATCTCCCTGACACGGATTAAGGGCCTCGTGTGCTTGGTCTCGTAGCGATAAACGTTAACTATCTGGTAGATTTTGAAGGGCAAATCTGCGTGTGAGCGGATCCACAGAGAGAACATTGAGTACATAGCGGTTTCGCTCGTCGGGCGAAGGATGAGCCTGACGTCGAGGGGGTCGTGGCCGGCGTGGGTAACCCAGAAAACCTCACCCTCAAAGCCCGCTATGTGCTCGGCCTCCTTCTGGAACTCGGTCTCGGGAATGAGCGCCGGGAAGAGAACCTCCTCGTGTCCGGTTCTCTCCATCTCGGAATGTATGAACCTCTCAATACTCCGCATGATTTTCAGCCCGTACGGGAGCCAGATGTTCATTCCCTTGACCGGATAGCGCTTGTCCTGGATTCCAGCCGTTTCAATCAGCTCGTTGTACCACTCGCTGAACTCCTCGCTCCACTTCTTCCTCTCCACCTTACCCATCTACACCACCTAAAGGGAGAAACCGGAAAAGTTTTTAAGTTTTCCCGGTGCCGGGCTGAAATTTTGACAAATTTCATGCAAAAACCTTATTAGGGTCGTTTCGATAACCATCTTAAGGTGATACCATGAGGCCGAGGGTGGCCGTTCTCTTTAAGATGAAGAGCAAACCGGTTGAGGAGCTAAGAAAATACGCGGACGTCGAATTCATTCTGTATCCCGACGTTGATGAACTGAAGGAACGAATAGGAGAATTCGACGCGGTGATACTCTCTCCCCTGAACCCGTTCCCCTGTGAGGTCATCGAGAGGGCCGATAGGCTGAGGGTGATAAGCTGCCATTCAGCAGGCTACGACCACGTTGACGTTAAAGCGGCAACGGAGAGGGGGATATACGTCACTAAAGTTGCGGGCGTTCTCAGCGAGGCCGTTGCGGAGTTCGCGGTCGGCCTCACGATAGCGCTCCTCCGGAAGATAGCCTACTCCGACAGGTTCATCCGTGCCGGAAAGTGGGACTCCCACAGGACGATATGGGGCGGCTTCAGGGGGATAGAGACAGTCTATGGAAAGAAAGTTGGAGTCCTCGGGATGGGCGCCATCGGGAAGGCCATAGCGCGGAGAATGAAGGCGATGGGCACGGAGATACTCTACTGGTCCCGCTCTCAGAAGCCCGATATCGAAAAAGAAGTTGGGGCCAGATACATGCCGCTCGAAGACGTCCTGAAGGAGAGCGATATCGTGATTTTGGCCCTTCCCGCCCTGCCCGAGACATACCACATCATAAACGCGGAGAGGCTGAGGCTATTGGAGGGCAAATACCTCGTGAATATCGGCCGCGGAACGCTCGTGGACGAAAAGGCCCTCGCGAGGGCCATCGAGGAGGGAAAGCTGAAGGGCTACGCGAGCGACGTCTTCGAGAACGAGCCGGTTCAGGAGCACGAGCTGTTCAAGCACGAGTGGGAGACCGTCCTAACGCCCCACTACGCCGGCCTTTCGAAGGAGGCCATGGAGGACATGGGATTCCAGGCGGTTAAGAATCTCCTCGCGATTCTCCGCGGCGAGGTTCCGGACACCCTGGTGAACCGTGAGGTGGTCGAAATTCGCCCTCCTGAGAGGGTGAGGATGCTCTGAGGTGATTGTGATGCTCGTTGAGGAACTGAGGGAAATAACCGGGATTCCCGGTATTTCCGGCTATGAGGAAAGGATACGGGAAAAGATAGCTGAGTGGCTTGAACCCTACGCCGACTACACGGTTGACACCATTGGAAACCTCGTCGTTGAGCTCGGCGAGGGCGAACTCAAGGGCATCTTCATGGCCCACATGGACGAAATAGGACTTTTGATTACCGGGATAAGGCCGGACGGAAAGCTCACCTTCAGAAAAATCGGTGGAATAGACGATAGACTTCTCTACGGCAGGCACCTCGACGTTATAACCGAGAACGGAAAGCTCGACGGCGTCATCGGGGCACTTCCGGTGCACCTCAACCTTGAAAGGAAGTTCGACACGGTTCCCTGGAGCAAGCTGGTCATCGATATCGGCGCCGGGAGCAGGGGGGAGGCGGAAGCACTTGGAGTCAGGGTGCTGGATTACGCGGTCTTTAAGAAGCACTTTGCCGTTCTCAACAACCGCTACGTTTCAACCCGTTCTCTGGACGACCGCTTCGGTGTCGTCGCACTGGTTGAGGCAATAAAAGACCTCGTTGACCACGACCTCGATGGAAGGTGGATTTTCGCCTTCACAGTGCAGGAGGAAATAGGTCTCAAGGGAGCGAAGTTTCTGGCCGAGCATTACACTCCAAAGTACGCCTTTGCTGTAGACTCCTTTGCCTGCTGCGGTGATATAACCGGAGACGTAAGGCTCGGCGGGGGTGCTGTGATAAGGGCCGTCGATAACTCCGCGATCTATACAAGGAAGCTCGCCAGAAAGGTTGCCGGGATAGCGTCGAGGAACGAGATTCCCCTTCAGGTGGGCGTCACAGGCGGCGGAACGGATGCATCCGTGTTCCAGGGTAAGAGTGAGGTCCTCGCCCTGAGCGTTCCGATAAGGTACCTCCACAGCGAGGTCGAGACCCTCCACCTAGCGGACCTTGAGGCATTGATAAAGCTTATGGAGGCGATAGCCTTCGAACTGTGAGCGTTCAATCAATGACGGAGGTGATCCCTTGCTCAAATACGTTGGCTACTTTGCGGTTGGAGTATTCATCGGCATCCTTGCGGCCCTCTTTGGTCTCGGAGGTGGATTCTTGATAGTCCCAACGCTGAACTTCCTCGGCGTCGAGATACACCACGCCGTCGGAACTTCCAGTGCGGCAGTCGTCTTTACCTCCCTCAGCTCCGCGATAGCGTACTCAAGACAGAAGAGAATACACTACAAGGTCGGCCTCCTGCTGGCCTCAACGGCCGTAGTTGGTGCATACATCGGCGCGTGGATGACTTCCTTTATAAGCGCCGCCCAGCTGAAGGTCATCTTCGGTCTCGCCCTCGTTATAGTTGCCGTCAGGATATACCGCAAGAAAACCGCAGAGCCGAGTGAGGTTAAGCTTGAGGAAGTGAAGGTCAACTACAAGCTTGTGCCGGTTGGTGGCTTCTTCGCCGGAATTGCCAGCGGTCTCCTCGGCGTCGGTGGGGGAATAATCAACGTGCCCTTCCTGACGTACCTCGGCCTGCCCATACACTACGCGGTGGCTACTTCAAGCTTTGCAATAGTCTTCACCGCAACCGCTGGAGCGCTCAAGCACTACGCCATGGGCAACGTGGAGACCCAGTGGCTGGTCCTCCTCGTCCCGGGCCTCATCATCGGTGCCCAGCTCGGTGCGAGGATAGCGAAGAGGACGAGGGCGAGCAGCCTTAAGAAGGCCTTCGCGGTCCTCATGGCCCTCTTGGCTCTGAGGATGATACTGAAAGGTCTCGGTCTTCCGGTTCCGTGAGTTCTCCTCTCCTTCTTTCCTTCAGATAAGCCGCCCCAAGGAGGAGCGTTGCAACCATCATGACCAGCCACGCAATCACCAGAGGCCTATCATAGGGATAATAGAGCTCTCCCGTCAGGATGTGCAGTAGAGAGACTATAAGCAGCATTACGGACAATGTGAACCCAATGAGCCCACCAATAACAAAAAGCACTATGTTCCCGCTTCCGTAGCCCATCTCACCCCCGAGCGCAAGCTCGGCGCGATAACCGATTACGGCCGCTGAGATGAGGACAACCCCAGTCAGAAGAAGGTTCACGGGGCTAAGTTTTCCCCTCCCCCACTCATACAAGCCGTAGGCAAGCACCAGCAGCAATCCTCCAGCGGCGGAGCCGAGCCAGACCGAAAGGTCCTTGTAAAAGCCGTAGGGTGCGTCCCAGTTGGCGAAGGTTATCGAGCCCGGCTGGGTTATCACAAAGACGAGAAGCACCATCAGCCAGTACTTTTTCCACCCCATTTTCATCCATATTCCTACGGCTTCAAAGTTCAAAAATTTTTTGGCTGAAGTTGTAATCGCCCGGCTAAATTATATAAACCTTCCCGGGGATACGGGGCCGATGCGGAATGCTTAACCCAGTGATGGCCGTTTTAATCGGTGTCCTCATAGGAACGATAGCGGGTCTGTTTGGTGTTGGGGGCGGGTTCCTCATCGTTCCCTCGCTGGTGTTCCTTGGACTGCCCGTTCACGTGGCCATTGGAACCAGCCTCGCGTGCATAACGATAAGCTCTCTAGCCTCAGCCTCCGCCCACATCCGAGCAGGCAGGGTTCTCTATCGGGTGGCCTTCCTGAAGGAGGTTTTCTCAATTCCCGCCGCGGTAATGGGCGCGTACCTCTCGGGGATACTGAACTCAAACGTTCTGGAGGCGGTGTTTGGCCTTCTCCTAATCTACGTTGCCTACGTCTTCGTCAGGAGAAGCGATGTACGAAACCGTGGGGAGGCTCTGAGGATAAACTATAGAAAGGTTCCGCTGATCGGTGCCCTCTCCGGCCTGACCTCCGGACTTCTGGGGGTCAGCGGGGGCGTACTGAACGTCCCCCTCTTCCACACCCTCGCGGGCCTCCCAGTAAACTACGCGGTCGGAACGTCCAGCCTCGCCCTGTTCTTCACGGCCCTGGTAGGAACGGCCACCCACCTCACACTGGGCCAGGTGGACCTTCAAACGGCGCTCCTGCTGTCTCCGGGTCTCATAATAGGGGCCGCAGCTGGGGCCAGGTTGGTTCCGAGGCTTCATCCAAGGCGGTTCAAGATACTGTTCTCCGTGCTTCTGATAATGGTCGCGGTGAGGCTCCTCCTCAGGGCACTCAAAGGTTTTTAATCTCCTCGACTAGTTCCTCTGGGGAAGGACATGAAAGAAGTGTTCGAGAAAATCAGGGCCGAGTACGGGGTCGAGATAGAGGATGAAAACGACATGACGAACGCGTGGAAGCTCGTTGAGACCCTCAAGGATAGGGGGTGGGTGGTGTACATCATCACCGCCAGGGGACGCGAGCAGGTCGATGCGTGGCACCCGAACTACGGAAGCCTATACGCCCAGTTCGGTGAGATTCCGCATTTTAGGAACGTGGTGGAGGGGATATGTGCCACAGCCCTCTATATAAGGGAGCTTGAGAAGAATGGAACGCTCTGAAACGTTCGTTCCATCGGAGTCCTCAAATAGGTTGGGCGCCTAGCGTTCATCGGTGATGCCCATGAAGGGGATGAAGGGCTTTGCACTGGCTCTGGCAACCCTGCTCCTTGGCAGCGTAATACCGCTGGGCCTGGCTGAGAGCAACAACACCACCGGATCGTACACCGAAGTGGCAGTGGACAACGGCACCAGGGAGATGGTGATAGCGGGTCAGCTGATTGACCAGCTTCAGAGGCTGAGCAAGTTCGCCGAGGACAAGATAGAACCTATAAAGGACAGGCTGCCCGAGAACTCGACGATACTAACCCACTACGAGCTAGCAGAAGACTACAAGAAAAAGGCGGTGAGTGAATACGAGGCCGGCGACTACTACAACTCGATACTCGACAGCCTCACTGCCATGCACCACTATAAGGTTGCCCTCTCAGCTCTCAAGGAGGGTAAAGAGAAGGTTCAGGATGTAAGGGAACGCATCAAAATGGAAATCGAGCGCATGACGGAGTACTTCAGGTTCGTTGAAAAGACCATACGGCTGGCGGAGAACCAGGGGATAGACGTGAGCAACCTCACCGCACTCTACAACGAGACCAAGGATGCCTACAAAGTTGTGCTAGATGACCTTAAGGCAGGGGACTACGAAAAGGCGAGGGCAGACTATGAAGTCGCCAAAGAGAAGAAAGCCCTCCTCGACGAGGAGCTGAGAAAGGTCCGCGAGGAGCTCGCCTACGCAAACGCTGAGAAGATTGTCAGGGACTTCCTGATCAAGGGTGAGAAGGGAATGGAGATAGCTCAGAAGGCAATCGAAGTCGGGGAGAGGAACGGCTACAATGTGACGGAGCTTCAGGAGAGGCTCGATGCTTTCTCGGAGGTTTACAGCCAGGTCAAGGCTCTCGCCGACGAGGGGGAGTGGGAGGACGCTCTGACCGTCATGAAGGATAACCGGGGAACCATAGCTGAGTTCCACAACGCCGTTGAGTTCATACTCAGGAAGGTTCGCGAGAGGGAGCTCGATGAAAAGCTGAAGGACGTCCGCGCTTTCCTCAGGGAGATGAACGACAGGATTCAGAAGGACGCGAAGGCGCTCCGCGAACTCAAGAGCAGGGGCGTCGACACCACCCGGGCAGAGGTTGGGCTGAAGGTGGCCGCCCGGGAGCTCAGGATAGGCGTCGGGCTTCTCAAGGCAAAGAAGCCCCTCCAAGCCAAGGCCCACTTCGCGATAGCACTGGACATGCTCCACAGGGTGGATGAGTTCATACTCGCCCACTCCTGACCTTTCCTTTTTAGTTATGGAGGGATGCTTAAATGAGACTAAAATGGGCCCCAATCCTCATGCTGATAACGCTCATCCTCCTGCACGGGGTTAGTGCCTATACCGTCTCATCCCTGGTTTTGACGGTTTACAATGACGGCTACGTCAAGGTTGAATACGAAATCCTGCCCGCGGAGTATTCCTCCCAGATTGAACTTCCCCTCCTCGGCGACCATTACGAAAACGTTATCGTTGAAGATGGGAACGGAAACCCCGTAAACTTCCGACTTGAGAACGGAAGCCTCCTCATATATTCCGGGGACGCCGGCATAGTCAAGGTCTCCTACTATACCCCCGACCTGACCGCGAAGGAAGGCATGGTGTGGACGCTTCACATCGCGACCAACGATTCCTTCACTGTAGTACTGCCTGAGAACGCCATAGTGGTCGACCTGAGCGATATACCGCTTGAGATAGCGGGGAACTCGATAACCATGCCCCCCGGAAACCAGAGCGTCTCCTACACGCTCAACGGCAGAGGTAGAGGGGCTGGCAGTGAAGGTGGAACGGAGAGTTCGGCGTATCTGCTAATCCTGGCCGGTCTTGGAGTGCTCGGAGGTTTCGCCTACGCGCTCTGGAGAAGGAAAGGTGGAGGAAAGTCAATGCCGACCCGCGAGGAGTTCCAGGCCAGGCTTGAGAACCTCGACCTCAACGATGAGGAGAAGCGCGCGTTGCTCTACATCTTCGACAAGGGCGGAAAGGCCAGTCAGGCGGAGGTTCGTGAAGCGATAGGCCTGCCCAAAACCACCGCATGGAGGATGTTCAAGCGCCTTGAGAGGAAGGGTCTGGTGAAGGTTCTTAAGGGCAGGAAGGAAAACTGGGTGGAGCTCAGGTTCTGAGCTCCCCTTGGTCACCTTATCCCTGCTCCCAGCTTTATCTCCTTGTCAGGCATCAGCAGAGCCACGTTCTCGCCGTCGTCGGCTGCTAAGAGCATTCCCTGGCTCTCTACTCCCCTGAGCTTCTTGGGTTCAAGGTTCGCTATGATGACCACGTAGTGGTTGAGCAGCTCTTCCGGCTTGTAGTACTTCTTCAGCCCCGCCACGAGCTGCCTGACTTCGTCCCCAAGGTCAACCTTGACCACGTAGAGCCTGTCGGCGTTGGGGTGGTCGCTGACCTCGATTATCTTTCCAACCCTCAGGTCGACCTTCATGAAGTCATCAAAGCTTATGTACCCCATGCTTTCACCACCTTTCTCCTTTTTCTTCGCCTCCTCCTTCTTCGAAGCTTTTCCGGGCTTTTCAGTTTTAGGCCCGATTTCATCCCCGTAGATGCTCTTAAGGATTGCCATCGCCTCTTCCCGCTTGGCATCTCCAAAGCGCTCGAATGCAACCTTCACTACATCGTCCCGCTTGTAGTATTTGTCAAGGAGCAGCTTGGCGCTCTTGGGATTGCCCCGTGCTATGTAGTTCACGATGAAGTAGATGATGTCCTCGTCGGTCACCTTCTTGAACATCGGGCTGGCCTTTCTAACGCGGTGTCCGGCTGGAATCTCGGTGAACTCCCAGCGCTTGAGCTCCTCAAGGTTGAGGAGGTGCCATATCTTCTCGCTCGCGTCCGGCAGGAACGGCTCAAGGAGGATTCCGAGGGCCTTGACTATCTGGAGGGATATGTTCACTGTGGTTGCCGTCCTTACGCGGTCGGTCTTGGCGGTCTTCCACGGCTTCTGGTAGTCGAAATAGCGGTTGCCGAAGATTGCTAACTCCATGACCCGCTTTAACGCGTCCTTGAACTTATACTTGGCTATCAGCTCCCCGGTCTCATCGAAGGCCCTCTCGATTTCCTCTAGGGCCTGCCTGTCGAGGTCGTCCAGCTCGCCTCTCTCCGGCACAATTCCATCGAAGTAGCGGTTGGCGAAGGTCATCGCCCTGTGGACGAAGTTTCCGAGGTTGTTCACCAGCTCCTCGTTTATCTTGCTCTTGAAGTCGGCGAAGCTGAAGTCGCTGTCGCGAGTTTCAGGCATTATGGCGGTGAGGTAGTAGCGCAGATAATCCGCCGGGAAGGCGTCGAGGAACTCGTGGACCCAGATGGCCCAGTTCCTGCTTGTTGAGAACTTCTTGCCCTCAAGGTTCAGGTACTCGTTGGCGGGAATGTCGTAGGGGAGCAGCCACTCCGCCTGGACTTCCTCATCTCTATACTCGCCGTAGGCCATCAGGAAGGCCGGCCAGAATATGGCGTGGAAGGGCACGTTGTCCTTGCCGATGAAGTGAATAATCTTCGTCTCACCGTCGAGGTTGAGCCAGAACTTCTTCCACTCTCCTTCCTTCCCGGCGCGCCTGAGGGCCTCGATGGTTATGGAGATGTAACCGATTGGCGCCTCGAACCAGACGTAGAGCACCTTTCCTTTAACGTCCTCATCGTCGAGGGGGACGGGTATTCCCCAGTTGAGGTCCCTCGTCATGGCCCTCTCTTCAAGGCCCTCGTTAATCCAGCCGAGAACGGTGTTCCTGACGTTCGGCTTCCAGTGTTTCTGACCTTCCACCCACTCCCTCAGCCTTTCCTCGAAGTTCTGCATGCGGATGTAGTAGTGGGCGGAGTCTTTTGTGGTGATGGGATTGCTGCACAGGTTGCAGCGTGGGTTTATGAGTATCTCCGGGGTCAGCGGGTGGCCGCAGACCTCACACTGGTCGCCGCGCTGGTTTTCGGCGCCGCAGTAGGGGCAGGTGCCTATCACAAACCTGTCGGGGAGGAACATTTTATCGTGCTCGCAGTAGGCCTGCTTGGTGACCTTCTTGACGAGGTGGCCGTTCTCAAGTGCCTTGAGGAAGAATTCCTGGCTCAGGCGGTAGTGCACCGGTAGCTCGGTCCTGCCGAAGTAGTCAAAGCTTATCTTGGCCCTCTCGAAGGTTGTCTTTATGTGCTCGTGGAACTCGTCAACTATCTCCCTCGGGCTTCTTCCCTCCTTCAGGGCGCGGAAGGTTATCGGGGTCCCGTGTTCGTCGGTTCCGCAGATGAATAAGACTTCCTCTTCCCTGAGCCTTAGATAGCGCACAAAGATGTCCGCTGGAAGGTACGCTCCTGCCAGGTGTCCCGCGTGAATCGGACCGTTAGCGTAAGGAAGAGCAGACGTTACCATGTACCTGACCATTTTAACCACCGTCCCGGCAATGGGTCTAGAGCCTTATAAGACCTGCGGGTTTTAAACATTACGGTGGGTTATTTTTAAATGGTTGAAATATGTTGAGTTATGCATAAGCACGAACCAAAGGTTTTAGTTTGGAGGGCATCCATGATCAGTGGTGAATATTATGAGATCCAGAATCATCGAGCGCTTCAAATTTGAAGCTGCACATGCCGTTCTGATCAACGGAAAGCCGGAGGAGATACACGGCCATACATTCAGGCTTGAGGTGGCCGTGGAAGGCCCTCTGAAGAACGGCTACGTGATGGACTTCCTTGAACTGAGGAGAATCGTGAATGAAATCATCGGGAAGCTCGACCACAGGAATCTAAACACTCTCTTCGAGAACCCGACGACCGAGAACGTGGCTCTGTGGATTGCAGAAGAGGTGGAGAAAAAACTGCCCGATGGTGTCAGGCTCAGGAGGGTAGCCCTCTGGGAGGGCGAGGAAAACGGGGTGGAGTTTGAGTTCTGAGAAACTTTTTTATTCATGTACCCCTAAGAACCATTGGTGAGGGTAGTGGAGAACGTTGCTGAGAATCCCCCTTCAGCCCTCAAAGAAAGGCTTTTACGCGAATTACTGGCTGAAGAGGAGTTCCTAATGATGGTGGAAGAGGCCAAAAAAACCGCGCATATTGGAATGTTTGGAAAGGGTAAGGCTGAGGACTTTTTTAAGGCGAAGCTTGAGGTGTATGAGGGTTGACTCGACAAAGATTTTGACCCTGTGAGAGGCGTCATTAAGTCTGTCCCAGTGGAGTTCTGGCAGGAGAACCGTTAAAATGCATGGCTAATTTCCCTTCACCTTCACTTCCCGCACACTCTCTGTGAGCGCCATTCCGTTGGTTCCCTTCTCGAAGGAGAGGCCATCGGGCAGCGACACCTTCACCGGCACGGCCCTTTCTTTCTCCTCGCTGGGGGTCCAGTTTATCAAATCGCCCTCCTCAACGTCGAGCGTTTTTATCAGCCCCACCGGTCCCTCTATTATGTACTTGGCCGGCTCCTTCGGAGCGTAGAGCCGCCATTTCCGGGCGGTCTTAAAGTCCACCACCCGTCTCGCGGAGTCCAGCCAGATTACGTCTATGTCGCTCAGCATGAAGAAGGTGTGGATTGAGGCGTTGGCCTTTGTCTCGGCGGGAAGAACGAAGACAAGGGCATAGTTGATATTCCTGAGGAGCATTAATCCCCTAAACCGTTTGAAGAAGCTGTCGGCAAGCTTGACTCTCCCGTGCCATGTTCTGCCTTTGGTCTCGTTGATGAGCATAGTAGAAGATAGAAATGCGGATTGATAAGTTTTTGGGAAAAGAAACGGGGATCAGAGTTCCCCGGCCTTGGCCTTCTCTCCAAGTTCGAAGCCTTTGTGGAGGGCTTTCAGGTTTATCTCCTCCGTTCCCTTCGGCACGGCGTCCAAAACGGCTTTCTCTATGGCCTCCCTGCTCACAACCCCTGTCCATGCCGTCAGGATTCCGAGGGTGAGGATGTTCATGGTGAGGCTGAGGCCGGTTGTTTCCTCGGCTATCTCCGTGAGGGGAAGCGAGAGCACCTCAAGTCCCTTTTCGAACTCAGTGTCCCGATGTGGAACGAGCTCCTCCTCGACTATTATCTTGGCGCCCTCCCTCACCGTGTGGAGGTACTTGTTGTAGGCCTCCTGGGAGAAGAAGACCGCACAGTCCGGCTTGAGGGTCTTGGGGTAGTCTATCGGCTCGTCGCTGATGACTACTTCCGCCTTGCTCGCTCCTCCTCTCGACTCCGGCCCGTAGGCCTGGGTCTGGACGGCGTAGAGGTTCTCGTAAACAGCTGCTGCCCTTCCGAGGATGACGCTCGCTAAAATGACTCCCTGGCCGCCGAAGCCGCTGAAGAGTATCTCCTTCCTCATTCCTCCCACCCCATCATCTTCTTGGCGCGCTTCTTGTAGGCCTCGTATTCCCTCACGAGACCGGGCCTGTCCCTGTCCGCAAACTCCCCGATGACTATCTTGCCCTCAAGCTCCTCTGGAGGCATTTTCTTGGCCTTCGCGAGCGGGACGGTTATCTTCTGATACCAGCGGAGAAGCTCGGGGGCGGTCTTCATCCTGTTCCTCCTTCCGAAGCTTATCGGGCACGGTGAGAGGAACTCCACCAGAGTGAAGCCCTCCTTCTGCAGGGCCTTCTTGATGCTGTTGATTCCCTGGAGGTAGTTGAAGACGCTCCACCTGGCCACGTAGTTGGCCCCTGCCGAGACCGCAAGGTCGGCTATGTCGAAGGGGTTCTCGAACTGGCCGTACGGTGCTGTGGTTCCGCGCAGGCCCTTCAGAGCGGTCGGCGCGACCTGTCCGCCGGTCATTCCGTAGGTGAAGTTGTTTATGAGTATCACAGTCACGTCGAGGTTCCTTCTGATGGCGTGAATGAAGTGGTTCCCACCGATGGCCGCGGCATCTCCGTCGCCCATGAAGGCGATTATCTTGAGGTCAGGATTGGCGAGCTTTATGCCGGTGGCAAAGGCAAGTGCCCTTCCGTGGGTCGTGTGGAGGCCGTCGAAGTTGACAAAGCCCGGAACACGGGAGGAACAGCCGATTCCGCTGACCCAGACTATCTCGTCAGGGTTTAGCTTCAAGTCGTCTATCGCGCGGAGCGTGTACTGGAGCGCCGAGCCTATTCCACAGCCCGGGCAGAATATCGTCGGGAGCATGTCCTTTCTCAGGTACTTGTCACGAATCTCGTAAGCGGATTTCAGGTACATTCAGCCCACCACCCTCTCGGCTATTTCCATCGGAGTGTGAACCTCGCCGCCTATCTTCGCTATCAGCTCGACCTCAGCTTTTCCGTTGGCGCCTTCCTTGACGAGGTGGTAGAGCTGTCCAAGGTTCATCTCCGGGACGTATATCTTTCTCACGCGCTCTGCGAGCTCTTCGATCATCTCGAAGTCAAAGGGCCATATCGTGTTGAGCTTGAGCATGCCTGCCCTAACGCCCCTCTCGCGGAGTATCTTTACGGCCCTGACGGCGGAGCGCGAGACTATGCCCGTGCTTATTATCGCTATCTCGGCGTCGTCGAGCTCGAAGGTTTCGTAGCTAATGATGTCCTTACCGTTGCGTTCGAGCTTCTCAATTATCCTCCTAACGAGCTTTTCGTGAACCTCCGCATCGACAGTCCTGGGTCTTCCGCGCTCGTCGTGGGTGAGGCCTGTGACGTAGGTTCTGTACCCCTTGCCGAATATCGGCATCGGCGGCACTCCGTCGCCGTGTATGTCGCCGAACGGGAACTTCGCCTCCTCCTCGCTGGCCGGGAGCTTGCGGTCGATTATCTCAATTTCTCCCGGCTGGGGAACGTAAACGCGCTCGCGCATGTGGGCTATCTCCGCGTCGGTGAGAAGAACCACCGGCGTCCTGTACTTCTCGGCCAGATTGAAGGCCCTTATTGTGAAGTCAAAGGCTTCCTGGACGGTTGAGGGGCTGAGGACTATGAGCGAATGGTCGCCATGGGTTCCCCAGATGGCCTGCATTATGTCGCCCTGGGCCGCGAGGGTTGGCTGACCGGTTGACGGGCCTCCACGCTGGACGTCGACCAGAACGAGAGGAGTCTCAGTCATTATCGCGTAGCCGAGGTTCTCCATCATGAGGCTGAATCCCGGGCCGCTCGTTGCAGTCATGGCCTTGGCCCCTGCCCACGAGGCACCTATTATCGCCGCCATGCTCGCCAGCTCGTCCTCCATCTGTATGCTCACGCCGTCCACCAGAGGCATGTAGAGGGCCATGGCCTCGAATATCTCGCTGGCCGGTGTGATTGGATAGCCAGCATAGAAGCGGCATCCTGCGAGGATCGCCGCCCTTGCTATCGCCTCATCACCTTGAATGAAATCGCTTCTGCCAACCGGAAACGGATATCTCATCCACATCCCTCCTCGTAACCGACCCTGAAGGCTTTGATGTTTATATCCTCGGTTCCCTTGGGAACCCTCCTCCTTATGGCCTCCTCGACGTTTTCCTTCTTCACAACGCCGGTTTTCGCCACGAGGTAGCCGAGGGCGACCATGTTAACGGTGAGTGCCAGACCGGTGCTCTCCTCAGCCAGGCGCGTGAACGGGGCACCGATGTAGTCCCTGTCGGGCTTAACCAGGTCTGTGTCTATAATCAGCAGCCCGTCCTTCCTCAGCTCGTCCTTTACGGTGTCGTAGCCGAGCTGGGCGAGTGCGACGAGAACGTCCGCCTCGGTGACTATGACGTCGTAAATCGGCTCCTTGGATATTATCACGTCCGCTATGGAGTGGCCGCCCCTGCTTGCGGAGCTGTAGTCCTGGGTCTGGACGACGTTCAGCCCCTCTATGGCGGCGGCCTCGCCGAGTATGACACCGGCCAGGACAACGCCCTGGCCGCCTATGCCTGCGAACCTAACCTGCATCTATCACACCTCCAAGATAATCAGCGGTGAACATCAAAAACTCCTCTGCGCCTTTCAAAACCTCCCGGGCTTCCCTTTCGCTGTATTCAACGAAGACGTCATAGTCCGCGGTATGTCTCATGTTCAGAGCCTTTGAGTAGAGCGTGTAGAGCCTCGCAGGTAATTCTCCGGATTTGACGAGCTCCTTTCCGAGCTGGGCGTGAACACCCGCGTGGCTTTTGGGATTTACGCCCTTTAAGAGGAGCAGTGCTCTTGCGCAGTAAAACATTGAATAGTAGGCGCTGGATATTGCAAAGCCGTAGTAGCCCTTGTTGTAGAGCTCTCTGGATGCTTCGAGCCGCTCCCGCGCCTTTCTTAGTAGGGCGGGGATTTCTTCGTTCATACCGCAATCCCCTCCATCACTGCGGTTCTGTAGAGGCTGTCTTTCTTTGAATGGAGCACTATCATGACGGAAACACCGAGTTCGAGGGTCAGTCCGGCGCTGAGTTCTCCTACCCTGTCCCAGTCTTCTGGTTTTATTTCGTCGAGCATGACGAGGACGTCGAGGTCGCTCTCTTCTTTCCAGTCCCCCCTAACCCGGGAGCCAAAGACTATAACCTCCTCAACCCTGTCTCCGAAGACCTCCCTGACCCGCCTTCCAACGGATTCAAACATCCCCGTCACCCTTAAGGCCGAAATGCTCCTGAACCTCGTCTATGAGCTTGTTAAGCTCCGTGGTGAACTCCGGCCTCTCCCTGTTGACTATCTCTCCTATGACGAACTTGCCCTCAAGCTCCTCCGGGCTCATGTTTCTCGCCCTGCTGACCGGGACCGAGTTCTTGAGGAACCATCTGAGCATTTCGGCCGGCTCCTTCATCCTGTTCCTCCTTCCGAACTGGACAGGGCACTGGGAGATGACCTCAACGAGCGAGAAGCCCTTAACCTGGAGGGCTTTCTTTATGCTCCCGATGAGCTGGTAGACGTGGGCGGTGGTCCACCTGGCAACGTAGCTCGCTCCTGCGGCAGCAACAGTCTCAGAAATCTGGAGCGGGTGCTCTATGTTCCTGTACGGGCTGGTGGTGGTTTTCGCGCCGAAGGGCGTCGTAGGGGCGACCTGCCCACCGGTCATTCCGTAGATGAAGTTGTTCACGAGGATGACCGTTATGTCTATGTTCCTCCTCGCGGCGTGGAGCAGGTGGTTGCCGCCTATGCTCGCCAGATCACCGTCACCGCTTATGACGACGACCTTCTTGTCGGGAAGGCCCACCTTGACGCCGGTGGCGAAGGCTATCGCCCTCCCGTGGGTCGTGTGGAGGGTGTCGGCGAGGAAGTACGGTGAGGCTATCCAGGCGGAGCAGCCTATACCGCTAACGACGACGAGGTCCTTGGGGTCAATCTTGAGACCGTCGATCGCGTTCGCGAAGGCGTTGAGGACCGTTCCACCGCCGCAGCCGGGACAGAGAGCGGTGGGAAGGGCCTCCTTGCGGAGGTACTTAACCATCGGGTAGGTGGAGTATATCTTCTTCGCCATCAGGCAACACCCCTTATCTCGCGGAGGATCTCCTCAACGGTCAGAGGCACTCCGCCGATTTTGTTCACGCCCTTGAGGAGGACGTCGTCGTTAACGTAGCGCTCGACCTCAATTATCATCTGGCCGAGGTTCATCTCGGCGACGAGTATCGTTCTTGCTTTTTTCGCCAGCCCCCTCATCCTCTCAGCTGGGAACGGGTGGACGGTCTTCGGTACGAAGAGGCCGACCTTTATTCCTTCCTCCCTGGCCCTGAGAACCGCTCCGAGGGCAGGCCTGGCCGTTACTCCCCAGCTGACGACGAGTATCTCTGCATCCTCCGTGAAGTGCTCCTCGTACTTCTCGTAAACCTCGCGGTTCTTCTCGATCTTGCGGTGGATTCTCCTCACGAGCCTGTCGTGGACCTCCGGCGTGTAAACGTCCCTCAGTCCGGTTTCCTTGTGAGTCGAACCGGTGACGTGAGTGAAGTAGCCGTGGCCGAAGAGCGGCATCGGCGGAACGCCGTCCCCGTGGGGATCGCCGAAGGGGAGTCTTGCCTCCTCCTCGTTCTCCGGAAGCTTGCGGTAGGTTATTTCAACCTCAGAAACGTCCGGAATCTTTATCTGCTCCCTCGTGTGGGCCAGAACTCCATCGAAGAGCACCACAACGGGGGTTCTCAGCTTTTCGGCGATGTTAAAGGCCCTTATAGTCTCCCAAAAGGCGTCCTGCCCGCTCGTCGGAGAAACGGCAACGATCGGATGGTCTCCATGCGTTCCCCACCTGGCCTGGAAGAAGTCGCCCTGAGCTCCCTTTGTGGCCTGTCCGGTTGATGGGCCGCTCCTCTGGACGTCGACCAGAACGAGCGGGGTCTCAGTCATCACGGCGTAGCCGAGGTTTTCCTGCATGAGGCTGAACCCCGGTCCAGCTGTGGCGGTCATAACCTTGAAGCCAGTCCAGGAGGCACCCACCATCGCGGCTATGCTCCCAATCTCGTCCTCCATCTGGAGGTAGTAGCCGCCGAGCTTCGGCAGTTCGCGAGCCATCGTCTCTGCTATCTCGCTGGATGGGGTTATCGGATAGCCCGCGTAGAAGCGGCATCCGGCGAAGAGGGCGCCATAGGCTACCGCCTCGTTGCCCTGCATGAAGTAGTTGCCCGGTTCGTAGAGCTTTCTGAGGAGCCTGAGCTGTTCAGGCTCGTTTCCACGAATGATCATGGTCACCACCTAACCGCGATGGCGAAGTCCGGGCAGAGAAGCTCGCAGAGCTTGCACTTGACGCACTTCTCGGCGTGAACCGGAACCGGGTAGTGAACGCCCTTTTCACTCAGCTCCTTACTCCACTCAAAGACCTTTCTCGGGCACATTTCGACGCAGATACCGCAGCCCTTGCACAGAAAAGTGTCCACGTCAATTTCAACGACGCCTTCGGCCTTGCCGGTAACGAGGTAGTCCGACCTTTCAACCACGGTTTTCCCTTCGACATCTGCCATAAGCATCACCCGCGATTTGCTAAGCCCTTTTACGTTTGTCAACATTTAAAGCTTTCGTGGACGCTCATAAGTGTCCATCAAAGAATCACGAGTGGCGTTATAAGGAGAACGAAAAGAAGGCATGAAAATTCTTTCAAAAGCGAAATACATTCACCACGTCACCAGCTGCCAGTCGAGGAGGCCGTTCTCAGCTATGTACTCCCACCTCTCGCGGCACTCTGGCTTGAGGTTCTCGATGTGGCTTAGGTCCTGAGTTGCCGAGAACTTCTTTATCGCCCTTCCTATGGTCCGGTCGTAGTCGGTGAGGCAGTTGTGCGGTCCGCGCTTCGAGCCGGCCCCAACCGGGTCGCTCAGGATTCTCTTGTCCGGGAAGCGCTTCTTCGCCCAGACCAGAACCTCAACGGCACTCCAGAGCCACGGAGGACGGTACTCCTTCTTCTCCCAGAGCCTTTCGTAGAGCGTTCCCTTCTGGATGTCCGTGATGTTTATCGAGAAGGTGTCAGTGTAGGGCGCGGCCCTGATTATGCTTTCCTTGGCGTCCTCTATGCCCTCGCGTTCGCTCAGGAAAATGGGCTTCAGCAGGAGGTAAGTCTTGACCTTTGCCCCGGCCTCGTGCGTTATCTCCGCGGCCTTAACAAAGTCCTCGAAGGTGTTGCCTTTGTTGATTGAAACATCGGCTATATCGTCGTTGGCCGTTTCAAGGCCTATGGCAACTTCGAAGTGCTTATCAGGAACTATCTCGGCCAGCTCCTTCACGGCATCGTAGCGAACCAGCTCACTCCGGCTTTCGATGACTATTTCCCTGACCTCATCCAGAGCGGCCAGAATCTCAAAGATTTTTCTCCTCGTCTCCGGTTTGAGCTCTCCGTTGTCCAGGAACGAGCCGGAGGTGAACATTCGCACCGCGAAGGGTCCTTTCTTGCCCTCAATTTTCTTAAGGGCCTCTCTCACGTAGTCTACTATAGCTTCCTGGCTCCACCTGACCTTCGGCGCGGCGGTGGGGTATGCGCACATGTAACAGGCCTGGTTGATCCTGAAGCGGTAGCAGCCTATCGTGGGCAGGATTATGAAAAGTGCCGTTCCGGGCTTTCCAGCGACGTTGTCCTCACTCGTCCAGTATGTCATTCTCTCACCTGAACCCGGCTGGGAGTTAGGGTTTTTAAAGGTGAGGGAAGGTTTAAATCTTCTTGGGCGGAGTACAAGTTGGTGGGATTATGGAAGATGTTACTGAAGTTCACATCGTGATTAGGACTTCCCAGAAAAATGCCGAAAGACTCAAGATTGAGCTGGCAATGCTTCAAGGCAGACTAAACGTTGAGGAGGCACTTAAACGCGCTAAGGGAGTCATGAAGGGAGCAAAGCCGTGGCAGGAGTTGGAGGCAGAGATGTATGATGAGCTTGTTCCTTGACAGCAACGTGTTTATTGAGCACTTCCGGGGAAATCCCAGGGCGAACCAGCTGGTCGAGACGCTGTTCCCAGGGAGTTATTCCCTGTTTATAAATGATGTCGTTTACAATGAGGTTCTTTTTATGTACCTTAAACACAGAACCGGCAAGGGATACTGGGGCTTGAAAAAGCATCCAGAACTTGTTAAAAGGGTAGGTAACGAGTTTGTGGATTCCATACTGCCCCTCCTTGCGTTTCCAAAGTTTCTGGACACGACAAATGAGATAATCGTGGAGACACTCACGTTCGTGACCACTTACGGCCTTCTCCCAAGTGGCGCCCTAATCCTTGCAACCGCGAAATACTACGGTCTTGATGGCATCGTCAGCCTTGACTCCGACCTCCTCCGCGCTGCACCCAAGGAGGGACTGCTCGCCATTTCGAAGGTGGAAGACTTGGAGGGGAAGGAATGAGGATTCTAATCACGAACGACGATGGAATTTATTCAAAGGGCATCCGTGCCGCCGTTGAGGCCGTCCAAGACCTCGGCGAGGTGTATGTGGTTGCCCCGCTCTTCCAGAGGAGTGCCAGCGGCCGCGCTATGACCCTTCACAGGCCCCTTAGGGCAAAGCTCGTTGACGTCCCCGGCGCAAAGATTGCCTACGGTCTCGATGGAATGCCCGTGGACTGTGTAATCTTCGCCCTCGCACGCTTCACCGATTTTGACCTCGCTATAAGCGGAATAAACCTCGGTGAGAACCTCAGCACAGAGATAACCGTTTCCGGAACTGCATCTGCCGCCATTGAGACCGCCACGCACGGCATTCCCAGCATAGCCGTGAGTCTCGAAGTCGACTGGAGAAAGACCCTCAGCGAGGGGGAGGGAATAGACTTCTCCGTTGCGTCGCATTTCCTGAGGAGGATAGCCAAGGCGGTCCTTGAAAGGGGCTTTCCCAAAGGCGTTGACATGCTCAACGTGAACGTGCCGAGCGATGCGACGCCTGAGACTGAGATAGTGGTAACGAGACTCGCCAGGAGGAGATACCGCCCGACCATAGAGGAGCGCATCGACCCGAGGGGACATCCATACTACTGGATAGTCGGAAGGAAGTGTGAGAAGTTCGAGCCCGGAACGGACGCCTACGCCCTGAAGGTGGAGAAAAAGATCAGCGTGACCCCGATAAACATAGATATGACCGCACGGGTGGACTTTGAGAGCCTTCACACCCTTTTTAGTTCCTCTCTCTGATGTGCGGCTGTATTCACTATGTTAAGTTTAAAAGGAAGTAATGAGTCGTTTATAAAATTTGTGTCCACACAAAATTTATAAGAATTCCGGATAATATGTCCAATGGTGACCCCCTTGAAGAAGTGGATGGCTGGGGTATTTGCGGCCGTTTTTGCAGTTTTGGTTTTGAGCAGCCTCACTGGGGCTTTGAGCATAATCCAGCCGAAGGGCAACGCTGGCTCCATGATGCCGGCTGAAGCCATGCTTGTTGCCCAGAGACACCTGCAGTGGGCATCTTCAAACCTGCCAGGATTTGAAGACTGGAAGAACGCAAAGCTCTCCCAGCCTGTAGTGTACTACTTCCCCAACGGGACAAAGAGTGCCTATGAGTTGAAGGTAAGCCCGATGGTTTTGTACTGGCTGCAACGCAGAGGCACGTCTCCCCTACTCTTGAGTTTGGGAAAGGGGAGACGCCGGGCGGGAGGCTGATTGTTTCAGCTGGATAGTGGCAATCTTCGTGTCTTGCCCCCGCATTTTCTCGGGGAAAAGGGGTGGATGTTGATATTTGGGTCTCTTTCGTTAAGTCTCTTTGCGGTTTATCTTGCGGTGAAATGGCTGAGATGATAACGACCTCGCTGCACTGTGCATACCATGACAAAAACGAAATCTGCCTTGTGTCGGATAACTAAATGTTTAACATTCATATTTGCGTAAAAGTTATAACTGACAAGAATAATATATCAATGGTGACCCCCTTGAAGAAGTGGGAAACCGGAGCGTTTGTAGTTTTTTTCGCGGTTTTGATATTGAGTAGTTTCGCAGGAGCTTTAAGTTTGGTTCCCCCGAAGGGCCACGACGGTCCCGTGACGCCAACTGAAGCCATGTCTGTCGCTCAGAGACACCTGCAGTGGGCATCATCAAATATTCCTGGATTCGAGGATTGGAAGAGGGCAAAGCTTTCCCAGCCCGTGGTGTACTACTTCCCTAACGGAACCAAGAGCGCCTACGAGTTTACGGTGCTTGTGAATGGAAAGCCCAACGGATTCATACTTGTGGCGGCTCAGAGATACATGCCTCCGGTTCTTGAGTTCAGCAAAGGCGAGGCACCAAGCGAGAGGCTGGGAAGAATAGGCATGGCTAGATTCAGAGGATTCTCAGTAGAGAAACACAGACTGCTTTATTACGGTGCATTGAGCTATAGCATAGAGCTGGATAATGGAAAGGCCATGAACATTTACGGAAAGGTTTCTTCAGTCCCCAAAACTGTCAAACTCTCATTCTCTCCAGAGCATATGGCAGACATATGGAGAGCCCTTGAGACTTCTTCGGCAGGCGAACCTACGATCGGGATTCTCTCATCAGGAGACATTTATACCAAGATCATACCCAACGTTCCAGTATGGACAGAGGATTCATACTTTGGAGACCCTGGAAATGGATATATTAGCTATCCAAACAATGTCGGGCCAAGCGCTGACCCCTGGGACGCATGGGACGGGTGCACTCCCATTGCCGCGGCCCAGATTATAGCGTATTATGAGCATCCGGAAATCTATGAAAACGGTTATTACACTCAGGAATACAAGGAGTACATGACGTCTTTGGTTGATATCCTTCACCATACCATGGGAACGTTTGATAAGGAGAATGATCCCGGACAGACGTACGTGTGTGGTTGGCCTGGTTCCGACGCATGCGACGGCATTGAAGCCTTTGCAGACGAATATCAGAAACTAAAAGAGAAAGGAATAGTTTCATGGTCTCTCGTCCACAGCTACGATGCACAGCCTACTTGTACATTGGGATTGTGCTGGGTACATGGCTACATAAATACAGGTGATGTAATTAGTGAAGTTGACAACAACCGTCCTATCCTCCTTCAACTTCACAATGGCGGAAGCGCGGTGGGCAGACAACAATCATATAATAACCATAGTGTTGTCATAGTTGGATACGTTGGGAACAGCCGCACCATAGACTATCTGGTGATTCATGATGGATGGGACATGTACGAGCATTATCTGGCGTGGGGGAACTGGGAGTCTGGAACGCACCTCGTGAAGATAGTCCCCAAGAGGAGGTGAGTTTGTGAACCGTAGGGAATTCATTCTCTATGCTCTTTCCATTATTTTTGCAACAGTTTGGGAGCTTGTACTCGCCTATAACGGTCGAGCTATCATTGAATATTATGTTGATTGGGTAGTTGTATCGGAGAGTCCTCCCATTTCTTGGAGCAAATACTCTCCTTCGCTGGAGTTTGTTCTTCTCGTTTTACTCCCTGCGCTTGTCCTATTCGGCTTGTACCTTTGGTTCAGGGAGTCTGCCCTAAAGAAGTCAGCACTCTCAATAAGCTTGCCTATTCTGTCAGTGATTATTGCGTGTTTTAAAACTACGGGACCGGGTGTTTTATTGGTTCTGATTGTTGTCTCGGCTGTGGTTGGTGGGGTAGTTGGGAAAGACAAGTGGGAAAAAGCAATACTTGGCATTGCAGGCTTCCTATCAGGGTTTATGGTGGCGATGATAATAATGGGCGGACTCTCCGCCCGGTGATGTTGAGTGGGGGTGTTTTTATGAATCGTAGGGAATTCATTCTACATGTTCTTTCTATTATTTTTGCAACAGTTTGGGAGCTTGTACTTGCCTATAATAGTCGGGCCATCAGTGAGTATTATGTTGAGAAAGGCACAATTTTTTTTGAGAACTGGACGGGTGGGACAGGGGGACCCTGTGTTTCTTGGAGCAAATACTCCCCCTCCTTGGAGTTTGTTCTTTTAGTCCTTCTCCCTACACTCGTCCTTCTCATCTTATACCTCTGGTTTAAGGAGCCCACCCTAAAGAAATCAGCACTTTCAATAGGGTTGCCTGTTTTGTCAGTGATTGTTATCTATTTTAAAACTACAGGACCGGGTGTTTTATTGGCTCTGATTGTAGTGTCGGCTGTGGTCGGTGGGGTAGTTGGGAAAGACAAGTGGGAAAAAGTGCTACTCAGTATTGCGGGCTTTCTACCAGGCCTTATAATAGGAATGATAATAGCGGCTGAACTCACAGCTGTATGGTGTTAATAAGTGGTGAGTGAACCCATGAAGCTCCGCTCGCTCCTCTATCTTTTCCTCTTCCCTGCATGGGAGTTCCTGCTCATGATTTTACTCCCTTCGGAATACTACGTTGGGGCTTCTTGCCTTCAGACTCATCCCTATCCAATCTGCGGCTTTCACTTTAGCCCATCGGCAACTTTTGTCCTCCTCGTGACGGCACCGTTCTTAATCTCAATTATCCTTGGCCTCTGGAAGGAATGGAGTGAACTCGTAGCATTTGGGATCCCTTCGCTCGCTGTTGTCTTGGTAACGCTTCTTCTCCTGTACCTCTTCGAAAAGTCATGGATTTCTTTTTTCGTGCCTGTAATAGTCTCGGTGGTTCTGTATAGCCTCCCATGTATAAGACTGGACGGCCCTATAAAAAGAGCGGAAAGGCTGGTATGGATAGCCACGTCACTCATAGTCTCGTTTATCCTCTGCATTATGGTGTGGAGTGGCATATCAATAATGGTATGAAAAATTTTATAACAAAGGATGTCGTATTTACTGCAGATGGAGGGGGCTTAATGAGGAAATCCCACATTGTCTTCCTGTTGTTGGTTGTCACATTGGCATTGATTGCCGCGAAAGTCTCTCAACATCCAGAAAAAAGTCAGTGTTTCTCGACGGTGCCGGTGAACGTCAGCGATGTTAAGCCACCAATCGTCAGCGGGCCGGGCTTTCCTCCCCAAGCAGGATTCCAGGGTATAACACTCGACGAGGTTGTAAACGGAAGTCCGAGGCACGTGCTCGTCGGGTTTTTTGGCTTTGAAAACGTGTCATGGTCCCTTGAAAAGCCATCCTGCTATTTTAAATCCCTGGAAGGCGTTTCCGAGAACTGGACTGGTATCGTCCTACCGGGGGCCTTTCTCTCAAACGTAACCCTCTCGGAAAGAGTTTATCTGGCCGTTTATGTGTATCCTTTGGAGGGAACAGCAATAGTATCTGAGGTGGACTACGGAGAAACGCCAGAGAAGTCAAAGATAACCGAAGCATTTCGGCTCAAGTACACGGAGCATCCCAACGAGATTGTGGAAGCCTACGTCTCTAAGCTTGAGCACTCGGGCTATACTGCAATCAGGGAGCTTTCCGGCGGTCTTTTCAAGGGTTGGGTGCTCAGGAAGGGAAATAATTACCTGCTCGTGCTTAAGGTTAGGGACAAGGGCAACCTGTACCTGCTCCTTGCCAGTGGTAATGAGAGGGACATCAAAAAACTCACCGACGTCCTTCCTTTGAGTGGGAGTGGTGAGTCTCAGTGAGATTTCCAAAACATTTTCCCCACTTTCTCACTCTCACCTCGGCAACGGCATGGGAGCTCCTTCTCCTCTACAACATGACTTGGCTAAGGAGCTACTACATCGAAAGCGGGAGGGTTTACGTTCGGGACGGAATTCCCGCCTGCTGGTTCAGGTATTCGCCCTCTCTCCCCTTCGTCCTCCTCGTTCTCCTTCCGGCGATTGTTCTCCCTGCCCTTTACGTTCGCTTCAAAGAACCCCTCCTGAGGAAATCGGGCCTCGCTATTGGATTACCCGTCCTGTCAGTGGTTCTCGTCTCCCTCCGAAATCCCAAGGGTTCCTTCTCGGTCCTGCTCGCCATTTCGGTCGGCGTTGGTGTCATACTGGGAGAGGGCAGAGAAGAAAAGGCATTGCTCTTCCTCGAAGGCTTTTTGCCGGGATTTATCGTGTTTATGATAATACTCGGCGGGCTCGCGGTCAGTTGCTGATGGAAGAGAGGGGATTTTAAAAATGCTGGAATGAGAACGGGCTATATGTAGTGGCTCGCATGGGACTCGCGGTTAGCCTGTAAGAAAAGGGGAAAGACTCAATCCTCCCCGAAAATCCTGTCCACGAACCACTTCTCGTCGAACGGCTTTAAATCGTCGTAGCCCTGGCCGACGCCAACGAAGAGTATCGGCGCGCCGATGGCGTGGCTTATGCTCAGAGCGGCACCGCCCCTCGCATCTGCGTCCAGCTTGGTGAGGATTACGCCGTCGATCTTCACCGCCTCGTTGAACTGCTTCGCCTGCTCGACGACGGAGTTGCCGGCTAAACTGTCGCCAACGAATATCACCAGGTCAGGCTTGGTTACGCGCGCTATCTTCTTCATCTCGTCCATAAGGTTTCTGTTCAGCTCGTTCCTTCCTGCGGTGTCTATGAGGACGACGTCCAGTCCCCTGGCCTTTGCGTGCTGGATCGCGTCGTAGGCGACGGCGGCGGGGTCGGCACCGTAGGAGTGCTTGATGACCTTAACCCCGACGCGCTTTGCGTGCTCCTCGACCTGCTCTATCGCCCCTGCACGGAAGGTATCGCTGGCGGCTATGACAACGCTTAAACCGTTCTTCTTGAGCCAGTGGGCGAGCTTGGCTATAGTCGTTGTTTTCCCGGAGCCGTTGAAGCCCACAAAGGCTATAACGAAGGGCTTCTCCTCCTTAGACCTTATCAGCTCAAGAAGGTCTATCTTTTTCTCCGGTGTCAGGACCTCAAGAACGGCCTCCCTAACGGCCTTCTCGACCAGAGCTTTCTTGTTGGTGCCTATCTTTACTTTCTGACCGACGAGCTTTTTCTTTATCCTCTCTCTGAGCTCCTCGACGGTTTCGAGGGCAACGTCCGCCTCAAGAAGCTCTATCTCCAGGTCCCAGAGTGCATTTTCCACGTCCTTCTCGCTTATTTCAGTCTGCGAGACCCTGTCCACGAATGAGCTTAACTTCTCCTTGAGTTTTCCCAGCATCTTTACCACCCCATGAGCGAGCGACTTATGCCTATATAATTATTATGAAGTGCCCTCGGCGATAGCTGGTGTCATCACACCTCAGACCCGAAACCGCTCGTCATCGGGCGGGTTTAACTCTGCTCTCCCTCTTATAAACTCAGTACCTCCTGACGTAGGTCCTGCTCTCCACCACCTTCCCGTTCTCAAGGCGCATGACGTCCAGTCTTTCAAAGCCGACGGTTTCCCTCTTGTACGCGATTAGATAATCGATGGATTCCCGTATCCCATAGCGGGTTATGGAGTCCTTCACGTACTTGTGCTCGTAGAGCAGAACGAGCTTGTCCCTGTGCTCCCCCAGCCACTCCGTCAGCTTTTCCCTCTCCGCCCTGGAGCGTGAGAGCGGGTTGACTATGAGGTACACGTCGAAGTCGTCGCTCTCGAAGGGGGAGCCTATGTAGACGTCACCGTCGACCTGGAACGGCAGATACTCAGCAAGTATGCGCCTCCCTGCCTTCCCCCATGCGTTCAGGTATATTCTCGCAAGTCTCTTCCCGTCTCCTGTAATTAAAACCGCTCCCGAATTTAATTCGGCTATTTTCTTCAGCATGGTCATCACAAAAAACTTTTACTCTGAGGTTAAAATTCTTTCTCAAATTTTCGGCTTCCTGAGGACCATAAAGTATATATTGCGCTTTACGGGTATACCTTTGAAAACTCGCGGGGTGTTAGCATGAAGAAGCTGTTTAGCTTGTTTTTAATTGGCATCTTGGCTCTCGGTGTAGTGGCCAGCGGCTGCATAAGCGGCGGGGAAGAAAAAACCGGAATAAACATCCTCTACACGTACACCGGTTCATTCGGTGACCCTGCTAAAGGGAAGCAGGCGGCACAGGCTCAGCTCCAGCAGGGCGCTTGGGTCATCTACCAGGTCGCGGGTGGCACTGGTCTTGGTGTCTTCGAGGCCGTGGGGGACTACTTGGACGCCAACGACAAGAAGATGGGACCTCCGTTCGCGATAGGTGTTGACTCCGCCCAGGACTGGATTAAACCGGGTGTTATAATAGCGAGCATGATGAAACGTGTTGACGTTGGTGTTTACAATGCCGTCAAGCAGGCGGAGGAGAACCAGTTCCAGGGCGGCGTCGTTGAGCTCGGCCTCAAGGAGGGCGGTGTCAAGCTCTCAACCATAGAAGACGTCAAGGCCATGTTTGACTCCCTTCCTGCGGACGTCAAGGAGAAGAAGCTCAAGGATCTCGGCTTTGAGAGTGAGGACGAGCTTATACAGTTCCTTGAACAGACCAGGAACCAGGTTCCGGACTGGATTTGGGATGCCGTTGACGACCTTCAGAACCAGATAATCAACGGACAGATAATCGTTCCAAAAGCCACGTCTAAGGACCAGATTGAACTTCTCAGAAAGGCCGACGAGTGGAAGACCATGGAGGACTATGCCAAGAACTGGAGTGCGAACGAACCCAAGCCCGAAACGTACTTCAATGAGAGCCTCAACAGTAGACAGAACACGAAGAAGATAGCCATCGTCTACGACGTCGGCGGCAGGGGCGACCTGAGCTTCAACGACATGGCTTATTTGGGTGCCGAGAAGGCCGCCAAGGAGTTCGGCCTCCAGCTCGATGAGCTCCAGAGCAACAGCGAGAACGACTACCTTCCGAACCTCAGGAGCCTTGCCAAGAGCGGTGAGTACGACATCATCATTGCGGTCGGCTTTATGATGACCAACGCCGTCAAGCAGGTCGCCACGGAGTACCCGAACCAGAGGTTCGTTATCATCGATGGCTACGACCCGGAGATGCCGCACAACGTCCAGATGGTTCTCTTCAAGGAGAACGAGGGTTCAACCCTTGCTGGTGCCCTCGCGGCGCTCATAGCGCTCAACGACAACAAGGACACCATCGGCATCGTCCTCGGTATGGAGATTCCGGTTCTCTACAAGTTCGAAGGTGGCTACCGCTTCGGCGCCTACTGGGCCCTCGACTACTACAAGAACCACAAGCAGTGATTCTTCTTCCCCTTTTGTTTCCGTTTTGAGATTCGGAGGTGGAAGGATGGAAGAGCAAACCCCAGTGCTTGAGATGCGGGAGATTGTCAAGGTTTACCCAGACGGGACAAGGGCCCTCAAGGGGGTTACCCTTAAGGTCTACGAGGGCGAAATCCTCGGCCTCCTTGGTGAGAATGGTGCAGGAAAAACGACGCTGATGAAGGTTCTCTTCGGAATGCTGAAGCCAACAAAGGGCAAAATCTTTCTTCGTGGCAATGAGGTCCGCTTCAAGAGCCCCGCAGATGCCATAGCAAACGGAATCGGAATGGTCCACCAGCACTTCACGCTCGTCGAGGTCTTCAACGCCCTTGAGAACATAATCCTCGGCATGGAGGGCCATGAGCTTCTGTCCAAGATTGACGTCGAGAACGCGAGGAAAAAACTCCAGAGGCTCATGGACGAGCTGAACTTCCAGGTTCCGCTTGACGTCCCCGTGGAGAACCTGCCGGTTGGTGTGCAGCAGAGGATAGAAATCCTCAAGATGCTCTACCGCGACGTTGACATACTCATCCTTGACGAGCCCACTGCGGTTTTAACCCCAATCGAGGTCAAGGAACTCTTTGCGGTTCTCAGGAAGCTCAGGGAGCAGGGGAAGACGATAATCTTCATCAGCCACAAGCTCAACGAGGTCATGGAGCTCACCGACCGCGTCACCGTCATCAGGAAAGGTGAGGTCGTTGGAACCGTTAAGACGAGCGAGGCAACGCCCCAGCTCCTCGCGAGGATGATGGTTGGAAGGGACGTCGTTTTGAGGATTGAGAAGCCCCCGAAGGAGCCCGGCGAGGTTATCTTCCGCGTTGAGGATCTGTGGGTGAAGGGAGACAGGGGAGAGGATGCCGTCAGGGGGCTTACCTTCGAGGTTAGGGCTGGTGAGATATTTGGAATAGCCGGTGTCGAGGGCAACGGTCAGAGCGAGCTCATAGAGGCTATAACCGGCCTCAGAAAGGTCGAGAGGGGCAAAGTTTACCTTAAAGGGGCGGACATCACCGGCAAAAAACCGAGAGAACTCTACGACATGGGAATGGCACACGTCCCGGAGGATAGGACTCACATGGGCTTAATCCTTGAGATGAGCGTGATGGAGAACTCGATACTCGGAATGCACTGGCGGAAGGAGTTCTCGAAGGGTTTTCTGCTCGACTGGGACAAGGTTGAGGCGCACGCTAAGAGGCTGATTGAGGAGTTCGAGGTCAGCGCGCCTGGAACCAAGGCTCCCGTGAAGAGCCTGAGCGGTGGAAACCAGCAGAAGCTGATCGTTGCGAGGGAGGTCAGCAAGAAGCCGGAGTTCATCATAGCGGCCCAGCCGACGCGCGGTGTTGACGTTGCATCGACCGAGTACATCAGGAACTACCTCGTTAAGCTCAGGAACGAGAACAAGGCCGTTCTGCTCGTTTCTGCCGACTTGGACGAGGTTCTCCAGCTCAGTGACAGGATGGCGATAATGTACGAAGGTCAGTTCATGGGAATAGTCAAGCCCGACGAGGTTACCGAGGAGCAGATAGGACTCATGATGGGAGGTGTTAAGGGTGAACCTCAAAAATGAGCTCAGGGGTTACGTTAAACCCGTAGCGGAGAGCGTTCTTGCGATACTCATTGGGGCCTTCATCGGGGCCCTCGTCCTCTGGTTCAGCGGTTACAGCCCCGGCTCAGCCTACTACTGGCTCATCAAGGGCTCCCTCGGCTCAACCGATGGTATAGCCGAAACCCTCAGCAAATCGGCCCCGCTTATCCTAACGGCGATAACCTTCGCGATAGGCGCGAGGACGGGTCTCTTCAACATCGGTGCCGAGGGAACGGTTTACTTCGGCGCGATAGCGGCGATAATCGTCACTCAGTACCTCCAGAATCCCCTGGCGGGCATCCTCGCGGGCCTCTTCATCGGAGCCCTCTGGGCCCTTCCAGCGGCAGTCCTCAAGGTTTACAGAGGGGTGCACGAGGTCATCTCCACAATCATGTTCAACTGGATTGCCTTTTTCCTCGTCAGCTGGCTCGCGGTCAGCGTCTACTACAACCCTAAGGACCCCAACAGCACCCTGCCGATTCCGCCCGGCGCGAGGTTGCCCCTTCTCGTGAAGGGAACCAGCCTGTCCTGGGCGTTCATCATAGCCATCCTCTCGGCGGTGGTCGTTTTCGTGGTGATGTGGCACACCAAGCTCGGATACGAGCTGAGAACCAGCGGTCAGAACCCGCGGGCGGCAGAGTACGGGGGAATAAATCCCAAGCGCTCGGCCATCTGGTCCTTTGTCATCGGTGGAATGACGGCCGGTCTGGCCGGAGCGGGAATCGTCATGGGAACCCCACCGAGCTACGCCATAACCCAGGGATTGGCCAACGTCTACGGCTACGGCTTTGACGGAATAGGAGTCTCGCTCGTTGGCAGGAATCACCCGCTCGGCATAATCTTCTCGGGAATCCTCTTCGGAGCGCTGAGCGCTGGAGCAACGGCAATGCAGCAGCACGCCCACGTTCCGCTTGAGATGATTAAGGTCATCGAGGGAATAATCATCATAGCCGTCGCCGTTCCGGGACTGCTCGACCTCTTCGCCAGGCTCTTCAGGAGGGGTGAGGCATGAATGAGGCGATGGTGATCAGCCTTCTCCTCGGTTCACTCGCGGCGATGGTTCCAATAGCGCTCACGAGCATAGGTGCGGTGATAAGCGAGAGAGCCGGTGTCGTCAACATCGGCTACGAGGGAATACTGATGTTCTCGGCGTTCTTCGGGGCAATGTTCGCGGAGCTTGCCGGAAACGGCTGGGTTGGCATCCTCGGCGGAGCTTTTATAGGCCTGCTCTTCGGCGTCCTTCACGGCATCCTGACGGTGTACCTCAAGGGCGACCACGTTATTCCGGGCATAGGCCTCAACCTCCTCGGCTACGGTGCGGTGGCCTTCGGAATCAGGGCCTACTGGGGAACCGCCGGTCAGCACCAGGTTCCGAGCAACGCCCAGATTAGCCCGCTGTGGATGGACGCCTTTGGAAACTCGCTCAGTCCAATGGTGCCCATAACGATAGCCGTCGCGATAATAGCCTGGTGGGTGCTGTTCAAGACCCCCTTCGGACTGAGGATAAGGGCCGTCGGTGAGAACCCTGAGGCGGCCGATGCGCTCGGAATCAACGTCGAGCTCTACCGCTTCACGGCGGTCTTGATAGCGAGCGCCTTGGCAGGAGTCGCTGGGGCCTACCTAAGCGTCGACTGGCTCGGAACCGTTACCAAGCAGATTGCCGCCGGAAGGGGCTTCATAGCACTGGCCAACATGGTCTTCAGCGGCTGGAACCCAATAATAGCCCTGGGAGGAGCGTTTCTCTTCGGATTCTTCGACAACTTCGCCATCTACATCCAGAACAACCCCTGGCTCGCGGGAACGATACCCTGGCAGTTCATAGCGACCCTTCCGTACGTCGTGACCCTGATAGTGGTCGCGGGCATCATCGGCAAGGCAAGGCCACCGAAGTGGGACGGAAGGCCCTACAAGAGGGAGTGATTCCCTATTCTTTCTTTTTGGATTTCGCAAAAAAAGAAAGGCATCACTTCTTGAGAACGACGCCCAACGCCGTTCCCAGAACGAGTCCAACCATGAGGGAGACCGCAACGTACCGGCTCACGTCGGTCTTCGCCGCCGGCCCCTCCGCGGACGCATTCCCCCCAAGGGCCCGGATTACCGCGGCGCTGTTCTCGATGAGGATTTTGGTGTACGGCTCGTCCTTCCAGAAGACCCTTATCTCCGCGGATGGCTTTCCGCTCTTGGCGGACAGCTCCTCCGCCGCGTCCTTGAGCTGGTCGGGGCTGTCCACGGCGTAGACCACTACATCCGCCTTGGTTGCGGTGGGGACGAGATCATCCACGCCTATGGCGGGCATCTCTTCCTCCGGCTTTATCGAGGCGATTGCCTTGATTCCAAGCCATTCAATGGCGTACTGGTCGGGGGGCATCTGAATCACCGCGGTGCGGTTTTCATCAACGAGGGCGCGGTACGCCTCCATTATCGTCCTTACCCTCACCTCGAAATCCCGGTATTCCGCCCGGTACACCTCGGCGTTGACCGGGTCCGCGCCCTCAAGGGCTTTTTCGGCGGCCCGTGCGATCGCCAGCGCGTTTGTGGGGTCGAGCCAGACCCCGTGGGGGTTGTCCTTGCCGTTGTACCAGTGTTCCGGGAGGTACCTGAAGCCCTCGCGCTTGTAGTCTTCGAGAAAGAGCGTCTCGCCCGTTACCGTGCCTTCATCCTTAAGTTCGGATATTCTCTTCTCCACTGGGAGATGACCGCCGGTGGTTACTATCACGTCGGCTTTCCCCAGGAGTTCAATCTGGCTTGCCGTGAGCTGATACTCGTGTGGGTCAGCGCCCGGCGGGATTAGGTAGACGACGTCCACCGAATCGCCGAATGCATCCTGGATTATTGCCGCCAGGGGGTTTATGCTGGTCACAACTAGGGGTTTCTCACTCGCCGCGCCCACAAAAGGTGCAACCATACCCGCGATGAGCATTACGATTAACAGCAGCCTCTTCATTTTCGGTCACCCTAATTCCTCTTGACGTTAGCCTTTTAAAGCTCTCCGCAAATTTTATAACCCATTCCACTAACTACTACCTGGTGATGTTATGAAGAGCCTCCTAACGTGGGTAACAATCCTCATCCTCCTGCTCGTCCCCCTGACCATCCCCGAAACGTCGGCGGTTAAGATTGACACCAACGTGAGCGTCGAAATAAATCCCAACGCAGAGCTTCTTGGAATCGTTTACTACCTCGCCTTCGGAAAGGATCCCTTCGTCGTCGACAGGGGGAGCTATCTGACGGAGGTCGAGGACCACTTCGGAAAGTTCAGGGACTCCAAGGCCGTGCTCCTCCTGAAATCCTACATTTCCCGGGGGAGGAGCGTGCCGGAGAAGGACTACCTGTTGATGGGCATTGAGTATTATCTGCTCCTCTGTTCGGATCCGCCAGAACTGGAGCCTATGACAACCCTGGGCTATCCTTGGTTCGAGAACGAATTCCTCCCGGCGCTGAGGGAGTTCGCTAGGGAGAGCGACTTTATGGGGTTCTACGATAGCCACATGGATTACTACCGCGAGGACCTGAGAATCTATGAGAACGCCCTCAAAATGCTCCCGCCCGACGAGTTCATGGCCAGAAACGCCGGGGTTCGCAACGTCACCTATGAGTTCCTTCATCCCTACCTCGTCGCGGTTCACGGTCACAGCTTCAGCCCGGCCATCAACGGCACTGAAATCTGGGGGGCCGGTGGAATGCTACCCCTCGTCAGGAGAACTCCTCAGAGAACCCTCTGGAGCTGCAAAACCGCCAGGGACACGATGTTCGGACTTCCGCTGAACAGAGATTATCTCGTGAACGAAGGGCTTAACGAGCTCCTCTACCTGGCTTTCGTTTATCACGAGCTTGGTCACGACGTTACCGTTCCCGCCCTCAACTCTTACAGAAACCTTTCAAGCCTTCCCTACCTCACTGATGTCATAAGACGAGACATGCCCTACCTGGCCGTTTACGACATTCACTTCTGGGACGACTACGGGATGATATACGAGGGCTTTGCGGACGGCTGGGAGGATTTTGCTATGGGGCACGTTGACCCGGAGTACGCGGAGGTTGAGATGTGGATGCAGCGGGGTTGGGGAGAGTTCTGGATCGACGAGATGGTGGAACTCTACGGGAAATACGCGAATAAGTCCGTTCACTACGGCGTTGACATTCAGAGGTATATTCCCAACATGGCCAAAGAACTCAGGGAGAGAGTCCCAGAGGAGAACGCCTCGCTTCTCTATCAGCAACGCGTTCCCGTGACTCCCCTGAGGGCTTTTGATAGAGGCGCGGTTACTGGAAAAGTCGTGGTGGTTTACGGAACGCAAAATCCTGACCCCAAGGGGGCGGAATACGATAGAGAAACCGCCGAACTTATAGCGGACAACCTTAGAACCTTCTACTCTCAGTGGAACGGAAGCGTGGAGATAGTTGTTAAAGCTGATGTGAACGTGACGGAGGATGAGCTTGGAGAGAACCTTGTTCTTGTCGGAGGCCCCGCGGCGAACTCGGTTGTCGCTGAGATGCAGGAGCACTTCCCGCTGCGCTTTGTGAAGGAAGGGAACTACTGGGTGATTGAGCACAGCCCCAACTGGAGCGCTGATTCATTCATAATAACGGAGAACGAGAGCGATCCTGTGGTGAAAGGGCAGCTTAATCTGTCAGATTCCCCCACCGCGACGCTCCTGCTTGCGGTGAGGAACCCCAACAACCCCGAGAATTACATTGTCTGGATAGCCGGGGCGGACCGCTACGGCACCAGGCTCTTCAGAAACCCGACATACTACCTCTCAAGCTACGAGATATTTACAGGAAAAGGGATAGAGATGGGCTTTTATGTTTAGCCGTTGGCCTCTTCTTGAGGGGCCTTCTTCCCTTTTCCGTTCCCGTTGCTCTTGATGTGGGGCTTGCCGATGGCTATCGTGAACCCCTTGAAGCTGTCATCCTTTCTGTTGAACTCTATCGCCAGCGGGAGGCCGTTGTCCTCGTTGAAGACTATGCGCACTATCCTCGCCCGCGAGTGGTCGTTCAGGTAGTCCTCCTTCAGGTCGTCGTAGTCTTCGAGAACCCTGTCTATGCTGTCGCTGTGCATATCGTAGATTTCCCTGGCGTAAACGCTGTGGCTCTTGATCTCCTCGACCTTCTTCTCCTTATTCAAGCTATCACTTCCCGGACTTCATCATGCCCTGCGCCAGGCACCCTCCCGGAATTTAAAAACTTTCCTCCGTTCGGCCATGCGGAGGGCTTCCTCAAGCCTGCCCTTCGGCACTTCCATGCCGTGGAGCTCCTTGAACAGCTCGATGATTTCATCCGTGGTTAAAGCATCCTTCTCCTCGAAGAGGTTGCCAACGAGGTTTATCATATCCTCGACGAAGTTCCACGGGAAGACTATCCAAATCCAGTCGATTTCCTCACCGTAGTAGTCTGGCTTGAAGCGTGAGCCCTTTATGGTGAGGAGCGTCGCAACCCGTACCTCTGCCGGTTTCTGCTCCTCTACGTAGTTCTTTGCGAGCGTTAGGCTCTCGCCGGTGTCGCTGATGTCGTCCACTATGAGAACCTTCTTGCCGCCTAGGTCGTAGTTGCTGCCGTACTTGAGCTTGGCCTTTCCGTCTGGGGTTGCCGTAACGCCCCAGTGCTCGACCTTGAGGCTGACGAGGTCTTTGACCCCCAGGTAGTCGCAGTAAAGCCTTGCCGCAATCCAGCCGCCCCTCGCGAGGCCGACTATAACGTCTGGCCTCCATCCGTCCTCCAGAACCTTCCAGGCGCCTTCCTTTGCCCACCTTTCTATATCGTCCCAAGAAGCGAGATAAGCCGGAAACTTCTTCATCGCATTTCCCTTAACGGAGCAAGGGGAAGGTTATATTTAAGCGTTACGCTCTAGTATTTGACTGGAATGTGGCAAAAGAAGGTGGGAAAATCAGAGCCTGGCCCGCTTCCAAACCGTTCCCTGCGGGGTGTCCTCAAGCTGGATGCCCATCTCCCTGAGCTCGGCCCTTATCTTGTCGGCTAGGGCAAAGTTGCGCTCCTTCCTGAGCTGGGCACGGACGTCTATCAGCAGCTGGATGAGTGCCTCCTCCTCACCGGCCCTCTGTTCCCTGAAGTAGTCCTCAAAGATGCCGAAGACCTCGCTTACGATCCTGAAGAACTCCATTGCCTTGCGGAGGATGCTTTCCTTCGGCTTCTCGACCTTTGTCAGATACTTGTTGACGGCGTTGCTGGCCTCGAAGAGGGCCTTCATGGCCTCAGCCGTGTTGAAGTCGTCGTCCATCGCCTCGTAGAACTTCTCCCTCGCGTTCCTTATCGCCTCGTAGGCCTCGAACTCTTCCTGACCCCACTTGAAGGAAATCTCTGCCCTCTCCATGGCCACGCGGATGTTCTCAAGGGTGTTGTAGAGCCTCTCAAGGTTGTTCTTGGCGTGCTCCATGCCCTCCTCCGTGTAGTCGAGCGGCGAGCGGTAGTGCCTCTGGAGGACGAAGAGCCTTATGACCTCGGGGTCGTAGCGTTCGAGCATCTCCCTTATGGTCACGAAGTTGCCGAGGCTCTTGCTCATCTTCTCCCCGTTCACCATCAGGAAGCCGGTGTGGAGCCAGTAGCGAACCCACTCGTGCCCTGTGCAGGCTTCCGTCTGGGCTATCTCGTTCTCGTGGTGCGGGAAGATGAGGTCGTTGCCGCCGCCGTGGATGTCAAAGCTCTCACCGAGGTACTTGGTGCTCATCGTGGAGCACTCTATGTGCCAGCCGGGCCTTCCCTCGCCCCAGGGGCTTTCCCATTTCGGCTCTCCGGGCTTTGCCTTCTTCCAGAGGGCGAAATCCTCGGGATTTTTCTTGCCCTCGCCCGGCTCGACGCGCGCGCCCTTCACGAGGTCCTCCAGCTTTATCTTGCTCAGCTTTCCGTAGTCCTTAAATCTCCTGACCTCAAAGTAAACACCGTCGCTTCCCTCGTAGGCGTAGCCCCTCTCCTGGAGCTTCCTCACGAAGTCTATGATGTCCTCGATGTGTTCGGTAACGCGCGGATAGATGTCTGCCGGCTTGACCTTGAGAGCTTTCATGTCCTCACGGAAGTAGCGGAGGAACCTCTCGGCCAGCTCCCTCGGATCTTCGCCGGTCTCGTTGGCGCGCCGGATTATCTTGTCATCTATGTCCGTGAAGTTCATCACCAGGAGAACGGTGTAACCGCGGTGCTCCAGGTATCTCCTGATAACGTCGAAGGCTATGTATGTCCTAGCGTGACCTAGGTGAGTGTAATCGTAAACCGTCGGCCCACAGACGTACATCCTGACCTCGCCTTCCCTAAGGGGCCTGAACTCCTCCTTCTGCTTTGTCAGGGTGTTGTACACTCTTATGGCCATCTCCTCACCACCGGGGGAACTTTGCAAAGCCCTTTTATTAGGTTATCGCCTTCGCTCTGGGCAGATTTGGGCATGCTTTCGATTGTTTCGGAACCCTTTGCCGCGCCAGTACCTCGGCAAAAGCTTAAAAACCGACCCCGTCAATCGGGGTTAGAGCAGTGAAAGGAGGTTACGATGATGAAGGTTCAGAAGGGAGACGTCATAAGGCTTCACTACACCGGAAAGGTCGAGGAGACCGGTGAGATATTTGACACCACCTTTGAGGATGTCGCCAAGGCGGCCGGAATATACTCGGAGAAGGGAATCTACGGCCCGGTTCCGATAGCCGTTGGGGCGGGCCACGTTCTCGGAGGCCTCGACGAGCAGCTTGAAGGACTGGAAGTCGGTGAGAAGTACGAGATAACCGTTCCGCCCGAGAAAGGCTTCGGAAAGCGCGACCCCAAGCTCATCAAGACCTTCACCCTCGGCCAGTTCAGGAGGCAGGGCATCTACCCGTTCCCGGGGATGCCCGTTGAGATAGAGACAGAGGGCGGAAGGAAGCTCAAAGGTAAGGTCATGACCGTCAGCGGCGGCCGTGTTAGGGTTGACTTTAACCACCCCTACGCAGGCAAGCACCTCGTCTACGAGGTGGAGATAGTCGAGAAGATTGAAGACCCGATCGAGAAGGTGAAGGCCCTCATAGAGCTCCGCATGCCGCGGGTTAACACCGAAAAGGTCATCATCGAGGTCGGCGAAAAGGACGTCACCGTTGACTTTGGGGGACTCGTTAATGAGGTCGACAAGAACACCCTCGTTCTCGGCGAGATACTCCTTGAGAGCGACCTCAAGTTCATAGGCTACGAAGAGGTCAAGTTCAAACCGAGCGTTGAAGAGCTCCTCAGACCGCCGGAGGAGGTCGAAGAGGCCACCGAAACGGTGGAAGAGCAGGAGGGCGTTGAAACCCCCAAAGAGACCGCAGAAAAAGCTGAGGAGGCCAAGGAAGAAGCCGATACGGAGGAAAAGCCCGAAGAAGCCGCTGAGGAGAAGACCGAGGAGCCGAAGGAGACCGAGAAGGCTGACGAGGCAGAGAAGGAAAAGAAGCCCAAGAGAAAAACCACCAGGAAGAGCACCAAGGGCAGAAAGACCCGGAGGACTACCACCAAGAAGACCACCAGCAAGAAGAAGGTCAAGGCCGCCGAGGAAGCCGGCGAAAAGAAGGAGTGAGTTTTTAACCCCTCTTTTTGATACTTAATTTTGGTGTGGGCTATGGTGAGTGAGGAGAGGCTGAGGATACTCCTTGAGGATCTAGGTTCCAGGTTTACCCGTGAGGATATTCCTCAAATAAGGAACGCCCTTCTGGCCCTTCGGGCCGTTGCGGATATACCGGTATCCAGGATAAACCCTTCGAACGGGTATCATCCCGTAGTGGTGTTTAAGAAGCGCTTTGGGAGGATTCAAAAGGAAGTGCCTGTTTCTATCACTGAACTTAAGATACTCAACAGATACAACATGCCCGGGTGGCGGCGTGAGGTCAATTTTTGGCTTGACAACGATGTCGCAGTTATGGACACCATAAACGGCATTGAAACGCTCATGATAGGGGACCCCAGGGGACTCAACAGACTCGGGGACATTATACGGCGGCTGCTCCAATACATGAGGTTCAGGCCAAGAAAGCTCGTCCTGTTCTACAACACTATATACATGGACTTTGGGGCCAACAGGTACGTTGAACTGCTCATCAAGGGAAGCGATGTTGAGGTGAGACTTATAAACATGAAGGTTGGGGAGGCCGTTAACTACTTTGGAAAGGCAATGGAGCACATTGACTCCGCCTTTGGGAACAAAAACCTGGAATTTTACAGGCTCCTGTTCGCCTATGCCACCGAGACGAGGAGCTCATTCGACTGGTTCTTCCACAGGTACGTGTACCCGGGACTGAACCCGGAGCAGAAGGAGTTCTTTGAGGAGATGCAGGACTACCGGAACTTCCTAACCCTGCTCTACAGCCACGTCAGCCGCCTTAACAAGGACAGGATAGGCAACGAGGTTGGAATCAGGGTGATAAGAAGGGCGAATCCCAAGAGACCCCTGGAAATCGGCATTGTCTTTACGAACCGGGGTATTGAGATTCGCCGCTATGCAAACAACGTTCAGATCAGCTTCATGGTGTGAGCCCCCATGAGGCTCAGAAGAAACCCGTGGGTTCTCTACGTCGCACTGCTTCCCTTTATCCTCCTCGTCCGCTACAGCGGGGGTGGAATTTTCCGATGGGCGGGCTATAACTTTCTCTGCTACTTCGCCGTGCCCCTGCTCCTCGCGAGGTTCCTTGGTTTTAGACCTGAGGATATGGGGATGGGAATTGGAAAGAAGACGGGATACAAATGGGCCCTCATGCTCTTTCTGGCGGCCATACCGCTGAGCCTCTACGGCGTAACCGTGCCCTCGATGAAGGAGTACTACCCGATATTCGAGTACTCCGGCTGGGGCGACTTCTTCCTCAAGGAACTGGCCGTTGGGGTGATAATGTTCTCCCACGAGGCGTTCTACAGGGGAATCCTCCTCTTTCCGCTCGCCAGGAAGAACGAATGGCTAGGCATACTCGCCCAGGACATTCCCTACGCGCTCGCGCACATTGGCAAACCTGGCATAGAGGTTCCTTACTCTTTTGTGGCGGGGATAATCTTCGCCAAGCTCGACCTCAAGGGTGAGAGCTTCCTCCCCAGCTTCCTGCTCCACTGGTTCGGGTCGGTTCTCTTTGACCTGCTCTGCGTCCTCCTCTGAGCGAAAGTTCTATTTAGTAGGAGGTCGAGACACTCCTATGTTTGGCTCCGATGTATACACCGACCGCCGCTACTGGGAGATAGACCTGCTGCGCGGCGTTGGAATAACGATGATGGTGGTCTCTAACTTCATTACAGACCTTCAGCTCTTTCTAGGGTACTCCTCCCACCGGGATTTCTGGATGGTGTTTGCCATCACCACGGCCACGATATTCGTCTTCGCCTCGGGTCTCTCCATGTGGATAAGCTACTCCAGAACACTGGGGAAAAAGCCCGGCCCCCATCTGAAGTACCTCCGGCGCTTTTTCAAGCTCTTTGGCATGGGATTGCTGATTACGGCCACCACGCACTCACTGGGGATGACGGTACATTTTGGAATCCTCCATCTCCTCGCGGTCGCCACCCTCCTTGGAATGTTTTTTCACAGGTTTGGGAGCCTCAATGCACTCTGGGCCGCGTTCTTTATTCTCGGGTATCTCGTCATCAGAAACTTCCACGATGGGCCCTGGCTTCTGCCCGTGGGAATCATGCCTGAGAACTACTTCGCCCCCGATTACTTCCCGGTATTCCCCTGGTTCGGGGTCTTCCTCCTTGGAATGGCCGCCGGGAGCGTTTTCTACCCGGACGGAAGGAGAAAACAGGAGATATTCCTCCCATCGAATCCGCTGGTTCACTTCGCCGCCTTCGCAGGGAGGCACACCCTTCTGATTTACGTGATTCATCAGCCAATACTCGTGGGCCTGCTGAGGCTCATTCACGGCCCCCTCCCAGGCCTTCCGGTTTAGTTTGAAGCCTCGCCGTCCCGTAGCCGACGAAGAGCACCCTGTCAGGGTCAAGGGCCTTTAACACCTCTGGCCGGTGGGTGATTATGAGCGCTGTTATGCCTGCCTCCCTGATTATCTCGGCGACCTTCTTGGCAACGCGCATTGCGGTGAGCGTATCGAGGTGGGCCGCAAATTCATCCATTAGAAGCAGATTCGGCTTCTCAGCCAAAAGTGACGCTATCCTCGCCCTCTCCTTCTGACCCGTGCTCAGCTCACCGTACTTGGCGCGGTAAAGAACGGCATCGCTCAGGCCGGCCCTGTTGAGTATCTCCACCGCGGCATTGAGGTCGCCTATCTTCCTGTAAACGTG